>JBMOKH010000114.1:0-7321 GCA_049315365.1 Candidatus Nanopelagicales bacterium
CGCCGAATGCGATGGCGATCGGGGCCACGCCGTTGCCGATGTTGCTGATCGTCCGTGCCAGGAACAGCCTGCGGAATCGAGGATTCGCGAGCAGCGCGCGAGTCGAGGACGCTTCAGGCACGTCGCCACCGTAGTGCGTTCAAGCGTTCGGGCCGGTTCGCGTTGATGACGGGACTGCTTACTCGTGAGCAAATCGGGCCGACATGCGTGGAGCACCACCATGGAGATGGCCGTGGCCAACCGAGCCTTGAATATAGTGGTTTGCATACTCTAAGAGGTTCCTGCAAGAGGCGAAGGTGCGCTGCGTGCTGCCACGGAGATCTTTGCTGATCAGATCGGCGGGGGCCCAAGGGAGCTGAGCCGGCGACGGACCGGCCATCGGGAGGGTGAGAGTGATCATGCGTGCAGGCGGGCGGGGAGCGGTGCGCCGCAGCATTCAGTCGAGTTCCTTCGGGGTCGTGTCTTTGGCCTCCCTCTCCGTGATCCTGTGCCTGCTGGCGCCCGCCGCATCAAGCGCTCAACCAGAGGGGCGGTCGGGTCTGAATGCCCCCCGAGAGGTGCTCGTTGGCCAGCCATTCTCCGTTTCGGCGCGCCCTGGTGGATCCCTCGGAGGCCGCGAGGCTGTGCTCGAGGCCGCAACTACGCCCGGCAGAACCGAACTAGCACGGGGATTCGTTAAGCCGGACGGCACGGTCCGGTTATCGACGGTCATTGCTGTCCCCGGGGAGTACTCCCTTCGCATGCGGGTGCTGGAAGGCCGCACGACCGCGTGGTCGTCCCCGCAGGTGACCGTCACCGCTCAGCGGGGCGGGCAGCGCAGCTCGGTGACCGACATGGGCAGTGGCATGCGCATGGCTGGGCATGCGCAGCGGCCACCGACGCAGGTCAGCGACAGCAGGGTGCGGGCCCGACCGGCATGGGACGACGACTTCGAGCTTGGAGAGGACCTCGACGACCTTGAGGTCGGGGCGGCCGAGAGTGCCCAGACGCTGAACATCCTGACCAGCTCAATAAGCGGCGCGCTGAGCAGCCCGGTTGGCCAATTCCTCGGCGAGGCCGTCGCAGACTGGGGCGTCGGAGCCGGACTCGACCTCCTCGTGTCGGTGATCTTTCCAGGCCAGGGTAACAATTCGGCGGCCGCCATTGCCGCGATCTCTGGACAACTGCAGGAGATCCAGTCCCAGCTCAACTCCATTCAGACTTCCTTGGCGAGCCTCGAGGCGCAGGTCACTCAGGAGTACGCGCAGCTCAATGCAGTCGACACCGATGGCACTTGCGTGACCCTCATGGACGAGGCGAACGGCTACGTGAACACGATTCAACTTGCCCAGGAGAACATGCAGCTGGCGATGACTCCCGCCTGGCTCCAGGCAAACGTCGGACCGTACGCGAACTCGACGGCAGGAATTCGTGCGGTCGGAAATCAGGTGTTCGGCTCAGGTGGTGGAACGCCGTCATTCGCCAGCGGTGTCTTCGCGACCCAGCAGGCGGTGACGGATCTGGCAAACCTCATGGTGAACAACGGGGCGGCCGACTCCACGGGATTGATCGCCGCCTGTGCCTCGGCGGTTTCGGCGGAGATCGCAGCGAACCCATCGCCCTACTTCGCGACCGGCACGTCGATCCTGCCGATCGGCACCGTCGATGACGCCTATTTCATTCAACTCCAGCAGATCATGGGCTACTACGCCGGCTGGGTGGCGCTCGGCCAAGCCCTCACTGCGCAGGGTGGACGTATGGCCATCGCCATGCTGTCCCCACAGTCGTTTAACTCCGCGAGCCAGGTAACCCAGTTGTGCTACGGAACCGCCGCGGCGGGGACTCCGAACATGATCACCTGCAGCGGACTCCTCGCCCAGATCGCGCAAACACAGGCAACCCTCGCCGTTGGCTGGAATCTCACCGGTGCATCCTGGCGCCAGGTCAGCGATGGCGCCCTGGCAGCCGACACCCAAGTGAGTGCTGCCTCAGGCTCACTCGAGGCGCCGCTGGGCATCTGGGCGTTGGACCTCGGGGCATATGGATCCGGTTCGGGCAGTCAGGCCGTGACTCCGTCCACGCAGGCCGCCACCGGACCAGCATCGTCCAGCCTCTCGAATGGTGTCATGCAGCCTTCGGTGGCGAACTGGATCGGACTCAATTTCGGCCCCGCGACCTCGAGCATGTGGGACCGGGCGTTGGGCGTCTCATCGGCACCGCCCTACCCAGGTGCGCAGGGAAACGCAGCAGTGGCCTGCGTCCCGGCACTCGCAGGGACGTTGACCTCGTGCGCCGCGCCTTCGACGATCGGTGCATCCATGGCCGCGGCTGGCCTTGCCGTCAACGGTTCGAAGCCCGCCAACCTGATCTTCTATACCGGCGAGAGTTCGCAGTGGACGCCACTCGAGTCGGCAGCCATCAGTGACGCACGCTTCTTCAACTACGTCGACGGTGCGTACAGAAATCTGCTGCCTAATCTGAGCACGATGCCATACGGGATCCAATCCTTCCTCGACACGAGCATGGTGCCCACGAGCGGCGCCAGCGTCGTCATTGGCAATCCGTCAACGACTATTCCGGTCCTGACGCCTGCATCCGTTTACCCCTACTACCTGAGTCCCTCCACGAGTTCCGGGTGGACCCCTACGGTGTCGACTTCGGTTCCCTCCGGATCAACCGGCGTGGCTCTCGTGAACTGCCCGGGTTCGGTGAGTCCGATCAATCCCTACCCAAATGCGGTGCCGCTGACCTACGGGTCGCTCCTTGGAGCAGCCAATGGATCCCAGGCGTCCCTCGTGTCGTCCGGATTGGTGAATCAGAACCAATCCCAGATGTGCGGCTTCGCGAACACTCCCTCAGCGACAACCCCTGGCGTGCCGGCTGGCGGCGTACCGCTCACGGAGAATTCAGCGTTCTACGGGGATTTCATCGGCAGCGCGTCGTCCTCGGACTACCAGGGGAATGTGAGCACGACGCTCAATTGGAGCCAGACCTCGGTACCCGGCTTCGTCTCGGACGCTGGAGGCGTCTCGACTTCTTCGTCATTCCAGGCTCAGTACGTCTGGCCGGTCGCAAACCCGACGAAGCCCGGATGCCCGGCTCTGACGACGTTCAGCCAGGGCTACGACGGAAGCGCGAATGCGACGAATACCTGTCTCGGCTGGTGGCAGGAGTGGAGCGCGGTCTACAACGCCCAGACCACCGGCCCGATCGTCATCACCGCTGCACCTTCGCAGGGCACGTTGCAGGCCAGCGGTTCGAACCTCGCGACCGTTGTCCTGACGAACAGCAGTTCCAGCAGTGAATTGGTGACGCTCACGGTCGCCTCAGCATCGGGGGCTGCCCAGGTGCAGAGTCTCCTCACACCATTCCCCGGGTCGAATCTGAGCATCAGTGGGTGCACGACGCCGTCAACGCAGGCGAACCTGCTCGCCCCGACGGTCAGCGGCGGCACGATCATCTCGTGCAGCGTGATCCTGCCCCAGGGCACGTCCGCGATCAATATCCCGGTTGGCTACGGCTCCGGGTCGACCGGTTCGATCGTGGCAGCGGTGAGCGGAACCTCAATCGCATCCGCCGTGACCTTCTCCGTGTCAAGCACCCCAGGCTTCGCGCAGACGCCGCCGGCGCCGATTGCGAACCTGTCGATCAGCGCCAGCAGCTCAAGCACGGCGACCCTCAGCTGGCAGACGCCTTCGTCCACGCCACCGCTGATCGGGTACCAGCTCACGACCACCTCGCCCTCGGGGACTAGCGCGACGAGCACGCTGCCCTTGGCAAGCGTGACGGTGGCGGGGCAGACATCATCTGCCAGCACTCCAATACCGAGTTCGCAGCCTGGCTACTGGGAGTTCACTCTCGCAGGGGTCAACAGCGCGGGCACCGGCCTGTCCGCGATCGTGACGTCCTACCTTGGGTCAGGCCCACCGCCGGCGCCGGCGAACCTCACGGCGACGGAGAATCCTGACAGCACGGTGACGCTGAGCTGGAGCCCGATCAGCGCAATGCCCGTCGTCAGCGGATACCGGATCGTGGCGACGGACCCTGCCGGGGTCCCGCGAGCCCCAGTGACGGTTTCGGTCCCCGCGTACACCACCTCGGCACTCGGCCATCTCGGCGTTTGGACCTTCAGCGTGAGCGCGACGAACACTGCAGGCTCTGGTCCGGCATCGACTGCAACCGTTCCCCTCGTTGGGACGCCACCGAGTCTCCCGGTCAATCTGGCAGTCTCCGTGTCCTCCAACGGTTGGGTTTCGACAAGCTGGGGTGCACCGACGAGTTCGGTCCCGGCCCCGAGCAGTTACCTACTGCGGATCTACGACTCGTCCGGACGTCTCGTGCGGGCATTGCCGATTGCCACCTCAGGAAACATCAGCACCGTCTCAGTACCTGATTACTTCACTCTCGGCACGAACTCACCGACGGGGGCATGGACGGTCGTGGTCTCAGCCCGGAATGCGACCGGGCAAGGGCAGACCGCACGCAGCCTCTTCCTCGTCACGCCGGGACTCATCTCGGGCATCGGCCGAAGTCAGACCGTCGACTCCGAGCTGGGTCAACTGCCGCAGCTCCTCGTCTACGTCGATGAAAGCGAGTGCCGTTCAGGGTTCGCGGTCACGAGTTCCTATGGCTCGTGCAATAAGCGCGTCTGGACCTCCGCTGGGGCATGATGAGCAGAGCTGACGAACGATTCCACCGATGATCCGTCGATTCGCTCGCGGTCGACACGGCGTCGTGAGCATGTCCGCCACGCTTGCGGTCAGCTTGTCCATTGCCTCGGGAGCGGTGACATTGATCGGTGTCACGGCCCCGCCGGCCTGGGGTATCGGGTGTGCCTCAGGGCCCTTCGCCGGGGGCGCCGGCACTGCTGCTGATCCGTACCTCCTCGCCACCGGCGCCCAGTTGCGCAGTGTGGCTGCCGACCCATCCTGCTGGGACTCGGCCTTCGCGATGACAGGGGCCATCGACCTCTCGGCTTACTCGGCGGGCGCTGGCTGGACTCCCATCGGCAATGCGGGAGCTCCCTTCCGAGGCTCATTCGACGGCCGCTCGCACGCCATCACCGGCCTGGTCGTCAGTGACGCGACCTTGGATGATGCCGGACTCTTCGGGGTCATCGAGGGCGCGACGCCGGCTGCTCGAGCATCGGTTACCTCGCTGACGATCACCGCCGGAAGCATCAGCGGTCGTGCGAACGTGGGGGCTCTCGCTGGTCGTGTCCAGAGCGCGGACATCACGAGCGTGACAGCGTCGGGCTCGGTCTCAGCGGCGGGCTCTGCATCGGGGGGACTCATCGGCCAAGTCGGGGCAGTTGCCAAGGGGGCAACCGTGACGAGCTCAAGTTCATCGGTGGTTGTCACGGCCGTTGGCCAGTCCGCAGGCGGCCTGGTCGGGGTCCTCAATTCCGGGAGCAGCATCGATGCGAGCTCGTCATCAGGTGCGGTCACAACGTCAGCATCGACGGTCGGGGGTCTCGTGGGCGCCGCTGGGGGTTCCGTGGCGTCGAGCCACGCCACGGGCAACGTGACGAGCACGGCCGGAGCCGGAAGTGCGAACGCCGGAGGGCTGGCGGGCAGCAGCAGTTCGACCATAACTTCGTCCTACGCCACCGGTTCTGTTTCCGCGCAGCAGCCGAGTATCGGGGGCCTCGTCGGATCCACCAGCGGATCGATCACAAACGCCTATGCCAGCGGTTCAGTCACCGGAATCGGGGTCGCGGCAACGAATGTGGGTGGACTCGTCGGCTGGTTCAACATGGGCGGACTCATCGAGCGGTCGTTCTCGACCGGGGCGGTGAGCGGAAGTTCGGCGATCGGCGGACTTATCGGCCGGGTGACGCAAAGCCCTGTGGCCAACGCCTATTCACGCGGCGTGGTGAGCGGTACGAGCGACGTCGGTGGGGCCATCGGCGTTCTTGATGATCCGAGTGTCGGGTCGCTGTCGTACTCGTACGCGACGGGGGCGGTCACTGCCGTCGGAGCGCCCGTGGGTGGCTTGGTTGCGTCTGGGGCCCCAGTGACGTCATCCCTTTGGAACTCGCAGTCCACTGGTCAGGCGCTCAGTGCGGGTGGTGGAGGCGCCGCAACGACAGCCCAGATGACGGCGTCATCGAGTTTCCCAGGGTGGAGTCTGGAGACAACTGTGACGAGCGCGACAACGTGGGGACTGTGCCCCACCCTGAATGACGGCTACCCCTTCCTCCAGTGGTACGCGATCCAGGCAGGCTGGTCGTGCGACTTCGGGGTTCCACCGTCGGCGCCGACACCGCAATTCCTGTCCTATGGAAGAGCGTCGTCCGATGAGACATGTGAGGCGACGTGGCGCCCAAGCTGGGCCAAGTGGATGAACGACGGCACGGGGGGATTCACGTGCGACCGCATGTATGCCTATGACCCGGCGACGGGCACCTGGCGTTACATGTGATGCCGAGCCCGCTGGCCGACCGATACTCAGGGTGCTATCCGACTCGGCCTAGCAAGTAGTCGCGACGCGCGAGCAGTACCTCGAGCGGAGCGGAGGCGGACGGTGGGCCGGGCACCGCCTTGCGCAGCTCGACGTGGACCTCGGCGTGGCTGCTCGTCGAGCGCGAGGCCCACTGGCCCACAAGACCGTGCACCTCGCGCCGGAGGGCGTCGACGTCGCGCCAGGTGGCGCCTTCGCCCGCCTCATCGGCCTCGAGGTCGTCGAACAGGGTGGCCGGGCCGCGCTTGCGCAGTTCGGCGTCGCGGGCAGCGAGCAGGGTGGCGGTCTGCTCAGCGGTGAGCAGGCCGGGCAGCCCGAGGAAATCCTCGTCGTCGGGGCTCACTTCGGCGGTGATTGCGCGCCCGCCCTGAAGAAGATGGGCGAACTCGGCCTCGGCATCGAGGGCGGTGAACTCCGCCTGACCGGGCTCGGGAGCGAGTCGCTCGATGACGAAGTCGCCGAGGCCCTCCTCCGCCGACGGCACCCGCACGACGTGATTGCGGACCTCCTCCATCTCAGCGGCGAGGGCGAGCAGGGGCTTAACGGCCGGCAGGAAGACGGTGGCGCTCTCCCTCGGGTTCCGTGCCCGCACGACGCGTCCGATCGCCTGCGAGAAGAACAGTGGCGTCCGATACGAGGTGGTCCAGAGGCACACGTTCAGCCGGACGATGTCGACGCCCTCGGAGACCTGCCGGACCGCCACCAGCCAGCGCTCCGTGCCCGTGTTGAAGGCCTCGATCTTCTTGCTCGACCGAGGATCATCGGAGAGGACGAGCACGGCGGCGTGCCCCGTCACCTTCTTCACGAGCTTGGCGTACTCGCGCGCGGACTCCTGATCGGTGGCGAGCATGAGGGCGGCGGCATCGGGGGTTCCGGATTC
>JBMOKH010000414.1:0-1676 GCA_049315365.1 Candidatus Nanopelagicales bacterium
ACGAAGAACTCATGGCCCCCGAACTGCTCATAGGGGGTTGGACCTGCCGGGGCGTTGGAGTCGGTCACGCCCCGATTCTGCCCGATGCTAACTCCCGGGCCTCGGCCCGCTCCACGATGTGTTGCGCCATCGGCGGGAAGACGAAGGCGTGGAACGGCGCGACAGACCACCAGTAGGCATGGCCGGCGAAGCTTCGGGGCCAGTAGACCGCGCGCTGTCGCAGGGTGGCGCCCCCAGCGCCGTCCGACTCGACGACGAACTCGAGCCAAGCGCGCCCGGGCATCTTCATCTCGGCGCGAAGCCGCATGAGGCTCGGTGGCAGGCGCTCCTCCACCCGCCAGAAGTCGACGGCCTCGCCTACGCGCAGGGTATTGGGGTCGCGGCGCCCCCGACGCAGGCCCACACCCCCTGCCATCCGGTCGATGAACCCGCGGACCTCCCACAGCAAGCGAGCCGAGTACCAGCCGTTGTCGCCGCCGATGCAATCGACGGCAGCCCAAAGATTCTCGGGCGATGCGGTCGTGTGAAGCACCCTGATGTCCT
Source organism: Candidatus Nanopelagicales bacterium (assembly GCA_049315365.1). GTDB lineage: Bacteria > Actinomycetota > Actinomycetes > S36-B12 > S36-B12 > WLND01. Next base: position 544 of record JBMOKH010000414.1, read on the forward strand.
CGTACAGGGTGCCACCCGCCCAATCTGGATCGCTGGGGAGTGGGTCGGACGGACGCCCTGGGATGGCGGCGCCCGACCAGCGGGTCGCAACCTCGGCATCCTGAATTCGGGTCAGGGCCAGCCCGACAGCTTCGTCAAAGTTGATGAGACCCTCGGGCGGATCGGGAATCCAGTCCTTGATGTCACTCTCGGTGCAGGTTGCTGGGTGGCTGAGCGAACGCACGAGCGGCTTCGCGATTGCCTTCGGCACCGGCGTTACGAGGTTGACCCAGTGGCTCGACAGCTGGGGCGACAGCAGGTTGATCGGAAGGATGATGCGCCTCGGCAGTCCGGCTACCTTGGCGTACCGCTGCATCATCTCCTGATAGCTCATGACTTCTGGTCCACCGATGTCGAATGATCGATTCAGCTCAGGGGGAAGTTCGGCGGCTAGGACGAGGTAGCGCAGGACGTCGCGAACGGCGATCGGCTGGGTCTTCGTTCGAACCCACCGCGGGGTGATCATCGCCGGGAGTCGCTCGGTCAGGTAGCGCATCATCTCGAAGGATGCTGAGCCTGAGCCGATGACGACGGCGGCGCGCAGTTCGATTGTCGGGACGCCGGACGCTTGGAGGATTCGTCCCACCTCGACCCTGGAGCGCATGTGTGGCGACATCTTGGCCAGCGGAATGCTCGGTGCTAGGCCGCCGAGGTAGACGATGCGCTTCACGCCCTGCTCGCGGGCGGCGGTCGCGAAGTTCTCGGCGATGTCGCGCTCGGCCTGCTCGAGGTTTCGCCCCTCCTGCAGCGAATGAAGGAGGTAGTAGGCGACGTCGATGCCTCGCATGGCCTCGGCCGTGGAGACCGGGTCGCCGGCATCGCCCGCAACGATCTCAACCTGCTCCGCCCAAGCGGCGTCGCGCACCTTCTCGGGCGAGCGCGCGAGTACCCGAACCTGATATCCATGTGCGAGGAGCTCGCGGACGAGCCTGCCGCCCACATATCCAGTAGCGCCGGTGACGAGGCAACGATTCATGCCCTGATTCTGTCCTCATATTGCGTGTCATGCATCCGGTGGTGAAGGGTTGCCAGTGTTGTGCGGGTCGCCACCATCGCCCACACGCACACAAGTGCGAATGCAGCGACGGCCCCCA
>JBMOKH010000115.1:0-7262 GCA_049315365.1 Candidatus Nanopelagicales bacterium
TGGTCGTCGAGATCGATGCCTCGAAGCCGGTGGGTGATCGTGACGCGGGTCGAGCCATGGGTGCTCGTACGAATCGTCCGCTCGAGTGCCTGGGCCGTCGCGCCGTCGAGGTGCTCCGTCGGCTCGTCGAGGATGAGCAGCGGCGGAGGGTCCAGCAGGATGCGGGCAAGGGCCAGGCGCTGCGACTCCCCGCCGGACAGGCACATGCCCAGCGGGCCCACCTCAGCATCGAGCCCGCCGGGCATCCGCCGAACCGAGTCGTCGAGCTGTGCCGCCGCGAGGGCTGCCCAGACCTGAGCATCATTGAACCCGGGCCGCCCGAGCCGCACGTTCTCCGCGATGGTGGTGCCGAACACGTGTGAACGCTGCGCCAGCAGCCCGATCCGCTCGCGAATCCCGTCACTCCCCGCTGCCGAGAGCTCGATTTCGTTGACCTTGAGCGACCCCTCGTATCCGAGGAAGCCCATGAGGACGGCGGCAAGGGTCGACTTTCCCGCACCGCTCGGCCCGACGATGGCGAGGTGTTCGCCCGCGCGGATGCGCAGGTCAATCCCGCGAAGGGCCGTTACGTCACCCGCGGCCCAGCCGGCGCTCACCCCCCGCAATTCAAGACCGCTGAATCCCGCCGGTACCGCCAAAGGCACTACCGGCTCGGTCACCGGGTCGGCGACCGCCTCGAGCGCGTCGAGTCGCCCGGCTGATCCGCGAAGGCGCTGGTAGGCGAGGGCGGCGCCGGGGAGCGGGGCGAGCACCTCAAACAGGGCGAGCGGCAGGAGGGCGAGCACCGCCAGCCACACCGGCTGAAGCGAGCCGTCGAGGACCGCCGGGATCGCGGCGACGAGGACACCGACGACGGCCAGGCCCTGCAGCAGGACCCCGAGGCCGCTGCCGATGCCCAGGGCCGCCGACGACCTTCGCGTGAGCGCCGTGACTTCCGCATCGATCGCGGCTATCCGGCGGGTTGCCGTCGACTGCTCGCCGAAGGCGATGAGGTCGGCCGACGCATCGAGCGCAGTCACGACCGCGGATGCGAGGAGGGCCTTGGACGGTGCCATGCGCCGCTCCGACCGGCTCGCGACGGCAGCCGCGGCCCACGGGGTGAGGACGAGCGCGGCGAGGACCGCGCATCCGACGATCAGGCCAGCCGACGGCCAGAGCCATATGCAGAATGCGACGGTGCCTGCGGACACGAGGGCGGCTTGGACCCACGGCAGGACGACCCGCAGGGGAAGGTCCAGGGCAGAGTCGACATCGGCGATGAGCCGGGTGAGGAGGTCGCCGCGCGCGAAGCCCGCCAGCCCGACGGGGGCGAGACGCTCCAGCCTGCAGTAGACGCGGACCCGCAGCCCCGTCAGGCCGCGGAGCGCCGCGTCATGGCCGATGAGCCGCTCGCCATACCTGAGGAAGGCGCGGCCGAGGGCGAATGCCCGCACCATGACGGCCGCGACCGTCAAGGTGAGGACAGGCGGGGCCCCGGCTGCCGTGGCGATGAGCCAGGCCGCCGTCCCGAGGAGGGCGACTGCGCAGGCGGAGGCGAGCGCCCCGACAAGTCCGGCGACCGTGAGCATCCGCCGCTCCCCGGCCATGGCGGCTCGCACCGGCCCGAGGGTCGTCACCATTCGCCCACGGCGACCGCCAGTGGGCTGCCGGCCGACAGTTCGATTTCCGGGCTTTCCGTGCTCTCGGGGCTTCTAGGGTTTGGCCTCGTGCCCCCGATTCGGACGACAGTATCGGCGATCGCAACGAGCGCCGGTCGGTGCGCGACGACGATGACGATGGCGCCCTCATCAGCCATGCGACGTACCGCGCTCACGACGGCCGCCTCGCTCACGCTGTCGAGGCCGGCCGTGGGCTCATCGAGGAGCAGCAGCGTTGGCCGGCGCACAAGTGCCCGTGCGAGCGCGATTCGCTGCAACTGGCCCGCCGACAGGCCAGTGGCGCCCGACTGAATCTCGGTGCGAAGGCCTGCGGGCAATCCGTCGACCTCCTCGGCGATCCCTGCCGCGCGCAATGCCGCCCAGACCTCGTCATCGCCGCAATGAGTTGCCCCGAGTCGGATGGCGCCCTCGATGGTCGTCCGCGATCCCGCTGTCGAGTCGATGAGCCGTGACCGTTGCGGAACCCAGCCGACCGTCGAGAGCCATGCCCGGCGATCGAGATCCGACAGGTCGGCCTCTGCCCCACCGGTCGCGATCACGCTCATCGAGCCGGATGTCAGCGGGATGAATCCCATGATCGCGTTGATGAGGGTGGTCTTCCCGCCGCCGGAGGCGCCGACCAGGGCGGTGACCGATCCCGCGACGGCCTCGAAGCTCACCGGCTCAAGGGCCCGGTCGGTGCGTCCGTCGAATTGGACCGACGCATCCGACACCCGGAGCGCGAGGTACTCGGGGACGGGCGCAGCCCCACCTAGCGAAACCACCTCCAGCCCGGACTCAGGCTCGAGGATGGTGAACACCCGGTCGGCCGCATCAACGCCCTCGGCCGCCGCATGGAAGTGCTGCCCGACGAGGCGCAGCGGCAGATAGGCCTCCGGGGCGAGCAGGAGGACGAAGAGGGCGGTCGCATACGTGAGCTGCCCCTCGGCGAGCCGAAGGCCAACCGAGACCGCGACGAGGGCAATCGACAAGGTGGCGAGCAGCTCGAGGGCGAGGGACGACAGGAAGGACACCCGAAGGACCGCAACGGTCGCGCTCCGGTAGTCGTCGCCCATCGCACGGATAGCCGCCGCCTGCTCCTTGGCCCGGCCGAAGATCTTGAGCGTGGGAAGGCCCTCGATCAGGTCGAGCACATGGGTGGAGACGGCCGCGAGCGTGTGCCACTGTCGCTCGACCTGGCCCTTCGTGTAGAGCCCGATGAGAATCATGAAGACGGGGATGAGCGGAATCGTCACCGCGACGATGAGCGCCGAGAGCAGGTCCTGTCCGGCGAGGGTCAGGAGGATCGCGCACGGGACGATGACGGCGAGCACGAGTTGCGGAAGGTACCGTGCGAAATAACCGTCGAGGCCGTCAATGCCACGCGTGACAAGGGTCGCCACCTCACCCGGCGCCGAGCCCGCGCGGCCGTATGGTCCGGTGGCGAGCACCTTGCGCACCGCGGCGTCCCGCAGTTCCTCCTTGGCCCGCGCCGATGCGCGCACTGCGAGCATCTCCGAGCCCCAGGCGATGACGGCCCTCGCCACGAAGACCAGTGCCAGCGCTGCAACCGCCCCGCTCACGAGATTCCACGAGAGCCCGCCGCCGGAGACATCGACGATCACGCCGGAGAGCAGGCGCGCCTGGACGATGATGAGGACCGCTGTCACGACACCGGTGATGATGACGGCGACGATGTAGCGCCGAGTGCTCCGCGCCACGTGCAGGAGGCGCGGATCAATCGGTTTCACGTTCTCACGTTCTGACGGTCTCCTGGCCGTTGGCGCCGCGGCCGGTCAGCCGGTGGTCTGGGCGAAACGGTCATCTGCGCGTCCGAGTACTGGCTGCGGCGGGATCATCGAGGTGCTCAGGCGCTTGCGGAAGACCCAGTAGGTCCAGGCCTGGTACACCAGGACGATGGGCGTCATGATCGCGGCGACGATCGTCATCACCATGAGCGTGTAGGACTGGCTCGACGCGTTGTACACCGTCAGGTTGTAGGCGGCATCGATGCTGCTCGGCATGACATCCGGGAACAGGCCGATGAACAGGCTCGCCACCGCGACGAGGATCGTTCCGGAGCTGAGGAGGAAGGCCCAGCCGTCCTTGCCCTTCAGGACGAGCCAGAGCGCTCCAAGCCACAGCACTGCGGCAATCAGGGCGAGCGGAAGGGTGATCGCAACCCTGCCGCTGAACGCCTGCGACCAGAGCAGGGCTACGACGGCGAACACGGCGGCCACAAGTCCGATGCGCAATGCCACGGTCCGGGATGCATCACGCACCTCGCCGCTCGTCTTCAGGGTCAAGAAGATGGCGCCGTGGGTCGCGAAGACGGTGAGCGTCATGAGTCCGAGGACGAGCGAGAAGGGATTGAGGAGGTCGAAGAATGACCCGACGTAGTTGAACGAGCCCGCGTCAGCCGGGTTGGCCGCGCCCTCCAGGGGAGCGATCCTCGAGCCACCGACGATGTTGCCGAAGGCGACCCCGAAGAGGAGGGCCGGGAGCACGGAGCCGACCACGATCGCCCTGTCCCAGTTCGCGCGCCATCTCGCGGTGTCGTGCTTGCCGCGGTACTCGAAGGCGACCCCGCGCAGGATGAGCGCGATCAGGACGAGGAACAGCGCGAGGTAGAAGCCGCTGAACATCGTCGCGTACCAGAGGGGGAATGCGGCGAAGGTTGCGCCTCCGGCGACGAGGAGCCAGACCTCGTTGCCGTCCCACACCGGGCCGATCGTGTTGATCATCACCCGCCGGCGCAGGTCGTCGGTGCCGATCACCGGCAGGAGCATGCCGACCCCGAGGTCGAAGCCGTCGAGGATGAAGTAGCCGATCCACAGGACGGCGATGAGGATGAACCAGAAGGTGACGAGATCCATGATGTGCCCCTACCCGATCAGTACGCGAAGTGCATGCGATTGGCGGAACCGTTCTCGGAGTCCTCGAACGGGGTGTCACTCAGCTCCTCAGGAGCGCCGGCCCTGATGTACTTGAGCAGCAGTCGAAGTTCGACGACGGCAAGTACGGCGTAGACGAGCGTGAACCCGATGAGCGAGATCCACACCTCGACCGGGGTCACCAGTGGCGACACGGCGTCGGCCGTTTTCTGCTCGCCGAAGACGATCCAGGGCTGCCGTCCCATTTCCGTGAAGATCCAGCCGGCCGAGATGGCGAGCAGTGGACCGAGGACGATGAAGTTGCTCACCACGGAGAAGGTGCGCCCCTGAGGTGCCCGGTCGCCCCGGAATCGCCACAGGGCCCACAGGGCGTAGAGCGCGGCGATGAGCCCCAGGCCGATCATGAGCCGGAATCCCCAGTACGTGACCGGTACGTACGGCACGTAGTTGCCCGGGCCGTAGGTCCTGCTGTACTGCGCCTGCAGGTCGTTGATCCCCTGCACCGTGCCGTCGAAGGAGCCGGTTGCCATGAATGAGGTCAGTCCCGGCACCTCGATGAGCGCGGTCGCCTGATCGCCAGCGACATCTCCGATGCTCAGGATCGAGAACGGGGCACTTGAGGAGGTGTCGTAGAGCGCTTCGGCGGCCGCCATCTTCATCGGCTGCTGCTGCACCATGATCTTGGCGTCCATGTCGCCGGTCACTGAGACGACCACGGCTGCCGCGAGGATGACCCATGCCCCAGCCTTGACGGCCGGGCGGAAGACGTCCACCTGGCGGCCCTTCATGAGGAACCAGGCCCCGATCGCTGCCACGCCGGCACCGGCCACGAGGAACGATGCCGAGATGGTGTGGAAGAAGGCGATGAGGGAGGTGTTCTGGAAGAGGACAGCGCCGATGTTGTTGAGGACGGCGCGGCCGGTCTCCGGGTCGATCTCGTAGCCAACCGGATGCTGCATCCAGGCATTGGCCGCGAGGATGAAGAAGGCCGAGAGCAGGGTGCCAACGGCAGCGGCCCAGATGGTCGCCAAGTGGACCCGTTTCGGCAGCCGGTCCCAGCCGAAGATCCACAGGCCGAGGAATGTCGACTCGAGGAAGAAGGCGAGGAGGCCCTCCATGGCGAGCGGAGCGCCGAACACATCGCCGACGAAGCGGGAGTAGTCCGACCAGTTCATCCCGAACTGGAACTCCTGGACGATCCCCGTCACGACGCCCATCGCGAAGTTGATGAGGAAGAGCTTTCCGAAGAACTTCGTCAGCTTGAGGTACTTGACGTTGCCGGTTCGAAACCACGCCGTCTGGAATCCGACGACGAACCAGACGGTTCCGAGGGTGAGGGGGACGAACAGGAAGTGGTACACGGTCGTGATCGCGAACTGCCAGCGGGCGAGATCTAGCGCACCCATGATTGGAGCCTCTTCCTGTGCGTGGGATTCGAGTGGGCCCATCGTCTCGGCTCCCGAGCGGGCCGGACGCAGCCGAAGGTCCGAGATCACCGGGACCTAAGTCCTGAATTTCGGGGCCCATGATCGGTGGAGCGGGTTCGGAGCACCGAGGGCGAATGGGTTCCTCGTCCATTGTCTGAGAGGCTGTCGGGGTGACGACGAGCCCGACGGAGATGCGAGCGCCTCAGGGCCCTCGGGTGAGCGCCGGCACGCCACTTCAGATCTGGGTACCGCTCGTCGCACTCTGGCTGGTGTGGGGGTCGACGTATCTCGCCATCGCCGTGACAACCGAGTCCATGCCCCCCCTACTCTCGGCCGCCCTGCGCTTCCTTGCCGCGGCCGCGCTCCTCGGAGTCGGGCTCATCATGTTCAAGGGCATTGGAGTGCTTCGCGTCGATGTCCGGCAGGCCGCCTTCTCTGGCCTCATGGGAGTCATGCTCCTCGGTGTCGGGATCGGGACCGTCTCGTTGGCCGAGCAGCACATCCCCAGCGGAGTGGCCGCCCTACTCGTCTCCGTGAACGCACTCTGGGTCGTCCTGCTCAGGGTCCGCGCCGGGCAACGTCCGTCGCGCTTGACGGTGGCCGGCGTGGCCGTCGGCATTGTGGGGCTGGCCTTCATGCTCCTTCCTGGGGGGACTGCGGTCATCTCAGGCACCGACGGCGACGTTGTTTTCTGGTCGACGGCCGTGCTCGTCAGCGCCTTTTCATGGGCCTTCTTCTCATTCAAGTCAACGGCCTACCCTTTGCCACACAATGTGTTCGTCATGACCTTCTACGAACTAACGATTGCGGCACTCGCCCTCCTCGGCGTCGGTGCCGTGACCGGTGAGCGCCTTGATTTCACGGTGGTGACACATTCCTCGTGGTTCGCCCTCGGTTGGCTGGTTCTCGCCTCCATCATCGGGTTCACCGCCTATGGCTGGCTCCTCAATAAGGCTCCACTTTCACTCACCTCCACCTACGCGTACGTGAATCCTGTCGTCGCCGTGCTCCTCGGCTCGCTGATCCTGAGCGAGCCACTGACCCGCGACGTCATCGTCGGCCTCACCGTCGTACTCGGCGGCGTCATCCTGGTGATCAATGGCGAGCGCCGCACCCGCTGACCTCCACGCCCCGCCGACCCCCGATTCGACCCCGAGGGCCGCGCACCGGCGTGACATCCAAGGCCTGCGTGCGATTGCCGTCCTCATGGTCGTCCTCTTCCATGCCCGCCTGCCGGTTCCGGGCGGGTTCACCGGGGTCGACGTCTTCTTCGTCATCTCCGGATTCGTCATCACCGGCATGCT
>JBMOKH010000116.1:0-7256 GCA_049315365.1 Candidatus Nanopelagicales bacterium
CGCCCATCTCGGTGTCGATGTCGCAGAGCAGGACGGCTGCCCCCTCCTCCGCCATGAGCTTGGCCGACTCGTAGCCGAGTCCGGAGGCTGCTCCTGTCACCAGTCCGACCTTGTTCTTCATGCGCATGATGTGATCACTCCTGTCGTCGATATGTGTGAGTCGTGCAGGTGGGTTAAATTGAGGTCGTGCCGCCATCGAGCGCCAGGCAGGTGCCGGTGGCGAACGTGGCGGAGGCTATGAACAAGATCGCCTCGGCCACCTCTTCCGCGGTGGCCCAGCGCTTGAGGGGCACGCGGTTGATCGCCTCGATTCGTACGGCCTCCGGGTCCGGGAACCAGGCCAGCTCGGCTTCCATCATGGGGGTGTCGATAGGACCCGGGCAGACGGCATTGACCCGGATGCCCCGAGGTGCGAGCTCGGCGGCCATCGCCTTCGTCAGGCCGATGATCCCGGCCTTCGACGCGCAGTAGTCGACGTAAAGCGCCATGCCAATCGTGGAGAGCTCGGAGCCCAGGTTGACGATGCACCCCCCCTTCATGCGGAGGGCGGACTCACGGGCGACGTAGAACGAGCCCGAAAGGTTGACGCCAATCGTGGTCTGCCACTTCCGCGCGTCCTGATCCTCCAACGGCGCCGGACCGTCGACCCCTGCCGCGTTGACGACGAGATCGATATCCCCCAGCGCGTCGAAGGCCGCCGCAACGGCGACGGACACTGCATCGGGGTCAGATACGTCGGCAGGCAGCGCGATGGCGCGATCGCCAAGCTCCGCGACCAGTTCGTCCAGCAGCTCTGCTCGTCGCGCAATCAACGCGACCGAGCCCCCCTGCCGATGGATCATCCGGGCGGTCGCGAGACCAACACCCGACGATGCTCCGGTGATCAGTGCCCTTGGTGCCATGTTTCCTCCATTCGGAGCCCGTGATGGGCGGTTACTTGAGATTCCTTGCAGTGCCTCGCGCGTGGCCTTTTGTGCCAGACGTGGCGTAGGGATCGACCTGTCTCTCAATCACAGACGTGGCGATGACGATGAGGACAACGCTAAGCGCGCCGATGATGGTGACGATTGCGTTGATCTCCGGCGTGAATCCGAATCGCGTTTGCGCCCAGATGTACAGCGGGAAGGTCGGTTGAGTCCCGGCTAGGAAGAATGTGACGATCACCTCGTCGAAGGACAGGGTGAAGGTGAGCAGACAGGCGGCCACGACTGTGCTCCGGATCTGCGGGAAGACCACGTGACAGAACGTTCGCCAACGCGTAGCACCAAGATCCATGGACGCTTGAACGAGAGAAGGATCAAGTCGCCTCAATCGCGTCAGGACGACCAGAACCACGACAGGCAGCGTGAAGGTCAGCTGGCCCAGAACGATCGTCCACATGCCGAGTGAAAGGCCGGCGTACCGGAACGTGATGGCGAGCGAGAGACCCAGAACCATTCCGGGGACGACTGCAGGGACCACTACCGCCGCGGTGAGCACAGTTGATGTCCTCCTGCTGCGTGAGTGGAGGATAACCGCGAACATGGTGCCGAGAACAGCCGAGATCGTTACAACGATGCTCGACACGGTCAGGCCGAAGATCAAGGATGAGAGCAGTTGGTTGTTCTCAGAGATTCCCGTGAACCAGCGCAGTGTGAAGCCTGACCAAGGAAGCGCCTGCAGCGTGGAGTCGTTCAGCGCGAAGACTGCGATGGTCAGCAGCGGCGCGTACAGGAACAGATACGCAAGGAGGAATGCACCCCAGCCGACAACTGCCCGCACGCGAGCTATCGGGGTGGCGGCCGTCGAGACGCTACTCAAGGATCCCCTCCGATCGAGAGGCCCGGGCGACTGCCGCGAGCAGTGCACCTGTGGCAACAAGAAGCACGATCGACATCGCAGCACCAAGCGGCCAGTTGTTCGCTAGTCCGAACTGGTTGACGATGAGTGAGCCAAACATCGTGCCCTGCAGACCGCCCACCATCGCTGGCGTCAGGTAATCACCCACGCAGATCAAGAAGGCGAGAGCGAAGCCGATCCCCACACCTTGACGGGACAACGGCCACACCACAGTCCGGAATGAACGCCCCGGGGTTGCACCAGAGTCGGCGCTGGCTTCGAGGAGTGATGACGGAATCCGCTCGAGCGAACTATAGGCGGCGACGAAGGCGAAGGGGATCGACACGTACGTCAGCGTCAAGAAGACCGAAAAGCGCGAGTACAACATGAATGACAGGGGTTCGTCGATGATTCCCACCGCGAGAAAAGTGGAGTTGATGACACCGCCGTCACCGAGAAGGAGTTTCCACGAGTACACACGCACGAGGTAGCTGATCCATAGCGGGACGATGACAAGGAGCACCGCCAGCATCCGCCATCTCGTCAGTCGCCGGATGACGAACCAGGCCATGGCGTAGGCGATTGCCGTCGCCAGGAGGGCGGCGCCGACAGCCGTCAGCAACGTCCGACCGAGGATCCCCATCGTCACTTCACTGGTAAGGACATTTACGTAGTTCGTCATGCTGAACGCACGACTGAGGACACCTTCCTTCGTCGACCAAAAGCTGTACACCAACATGAGGATGTTGGGGATCAGCACAAGTACCGTGATCCACAGCATGACGGGGGTGAGTGCCAGCCACTGCCGTGCCCGTGACGGAAATCCAATGGTGCTAGCCATTGACACGCACGACATCCAGAGGGCTGAACGACACTGTGGCGGGCTGGCCGACTTGGCACTGGAAACCGACGTGGGCTGGGACCTTCGCTATCAACTCGAGGCCCGAGGCGGACAGAACCACCTCGGAACTGTCCCCGAGGAACACGATGTCGGTGATTACCCCTTCCGCCAGGATCCCTCCCGAGTCCGGTCCCAGTCGAGTCGCCTCGGGACGTAGTGAGAAGTAGCAAGGTCCTACTGGAGTCGAATCCGGAACACCAAAAGTCAGGTCACCCCAGTGCCCCACAACACCGCTCTCGAGTCTGACGACTTCGCCTGGCGCGATATTGGCCTTGCCGATGAATGCCGCGACGAAGGGCGTTGCTGGGGCGTAGTAGATGTCACGTGGGGTGCCGATCTGTTCGATGCGACCTGCCGACATCACCGCTAGTCGATCAGACATCGACAGGGCTTCCCCTTGATCATGAGTGACGTAGACAAACGTGATGCCCACCTCTCTCTGGAGCTGCTTGAGGACAGTCTGCATCTGCTGCCGAAGTTGAAGATCGAGCGCTCCGAGCGGCTCGTCAAGGAGGAGGACGCGGGGTCGACCGATAAGGGCACGTGCAAGAGCAACGCGTTGGCGCTGGCCGCCTGAGAGTTGCTGGGGAAGTCGTTCTTCGAACCCGGCCATGTTGACCAGGTCCAGTGCCTCCGCAACTCTCGAAACGATCTGCCCCCTTGGGACACGACGCATCTTCAGCGGGTAGGCCACGTTGTCTGCGACAGACATATGGGGAAAGAGTGCATAGTTCTGGAACACGGTGTTGATGTCCCGCTGGTAGGCGGGAACACCAACCATGCTCGTGCCGTCAAGGGCGATGACCCCAGTGTCTGGTTGCTCGAAACCAGCCAACAGGCGAAGACACGTGGTCTTGCCCGACCCGCTGGGTCCAAGGAGGGAGAAGAACTCCCCCCCTCGTACAGAGAGATCGATCTCATTCAAGGCATTGATCGCCGCGCCCTTGTAGCGCTTCGACACCTGAGTGAAACTGACCACGTCAGTCCCTCCGTGGTCCCCGACCGGCTTAACGGTCGAGGACCACGGCTCGGAAAGAGAATTCACTCTAGAAGCCAGCCTTGAACTCGTTCCAAAGGGCTACTCGTTCATCCATCCGGTTTGGCGCGACCATAGGCTTCATCGCCTCCCAGAAGTCGGGATCCTGGAGATTGACGATCTCGCTCTTCGCCAGGACATCCTTTGCGACTGACTGGGCCGCCACGTCGTACGAAATGATTCCGGCGCTGCCAGTCTGGGCAATGAAGTTGTCCTGCCACGGGACATCAAGGGTGTGGTTGATGAAGTCGTACACCTCCTGGCGATTTGCCCCCTTCATCATCATCGAAGAGTCGATCCAGAAAGGAGTGCCCTCGGTGGGGAATCCGTAGGCGAACTTGTCACCGCCTTCGTTCAACTGGTTCACGACGGCGATGTTCTGGCAGTAGCCGACCACAGCGTCGCCGGAGGCGAAGAGGCTTGCCTGATCGTTGAAGCCGGCCGACAAGGTCTTGACTTGCGGCCGAAGGCTCTCGAGACCTGTCTTGACCGTAGAGAAACCCGCGTCATCGAGCAGGTAGGGGTCGTTGAGGCCCTGACCAAGAGCAACCATGGGGATGCCCAAATACGAGTCATCCGGGATGGAGACCTTACCGGCGTACTGCGGATCCCACAGCACCTTCCACGAGGTCGGGGCCGTGGGGAAGGCCTCCTTGGACCAGCAAAGCGGGAGGGTGCCCCAGTTGTAGGGAAGGCCGTACAGCTGTTCATCCACCGTCAATGCCGGTTCCCACGGGAGTCCGGGCGAGATATTGGCCACGTTGGGTACCTTCGAGGGGTCCAAGGCCTGAAGCATTCCTGCCTTGTAGTAGCGGTCCACGTTGCCAAGATCAAAGTAGACGAGGTCGATCTGGCCCTGAGATGACTGCGCCTTCGCGAACATCTCATCCACAGACCCAGCCGTGATCTGGTTCACCGTGACACCGGTCTTGGCCGCGTATTCGTCCAGCATCTTCTGGTCGTGGTAGCCCTCCCACGTCAAGATCGTGACAGAGCCCTTGTCCGACTCCAGTGCGCTCACGCCGCCTGATGCCGTGTCGGATGCGGCTCCTGCCTCACCTCCGCTGCCTCCTCCGCAGCCGGCTAACAGAAGGGCGCTGGCCGCAAGCGCGGCCACACCTGAGATCACAGTAACCCTTGCTTTCGTGCGTCTCGCTTGCATCATGGGTACATCACCTCCGTTACTTGAACCTTCCAGTATTGGAACTATAGGAGCGGGTTCTGTGGAGGTCAATACCCTTAACTCAGGTCTTTGAAGTAGGTGAGCGATCGCTCATTCTCGGTCGAATATAGTCGATATATCCATATTTCAATGGCTTTTTTGGGCGTTCGAGCCAACCGAAGGATTCGTCGGTTCTTGAGTTGACGCTTCTTGCCAAGGATGGGGCTGCGCTCTAAAGTGCACCTATTGATCGTTCTAGAGAGGTGCCATGCAGCCCAGCCACACCAGTTCCGAACTCGCGTCCCGATTCGCCGCCTGCATCCCTGGCGGCGTGAACTCGAATGTCCGTCTCGAGGTCGCCGATGTCATCTTCGCCAAGGGTGCAGGTCCGCGCCTTTGGGATGTTGACGGCAACGAGTACCTGGACTACGTGCTTGGTCAGGGGCCTGCGTTCCTCGGCCACGCGCACCCGCGCATGACTTCCGCGGTAGCGGCAGCAATCGAAGGGGGGATGACGTACGGGGCCCAGTCGACGATCGAGCTGGCGGCGGCCGAGCGGATCCTCCAGACACTGGGCTGGGCCGACATGGTTCGGATCGGCATGACGTCGACGGAGACCGTGCAGGCTGCGCTGCGCGTGTCACGGGCGGCGACCGGACGACCCCTGTTCCTTCGGTTCCGCGGGCAGTATCACGGCTGGCTCGACAACGTACTCGTGTCGCCCATGGATCCGTGGCCATCACCGGCAAGTCCCGGACAAGTCCCGCAGGCCCTGGACGAGAGCGTCACGATCGAGTGGAACGACCTGGCCGCTGCCCGGCAGGTCTTCGACTCGCATCCCGATCGCATCGCAGCAATCATCACCGAGCCTGTCATGCTCAACGCCGGTTCGATCCTGCCGGAGCCGGGCTTCCTGGAGGGATTGCGCGATCTCGCGACTCGCGAAGGCGCCGTCCTCATCTTCGACGAGACCATCACCGGATTCCGCATCGACAGACGGGGGGCGGTGGGGGCATTCGATGTGGTTCCCGACCTGGCCATCTACGGCAAGGCGGTGGCTGGCGGGTTCCCGGCGTCCGTGCTCGCCGGCCGGGCTGAACTGATGAGTCTGTTCGCTAACGGGGTCAATCACTCCGGCACCTTCAACGCGAACGTCCTGTCATGCGCGGCGATCGCCGAGGCGATGGCGATCATGGAGGAGGAGGCCGTGCATGAGCGGGTAGTTCGGACCGGGACCGAGCTGATGACAGGGATCCGCAGCCTGCTCGCGGAGTTGGACATCGAGGCGCAGGTGCGCGGCCTCCCTGCTGCCTTCCACCTCGCGTTCGACGGCGACCATCCCGTGCGCTGCTACCAGGACCTGCTGGAGGCTGACTCAGCTCGCTATCGGCGGTTCGCAGGAACGGCAGCGCGCAACGCCGGCCTGTGGTTGACGTCGCGTGGAATCTGGTACGTATCAGCATCGCACGACGAGGTGACCACTGCCGAGACACTCGATCGTCTGCGGACTGCCCTCGTGGGCTTCGAGGACGCATCGAACACCTGAAGGCCCGCGGGCTCCTCACTAGGATCACGAGTGACCGCGACTGCAGGATGTGAGGATTCATGACGCGCAAGGCGGGGGACGTCGGCCGTCGCGCGACGATGAAGGATGTTGCCAAGCGTGCAGGGGTGTCCCTCCAGACTGTTTCCAACTTCGTCAACGGTCGCCTTGATCAGATGGGTGACGAGACGCGTGAGCGTGTCGCCTGGGCGATGGAGTCGCTCGACTACCGGACCAACATGGCAGCAGCATCCCTACGGTCCCAGCGATCCCACGCGCTCTCGGTTCTCGTCCTCGACGAGCAGTCAGCCTTCCTTGCCGATCCCTTGACCCACCGTCTCATCGCCGGAGTCGGCGATGTCGCCCGTGAGTTCGGCTACGGCATGCTGATCGAGTTGGGCCAGGGATCAGAGGGACCCGGGAGCCTGCTCGAGTCACTCAAGGACGGCCGGGCAGACGGAGCCGTCATCCAGTTGTACGGGTCACGCAGCATCCGGAAGCGCTGCGCCGTCGAGGCCAGCAACCTCGGGGTACCCGTCGTCATCATCGATGAGACCGCGCTCCCCGCTGGCACCTTGTCCGTTCGTGCCAGTCAAGAGGCGGCGGCGGCGGAGTTGACTCGGCTTCTCGTCGCCCAAGGACGTGATCGAATCGCCTTCATCGGTGACGCGGTGACCTGGGCCGGGGTCGAGCAACGCCTGGCAGGCTATCGATCGGCGCTGCGACGACTCGGGATCGGATTCGACAAGTCGCTCGTTCGGCTGGAGGCTCACGATCACGCCGTGGACGGTGAACG
>JBMOKH010000415.1:0-1657 GCA_049315365.1 Candidatus Nanopelagicales bacterium
ACCTGCCGCTCATCGCGCAGGTGACCGTCGAGACGACCGGGACGATGCTCCTCGGCACAGAGATCGGGGCGGCGCTCACCGCACTCGAGCCTCTCGGCATCGACATGATCGGCCTCAACTGCGCAACCGGCCCGAGCGAGATGAGCGAGCACCTGCGCACGCTCTCGCGCTCCGCACGTATCGGCATCTCGGCGATGCCGAACGCCGGCCTGCCGATCCTCACCTCCGACGGTGCCTACTACCCGCTAAGCGCCGACGAGCTCGCCGATGCGCACGAGGCATTCGTCCGCGACTACGGCCTTGGCCTCGTCGGCGGCTGCTGCGGTACCACGCCGGCGCACCTCAAGGCGGTCGTCGAGCGGGTTCGCGGCCGGGAGATCGCCGCACGCTCCCCGCAGTCGGACGCCTCCGCGGCGTCGCTCTACCAAGCGGTGCCGTTCCGGCAGGACACCACCTACCTGTCGATCGGCGAGCGCACGAACGCGAACGGCTCGCGGGCCTTCCGCGATGCCATGCTCGAGCAGCGCTGGGATGACTGCGTCGAGATCGCCCGCGCGCAGATCCGCGATGGCGCGCACCTGCTCGACGTGTGCATCGACTACGTGGGCCGCGATGGCGTGAACGACATGAAGGAGATCGCGGGAAGGTTCGCCACCGCGTCCACCCTTCCGCTCGTTCTGGACTCCACCGAGCCGGCCGTGCTCCAGGCGGGCCTGGAGATGCTCGGCGGTCGCGCGGTCATCAACTCGGTCAACTACGAGGACGGCGACGGCCCCGAGTCGCGCTTCGCGCGCATCATGGCGCTCGTGCAGGAGCACGGCGCCGCGGTGGTCGCCCTCACGATCGACGAGGAAGGCCAGGCACGCACCGCCGAGTGGAAGGTACGCGTCGCCGATCGCCTCATCCGCGACCTCACGACGAACTACGGCATGAGGGTCGAGGACATCCTCGTCGACACCCTCACCTTCCCGATCGCGACCGGCCAGGAGGAGACGCGGCGCGATGGCATCGAGACCATCGAGGCGATCCGCCAGCTCAAGGCCATGCACCCGACCGTCCAGACCACGCTCGGGCTGTCGAATGTCTCCTTCGGGCTGAACCCTGCGGCACGCCAGGTGCTCAACTCGGTATTCCTCAACGAGTGCGTCCAGGCGGGCCTCGACTCCGCGATCGTCCACGCCTCGAAGATCTTGCCGATGAGTCGCATCCCCAACGAGCAGCGCGAGGTCGCCCTCGACCTCGTCTACGACCGCCGCCGTCTCAATGAGGAGGGCTTTGTCGAGTACGACCCGCTGCAGGTCTACCTCCAGCTGTTCGAGGGCGTCGAGGCGAAGTCGCTGTCGGCGACGCGTGCCGAGGAGCTCGCCGGCCTCCCGCTGTTCGATCGCCTCGAGCGCCGGATCATCGACGGAGAGCGGCAGGGGCTCGAGGCCGATCTCGACGAGGCGCTCGGCGAGAGGCCGGCCCTCGCGATCGTGAACGACACTCTGCTGTCGGGCATGAAGGTCGTCGGCGACCTGTTCGGCTCGGGCCAGATGCAATTGCCCTTCGTCCTGCAGAGCGCCGAGGTCATGAAGACCGCGGTCGCGTACCTCGAGCCCCACATGGAGCGCTCCGACGAGGCAGGCAAGGGCACGATGGTGCTCGCGACCGTCAA
>JBMOKH010000416.1:0-1655 GCA_049315365.1 Candidatus Nanopelagicales bacterium
TCCGTCACGATTGCGTCGCCGATGCGCGCGTTGAGTCGGTCAGGATCGAATGAGGAGCGATTGATTCCGTAGTAGTTGTGGATCTGAAGGGGACGGACGCCCCAAGCGCCGGCGTTCAGCATCGCGTAGGACGGCCGCCGGCCGCTCGCCTGGTTAGCCGGCAATTGACCCAGCACGGGTTCGTCGCCGCCCAGAGCCGGGTTCACGGCAAAGTACTCGAAGAAGAAGCCCCGTGGCTCGCCGGTGATCGCGTGGTGGGCAGTCAGCGAATGCCACCACCAGTCATAGCCTCGTTCGGCAAGGCCCCCGGAAAGCATGTAGCCATTTCGACTCGTCACGCCGTCACCCTACGGCCGGCTTCCAGTTCACTGATCGAGGAATCGTCCGAGCGAGTCGAAGTAGCTCTCCATGCCCGCCTTCGCGCGATCAGGCTCCCCCTCCGGCAGTTCGCCGAATTGCGCGAACCTCACCCAGGTCGCTCCGCCGCGATCCTCGAAGTCGATGACGATGCGGTGACTCGGGCCGGCCTCGTCACGCGCCTCGAACTCATCGGCTGACAACGTGAAGTGCAGGGTGTGCTCAATGACGGTCATCGGCTCGAGCTGGGTGTAGCGGCCAAAGAAGTAGGCGACGAAGCCCTCGTCCGGCACGTCGACCGCGACCGTCCACCAGCCTCCGACCTCGACCTCGGAGGTGACGCTCCCGGGAACAACCGACAGCTCCAGTGGCCGGTACCACTCCTCGAGCGAGGCCGCATCGGTCCAGGCATGCCACATGCCCTCGATCGGGTGCGCGAACTCCCGCTCAACTGAATACAACGGATCGAGGGACATGTGGCTCCTTAGCTGGAAGAGCAGTTGCGAGCTACCGGGCGAACTGCAGGATGGTCACGATGAGCGAGAGTACGAGCAGGATGAGAGCCGGGGCCAAGTCCTTAGCCGGATCCTTCGCACGCACGTGCTTGATGAGCGCGCCGAGGAAGTACAGGACGAAGCCGATTGCGGCGAGCAGTCCGAGGATCGGAATCCAGATGCCAACGAGCAGGCCGAGCGCTCCGGCAACCTCGACGACGCCGAGCGCGCGGATCTGGCCGTCGGTGAGGCCGAGGTGACGGAGCATCTCGGCGGCCTTCGGGTTCAACGTGAACTTGCCGACGGCCGAGAATGCGGTCACGAGTCCGAGCAGGGTGGTGAGGATGACGAGTGCGATGTTCACGGGTGCCTCTTCTGATAGCCGTTCTTGGGTCGTGCCATTGATGGTTGCCGAACGGGACGAAGGCTACCCAAGTATTGATCCAGGGCTTGCAACAGCCGAGGTGCCCGCACATCTCAGTCCCGTCGTAAGCCCTTGGCGATCGTCTCGGCCCTGACGACCACACGATCAGCCCGACGTAAGGACGGTCCGAAACCGAACCACGCATACAGGGAACGCCCCCAGCTCACCTATCGTGATGGATGAGGCTGGCGCCGGGTCGGACATAACCGACCGATCCGGTTCGGGCAGCGTGACGTCATAGATTTTCGGTCAGCGTCCCCAGCCCGACTTCACGATACTCTGAATTTCTTGCTCAGTATCGGCCAACGTGCCCTTGCCTGCCGACGCAGTAATGAGGACCTGGGCCTCATTGGCGGAGTTGTTGGGACCTCCGGGGGCGC
>JBMOKH010000117.1:0-7161 GCA_049315365.1 Candidatus Nanopelagicales bacterium
TTGCCCACGCGAGCGAGCAGCTCCATCGAGCGGTCCATCGCATCGTCCGACGTGCCGGTACCGCGGATGACCTCGACGATCGGGATGAGATCCGGCGGGTTCCAAAAGTGCATGCCCACGGTCATCGAGGCGTCGTCGAGGTCGGCTGCGATCGCACTGATCGGGATCACCGAAGAGTTGGTTGCCAGGATGGCGGTCGGGTTCGCGGCGCGCAGTTCGGCGAAGAGCGCCCGCTTGATGTCGAGGTTCTCGACGACGGCCTCGATGACGAGGTCGACGCCCGCGACGGCGCTGGCAACTGCGGGGTCAGCGTCGACGAGATGCTCGTTTCCCGGGCACATGGCCCGTGCGTCAGCGAGCGCCGAGTCGAGCACCGCGGCGTTGACGTCGGTCAGCGTGGCCCTGATACCCGCGCGCGCCATGAGCCCCGCGATGCGACGTCCCATGAGCCCGGCACCGACGACGGCGACGGACGCGACTGGGCGGTCAATCTCGGTCAGCACGCGGTGTAGCCGCCATCGAGGTAGAGCACCTGGCCGGTCATGAAGGTTGATGCATCGCTGAGCAGGTACACGAGCGCGCCGACGAAGTCCTCCGGCTCGGCGAACCGCTTGAGCGGGATACGCGCGAACATGGCCTCGCGGGTGGCGCGGCCCTTGTCGTCGTCGGCGTACATCCACTCGGTGAGCTCGGAGCGGAACACCGTCGGCGCGAGGACGTTCACGCGGATCTGGGCCCCGCCCCACTCGGCGGCGAGGGTCTTGCCCAGCAGGTCGACTGCCGCCTTGGACGGGCAGTAGGCGGTGTAGCCGGCCGGGTGGCCGAGCTTGCCGCGCGTCGACGACACGAGCACGAGCGATCCGCCGGTACCCTGCTCGAGCCAGACCCGCCCCGCCGCCTGCGCCATCAGCCACGAGCCGCGCACGTTCGCGTCCATGACCGACTCCCAGTCGGCGACGTCCATGTCGGTGATGAGCGCCACCTTGTTCATGCCCGAGGCGACGAGCATGCCGTCGAGCCGCCCGAACGACGAGATGGCCGCATCGACGATCGCCTTGGCGTCCTCGGGGGTGTCGGGGCGATGGGGCGCGATGGCCGCTCCGGCGAGCTCCGGGAGGGCTGCGAGCTCCTCGAGTGCCGCGCGGTTGCCGCCGGCAAGGGTGATGTTCGCCCCCGCTGCGCCTAGGCCCATCGCGGCCTCGCGGCCCATCGAGCCCGATGCTCCGGTGATGATGATGGACTTCCCGGCGAGCGAGAACCGGGCGATTGGGTCTGGCGTCATGATTCGGGACCCTACGTGGCCGGCATCGGCCGGTCAAGGGCTTTTCCCATATTGCGGGAGGATCATCCTGCCGATTGGGATTTTCGGGCCTTCACCACCCCCGTCGGAGAGCCCGGACCCCGTTCGGGCGGGTTGATGTCGTCCCCGCTCTCCCCTGGCCCGCCCGACGCGACATCGTTCCGCCCAAACACTGGGTGGGGTCCTACCCGGTGACGAGAGGGTTTCTTGTGCGGAGCGTCGGGTACCGGGAGAAGTCTCGGTCGGCCGACCAGAATTCGCTCACTCCCGCATCGAGGCAGACGGCCGCGATCTTGGCATCGTGCACCTGATTGCCGACGATCTTGCCCGCGGCGACGAGCGCCCCGAGCGTGATCCAATGGCGAGCCGACTCCGCGATCGTCGTGAGGCCCGGAGACTCCAGCCAGGCGTCAATCTGCTCGCTTGCCTGAAGCCGGGTCGATGGGATCCTGAGATAGCGGGGCCGGGTCACGACCGCCATGAACTCGTGTAGGCAAGGCCACGGAATCGCCCATCGGGCTGACCCCTCGCTCAGTGCGCGCAACGCAGTTGCCGCAGCCGCGTGATCAGGGGCTTCGCTGCGGTGGGCGTAAACCAGGATGTTGGTGTCGACGGCGATCACGCCTGCTCCGGTCCGTAGGTTCCGTGGATCAGCTCCGTCATCGTCCGCCCGTTTGCCTCGTCGGTCAGCCAACCGCCGGCAACGGATGCATCGCGGAGCGCGAACCCCCCGCGTGCCTCGTCCTGCTTCAGGACTTGGTGCAGGCCCTCCTCGATCACCGAGCGAAGGGTGCATCCGCGGCGGTGGGCCAAGTCCTTGGCCTGGGCGAGCAGCGCATCGCTAATGTCAACGGTCGTCTTCATCCCCTGAACGTAGCATTGATATGGCTGCCCATATCGACTTGCCAAGGAGTATGGGCAGCAGGGGCACCACCTGGCTGAAACCTGGGTCAAGGCGGTGTGCCGTCCATCGCTCGATCAGTTGCCACGGCTCACCAGCCCGAGGTTGCCATCGCCGTCTCGGACCACTGCGAGGTCGCCCTGCTCATCAGTTCGGCCGATCAGGGCCCCCGCCTGGGCCCAAGCGTCAAGGGCCTCGGGGGCGGGGTGCCCGTAGGTGTTGCCCTCCCCCACGCTGACGAGGGCGATCCGTCCACCGGACCAGGCCGGCAATCGCGGGTCTAGATTGCGCGAGCCATGGTGCGGCACCTTCACGACATCGACGCGAAGGCCCGGCTCGGCGGCAATGATCGCGCTCTGAGCCTCGGCCTCGACATCACCGGTGAAGAGAAAGGTGGTGCCGGCGGCCTCCAGGACGATGGCGACGCTCGCGTTGTTCGGGACAGACCCGGCGCGGATGACGCGCCGCGGCCACAGCACCCGCCAGCTCACCGAGCCCGTCGTCCGAATCTCCCCCACCCGCACGGCCACCGGCGCAGGGGCGATGCCGCTGAGCCAGCCGAGAACCATGGCCACCTGCTCGGGAGGGTCGTCGACGGGGCTGGCGAACACCGCGGCGACCTCACGGTCGCGCAGCACCCCCGGCACGCCGTTGACGTGGTCGGCGTGGAAGTGGGTGAGGATGAGCGCCGTCACCGCCGTAATGCCGATGTCGTCGAGGCAGGCATCGATGAGCGCGGGATCCGGGCCGGCATCGATGACGACCGCTGAGCCCTCCCCGTCGCGGATGATCAGCCCATCACCCTGGCCCACTGAGCAGGCGACCATGAGCCATCCAGGAGGCGGCCAGCCACGCCGGCCAGGAGGCGCAAGCGACAGGGCCGCCAGCACCACGACGAGCACCGCGGCGCCCGTCGTTATCACCGGGCGCGGGATGCCGGTCGGGTAGCGGCGGCGCATCAGCCGATGGGCGACGAACAGCATCGGGGTCGCGATGGCGAGGAGGAGCACGCCCATGAACCCGCTCGGCCACGGGAGCGCCGCGAAGGGCAACGTGCTGCACGCACTCGCGACCCAGGCGATCCACGCGGCCGGCAGGGCCGCGACCTGCGCGACGACTGCCGCGACCGGGAGGCTGAACGGGGCCACCATCGCCGCGACGAGCCCGAGGATCGTCACCGGCGCGACCGCGGGCATCGCGAGCAGGTTCGCCGGGACCGCGACCCATCCGACGCTTGCCCCCATGGCCACGAGCAGCGGGAGGGTCGCCAACTGTGCTGCGGTCGTGACCGCCACTCCCTCCTGCAGGGCGGGGGGCCATCGCCTCGTCATCTGCCAGCGGGCAAGCCCTGCGGCAACGGACGGGGCGAGGAGGATGAGACCGCCGGTCGCGAACACCGACAGCCCGAATGCCCAGGAGACCGCGAGTGCCGGCGACACCACCACGAGCACGAGGACCGCCGTGGCGAGGACTGCCGGCCCGGATCGCCGACCGCCGGTGAGGAGGGCGAGGAGCATGACGACTCCCATGACGGCCGCCCGAACGACGCTCGGCTGCGGCCGCACGAGGATGACGAAGTAGCCGAGCGCTGCCAGCGCCACGATCACGCGGGTCGGCATCCGCCAGCGCAGCAGCCGCGCGATTCCGAGCACCACCGCAAGGATTATTGCGACGTTCCCGCCGCTCACGGCTGTGAGGTGCGAGAGCCCGGACGCCTGCATCGAATCATCGAGGCTTGCCGACTGCAGCGACTCGTCGCCGACCGACAGGCCCGCGACGAGTGCTGCCGCATCCGGCCCAACCCCCGCGAGCGATGCCCGAAGCCCCTCGCGCATCGATGATGCCGCAGCATCGACCGGGCCCGGCGCGCGCAGGATCTCCATCCCAGATTCGGAGCGCATCGTGAGGACTGCGGCGAGATCAGCCTTCGTCGCAGGGCCGAGCCGGCCCGATACCGCGATCTCGGTGCCGGGCGCGGGAACGAGCCCGGGCTCGTCGACCCGCAGGCTCAGCGGGAGCTCGACGAGCACCCGCTCCCCGCGAGCCGACATCACGCTCGTCGCGATGCGCACCTCGGTCGACGACGAGGACTGCCACACGGCTGCCGTGCCGATCGCGCGGGTGACCGGTTCGCCGTTGACGACGGCGACGACTTCCGCCGAGGCCCGCGCGCTAGCCCAGGCCGCGACGGGCTCTGGGGTGATCGCCCAGACGTGGGCCCCGGCGGACAGGGAGCCGAGCACGAGTCCGAAGGCGGCCGACAGGAGGGTGGGACGCCACTGGATCGGCAGGCGGAAGGATGTGAGGACGAGAGCGACGCCCGCAGCGCAGCCGGAAACGGCAAGGATGACCGCGATGCCGTGGCGCTCGACCGGGTCGCCGATGAGGCCGGCGCCGACGATCACGAACACTGCGGCAAGCCATGCCGAGGCCGCGGGCAGGAGAAGCCGAGCGTCGATCACACATGCACCAGCGGCCTCAATTGCTCGAGGATCGAGTCGCCGATGCCCGATACCTCGCCGAGTTCGTCAATGCTGCGAAACGAGCCGTTCGTCGTGCGCCAGTCGACGATGCGCTGGGCGAGCACCGGGCCCACCCCGGGCAGCGCCTCGAACTCGCTGGCGCTCGCGGAGTTCAGCCCGACGCCGGGGCTGGAGCCCGCACCCTGCCCTCCCGAAGGCGCTCCGTCGGCAGTCACGAGGATCTGCTCACCGTCGACGAGGGCCCGCGCGAGATTGACCGACGCGAGCGCCTTTTGAGTTTTCACCCCGCCGGCCGCCTTGATGGCGTCATCGACGCGGGCCCCCGCGGGGAGCCTCAGCAGCCCCGGCTTGCGCACGGCCCCGAGCACATGGACGACGACATCTCCACCGCCGATGCCCGCGGGCGAATCAGCACCGGCCACCGGGGTGCCCGATGCGGTGAGGGTCGGTGCCATGGCAACGGCCCGCGGGCGACCCTGCCACCACATCCAGCCGGCAACGAGCCCGGCGGCGCAGACGAGCGCGATCACCGCCCGCAGCGAGCGGCGGTCAAGGCGGGTGAGGAATCCGGGCGCCGTATGCGGGGCCGGAGCCGACGCCGCGCCGGAAGCCGGCACCTCGTCGGACGCCGCATCGAGAGCTGCATCCTCCAGCGTGCTCGGATCGAACTCCACTGGCGATGGCGCAACCGGGCGCCACTGGTCCGCGAGCCGCTGCAGCCTGCTCATGACCTGGTCGTCGAAGTTGCTGCGTGCCGCGATGATCCGTGGATTCATGCCCGGACGCTACGAACGACGCAGCAACCCCGGCGAGTCCCGCGGGGGTTCTGGGGACAGGATCCGCCATGACACCCGCGCCTGTGGATGGCCGCTCAGCGCCAGATCGCCTGCCGCAGATTGCGCCAGTGCCGCCCGAGGACGAGGGCCGCGAGGGCCACCGCGAAGGCGGCGTCGGATCCGTCCGCCCACCCGACCTGCCAGTAGACGACCCCGGTGATCGCCAGGACGACGGCCGCGATCGCCGCGCCTATCCCCACGCGATGGAACATCCAGACGCCGAGGCCGAAGGCGATGAGCACCGGGATCGCGAACCAGGGCTGCACGCCGAGGATCGCGCCGAGGGTCGTCGAGACGCCCTTGCCGCCTCGTCCCTTGAGGAAGGGGGAGGTGATGTGGCCGAGGACGGCGGCAAAGCCCGCGATCTCCCCCGCGATCTCGCCGACGAGCAGGCCGAAGACGAGCGCAGGGACGAGGCCCTTGAGGACATCGAGGAACCCGACGAGGACGGCCCACCGCGGGCCGAGGGCCCGGCCGACATTCGTCGCCCCCGGATTTCCCGAGCCCACCTGCCGAAGGTCCTTGCCGAATACCCGTGCGATGAGCACCGCGGGGTTGATCGACCCGAGCAGGTATCCGCAGGCGGCCGCCACTCCCCACCAGAGCACCATGTTCACCGCAGGAACGCGTTCATGCGTCGCCTCGAACCGACACGACCACCGCAACCATTCCGGGGCCCACATGCGCCCCGACGACTCCACCGACCGGGCACTCGACGATGGACGCTGACGGGAGTCGCGTGCGCAGGTGAGCCGCGAGGTCTGCGGCGCGGGTTCCCGAGGCTAGGTGCTGCACGGCGATGTCGACCGGTCGTGATGCCGCGAATTCGGACGCGATCTCGGTCAGCCTGGCGAGGGCTCGACTGGCGGTCCGGACCTTCTCGAGCATCGCCACCTGACCATCGTCGATGCGGAGGAGCGGTTTCACCTGAAGCGCATGACCGACGGCGGCGCGCGCAGCACTCACCCGCCCGCCTCGCCGGAGGTACTCCAAGGTGTCGACGTAAAAGGTCACCTGAGCACTCTCGGCTCTGCGCCTGATGGTCTCGGCGACCTCGAGAGCGCTCGCCCCCGCCGCAGCCAGTCGCGCACCGGCCACCGCCGCGAAGCCCAGGCCCATCGCGATGGTGCGCGAATCGACGACCTCGACAGGGAGGGGAGACTCCTTGGCTGCAAGCAGCGCTGACTCGTAGGTGGCCGACAGGTCGGCGGAGAGGGTCACTGCGACGACGTGGCTGGCACCGGCCTTGGCTGCCGCGGTATAGGCCTGAAGGAATCGTTCCGGTGAGGGCCGCGAGGTCGTGACCGGTTGCCACTGCTCCAGGGCCCGCATCACGGCCTGAGCCTGGTCGTCGTCAGTCTCGTCATGCGGACGACCGCCCACAATTACCTGGACGGGGACAACGGAGATCGACTCGGATCGCGCCCAACCCCGTGGCAGGTACGAGGTTGAATCCGTGACAACGAGGACACGGTCAGCCATGGTCCGAGCCTAACGGCCCATGGCGACATCTGGGCTAGTCGTCGTCACCTTCGTCATCGTCACCTTCGTCGTCATCGTCAACATCGTGAGCGCCGCTGCCCGGTGCCTTGGGAGCCGCTGTCGCCGTGGCCGACACGGTCCCATCGGTACCGATCTGAA
>JBMOKH010000118.1:0-7100 GCA_049315365.1 Candidatus Nanopelagicales bacterium
CGGGCTCAACTGACTCCACGGCCTCAGCCGCGTCCGCCGCACCGAGCGAGGCTTGCGTCTCAGTGGATCGCTCGGCATCGACGCCTGCAGGACCCGCGACGACGAAGGAGGGGCTCGATGCGCGTGCGCCCGGCACGCTCACCGTCGCCTGGCTCTCAGCGGCCATGCTTCCACCGGCCACAGCATCCTCGGTGTCAAAATCCGTTGTCCTGCGCGACGGCAGCGCCAAGACGATGAGCGCGAGGAGCACCGCTAACTGAATCCATAGCCACATCGAACGGTTTGAATGGTCGAATTCGACCATCACCTGTGGACTGCCCTCTGGTGCCAAGAATGCCTGCGACCAGTCGGACGTGCCCTCAACGGTGACCGCAGGCAGGCCCGTTACGGCGTTCGTCGCCGGATCTGTCGCGATGGCCCGCCAGCGCGAGTCCGGCATCGCCCCGATGACGAGATTCCGCACTCCCGAGCCACCAGGCAGGAGTTGGTCGATGTACGGCGAGACCGTGAGGTCACTGCCATTGGCAACCCCGATGGATGACTGCTCCTCACCGGCAACGATCCTGGCTCGAGACGTCGTGCCCGAGATTCGCCACAGCACCTCGCCACCAGCGCTCGACAGGCGACGAAGGCCCGGCTCGCCATCGAGGACGGGGATGAGCTCAGCTGAGGTGCCAGCCGCCAAAAGGACGTACCGAACGCCGTAGGCCGAGAGTCCGACGACCTCGTCGCCGCCGCGTCCTGAGGCAAGGTCTGCGACGAGTGCGTCAATGGGGACCCAGACCGCCGCAGGTGGTGAGACGTCGGCGTCGCCGAGCTTGGGACCCGCGCCGTCGATGAGGCTGTAGCGAACCCTGCCGGCCGAATCCTGCCGGAGCACCAGCGTGCGAGGCGCCTGCGGACTCACCGCGTCGGCAGCGACGAAGGCCGGCACGGCACTCATCGGAGCCTTGCGTAGTTCGCCCGGTGCTACCGGTGCCCACAGCACCGCGGACCCTGCTGGAGCGGCGATCGCGAGGATCGCGATGAGGAAGCCAATGGGCTGCATGAGATTGAAGTCGGCTCGCGTCACCCGGGCGCGCAGACCGTCGGCAGCGTACGCCGCGGCGCCGATCATCGACAGGCCGAGCAGGAGGGTCGCCGGCCCGGGCCAAGGTCGCAGCGCGACGGACGAGTCTGGCGGGGTCACGAGGACCACCGTCTGCAGTACGCCGAGGACCAGCGCGAGGAGACCAGCGACCCATGCAATGGCGACGGCGCCGATTCGATCCCGCCGCATGAACGCAAGCAGGCCAGCGAGCAGCAGCCCGACGCTGAGCCAGACGGGCGTCATGCCAGGTCCGCCCGGGTGAAGCAGGAGGACGTCGACGGCGGTGACCTCGCTGTCCGAGAGGGCACGCGACGTCACTCCAGGCTCGAAAAGGAACAGGCTGGGGTGGAGGAAGAGGTTGGCAGACCACGGCCACAGAAGGAGCACCGGCGTCAGGACCGCGAACCAGATCCGGCGAATCATCCACGATGCCGTTCGGCCGTACCTCACCAAGCCGATGATCGTCGTACCGACCGCAAGTACCAGGGCAATCGCCCACATTGCCGGGACGCAGGCCGTCAGGGCGGCGAGCAGGATCGCGGTGCCGGCAGCCCTCCGGAAGGTGCCCTGGGGCCGCGATATCCGCGCGCACGAGCGCACGACGAACGGGAGCAAGATGGCCGCCATCGTGGTCCCAATTCGACCGGACGAGACCGCGCCGGTCATGGCGGGCAGGAGTGCGTAGGCAACGCCGGCCCACACGCGAATGCCCGTGCTCGCGACAACGCCTCGAAGGGTGAAGTAGACGGCCCAGCCGGCGATCGGGATGGCGAGCAGCAGAAGGACGTTGACAGCGAGCCACGCCTTGCCGAGGAGGAGGACGGCGAGCGGATAGATGACCATGAGGTACGGGGCGGACGGGACCGTGGACCCAGGTCCGACGTCGTGCCAGGCCTGCGCGTACCTCTCCCACAGGTCTGTCGCCCCACCGGGACTCGGGAGGAGGGCGCCACCCTGCAGGCTCCCCTCACCCCACCAAAGTCCCCACAGCGCCACGAGGGCGAAGATGCCGAGCGTCGCGGCGATGACCGTGCCGGGGCGCAGGAGCATGCGTCGAATCCAGCCGGCACCCTGCTCGGACAGGAATGCCGCATCGTCGTCGATGGGACCGGAGTCGAGGGCGGAGCCTTGCGGACCGGTCGAAGCGCCCGACGTCGTGATAATGCCCGCGACGGCCTCGAGTCCTTGGCGCATCTGCCACGCAAGCTGCGGCCGCAGGTGCTTGACGATCGATGCCGGCTCGGTGGCCGTGGCCTTCACGAGCTTGCGCGAGCGGTGCAGGCTCCAAGGATGGATCGAGACGAGAAGCACGGCGATGATCTCATCGCGGGCCGCACCGAGATCCTTGCCGAGCAGGTAGGCGAGGGAGCGCAGCGCGCTGCCGAACAGGAGGCGAAGGGCCACGAACGGGGTCGCGAGCGCCACTGAGTGGGCGAGGAGGACGTGCACAGAGGCTTCGCGCTCGGCGCGATGCGGCCGTGCGGCGACCGCCGTTGATCGCGAGCCGTGAGCGGCGGCCTCCCGATGGTGCACGACCGCGTCCGTCGCGATGAGGACCCTCGCTCCGGCCCGTTGGGCCCGCCAGCAGAAGTCCAGATCATCGCGGAAGAGCTTGAGCTGGGGGTCGAATCCCCCCAGGAGGTCCCATATCTCCCTTCGGACGAGCATGCCGGCCGAGCTCACCGAGAGCACATCGCGAACTCCGTCGTGCTGGCCCTGATCGTGCTCACCTCGCTCGAGACCGGTGAGCCTGCGGCCTGAGTTCGAGATGCTGACGCCAGCCTCGAGCAGGAGTCTGCGGTCGTGCCAGCCGAGGATCTTTGGACCGAGAACTGACGCGCTCGGGTGGTCGTCTGCGGTCTTGAGGAGGGCGGCTAGGCAGGTGGGGTCCGGGGCGCTGTCGTCGTGGAGGAGCCACACCCACTGGGTGAACTGGCCCGCGGATTCGTCGGCATCGGGCACCTCGATGCGGCCGACGCTCTCAAGGCCCCGCCGGACCGCCTGACCAAAGCCCTTCTTGGAGGGCGCCGTGACGACCCGATCGACACCGAAGGAGGCCCGCAGCAGGGTGAGGCTGTGGTCGGCGGAATCCGTGTCAACCGCAACGGCGGCATCCGGGGGGCGCGTTTGATTGGCGAGGCCGGTGAGGACGGAAGGAAGCCATGCGGCCCCGTCGTGGGTGACGAGGACAACGGTGACGTGATGCTGCCGGCGAGGCAGGGCCTCTGCTCGTTCAGCGCTCTCCGATGACACCGCGCTGAACCATTCGGTCGGGTGCTCGTCCGTGCCAGGCTCAACTGAATCTACGAGCGCATCAGCGTCGCCGCTCGCTGCTCGGAATGCGGCCTTGTCCTCTGCCGTGAACAAGAGCGCTGAGGTGGATTCCCACCACTCATCGCTTTCTTCATTCTTCCTATCGGGCACCGGCCTACTGTACGGGGCGCGGGCGACCGGTGTGATCGGACTAGACGGCCTGCTTCTTCAAACGGCGACGCTCACGCTCGGAAAGGCCGCCCCAGATGCCGAATCGCTCGTCCTGCTCCATCGCATATTCAAGGCACTCGACGCGCACCTCGCAGGAAAGGCACACGCGCTTCGCGTCGCGGGTGCTGCCGCCCTTCTCCGGAAAGAATGCCTCCGGATCGGTCTGCGCGCAGAGTGCTTGTTCCTGCCACGACGCCGGTAGAACGTCGGACAACGGAAGCAGCACTGAGTCAGCTTCCCGGCTTTCAGCCACGCGTTCCTCCTCGACCCTGCGGTGAACCCCCGTTCACCACTGCAACGTATTACAGACGTGTCATTCCACCACGTCAAGCCGGATAGCGACAAATCGGGCATATTTTCCCAAATAACCGGACAAATTCACGATTTTGAGGGTTTTCGGGCACTTGAAGCCCCTGAGAGGCCAAGGAGCCCTCGGCCCAACGCTCGTCGCAAAGCGGTGGAAGGATAGCCTCCATGAGGATCACCGCACTTGCCGGCGGCATCGGTGGGGCCCGGTTTTTGCGCGGCCTTCTCGCTGCCGTGCCCGACGCCGATGTCACCGTTATCGGCAATACCGGCGACGACATCTGGGTCCACGGCCTGCGCGTGTGCCCTGACCTCGACACCGTCATGTACACCCTCGGCGGCGGCATAAGCGCCGAGCGCGGCTGGGGTCGCGAGGGCGAGACATTCACGGTGAAGGACGAGCTCGCCGCCTACGGAGTGGAGCCGACCTGGTTCGGGCTCGGCGACAAGGACATCGCAACCCACCTCATCCGCACCCAGTCGATGCAGGCGGGCTTCTCGCTCACCGAGATCACGGCCGCCCTGTGCGAGCGCTGGCAGCCTGGCGTCAGGTTGATCCCCATGACGGACGATCGGGCCGAGACGAACGTGATCGTTGATGATCCGAGCGGCGCAGCCGACGACGCGGGGCGCCCCCTGCGGATCGCCATCCACTTCCAGGAGTGGTGGATCAAGTACCGAGCGCAGATCCCCGCGCACGGCTTCGTTCTCGTGGGCGTCGAGCAGGCTCGTCCGGCTCCCGGCGTGATCGAGGCCATCGAGCAGGCCGACGTCGTGCTCCTCCCGCCGAGCAATCCGGTTGTCTCAATCGGGACGATCCTGCAGGTCCCCGGAATCGCCGATGCGCTGCGATCGACGAGCGCGCCCGTGGTGGGCCTATCCCCCATCGTTGGCGGCGCGCCGGTACGCGGCATGGCTGACGCTTGCCTTACGGCGATCGGCCTCGACACCACGGCACTCGCGGTCGCGACTCACTACGGGGCTCGGTCTGCCGCAGGCAGCGACCGCGGTCTCATTGACGGCTGGCTCGTTGACACCACCGACGCAGGGAGCGCGCCTGCCATCGAGGCGCTCGGCATTCGCTGCCGCGCCGTTCCACTCATGATGACCGACCTCGAAGCAACGCGAGCCATGGCGGTCGACGCCCTCTCCCTCGCCAAACGTCCGTGATGGGTGCCGGAGCGAGCCCTGCCGACGAATTGAGCCGGGCAACTGCGCCGGCCCTGCAGGTCATCTGCGTGCCCGGGATTCCCGTCATCACCGAAGGCGACGACCTCGCGCAATTCATCATCGACGGGTGCATGGGCATCGCCTGGCCGGACGGAAGCATCGGCGTCACCGAGGGCGACATCCTCGTCGTGACGAGCAAGATCGTGTCGAAAGCTGAGGGCCGGGTCGTCCCCGCGGCCTCGCGCGACGATCTCATCGATTCGGAGTCGGTTCGCACCCTGGCGACCAAGGTCACCGAGAAGAACACGACACGCATCGTCGAGACCAGACACGGCCTCGTCATGGCCGCGGCCGGCATAGACGCGAGCAATATCGACGCCGGCTTCGTCGTTCTCCTCCCCCTCGACCCGGATGCATCCGCCTGCGAACTTCGCGAAGCCATTCGACGGCGGCTTGGCGTTCACGTCGGTGTCATCATCACCGACACGATGGGCCGGGCCTGGCGCAACGGACTCACGGACAACGCGATCGGGGTGGCCGGCATCGGGCCGCTCGATGATCACACCGGCCGCACCGACGCATATGGGCGAACCCTCGAGATGACCGTGATCGCCACGGCCGACGAGATCGCGAGCGCAGCGGACCTCGTGAAGGGCAAGGCGGCCAGCATGCCCGTCGCCATCGTCCGCGGGATGCGGCACGCCAGCACCGCTGAGGACGGCCCGGGTGCGCGAGCGCTCGTGCGTCCACGAGGCGAGGACCTCTTCTGGCTCGGGACAAAGGAGGCCATCACCGAAGGACGCCGCAGCGCGCCGGGGAACCGGCGCACCGTTCGTGCCTTCACGGATGCCCCCGTGGGCGAGACTGCCATTTGCGACGCCATTGCTGCTGCCGCTACCGCGCCCGCGCCGCATCACTCAAGGCCCTGGCGGTTCATGGTCCTTCGAGACGAACCAGTGCGGGTGGCGCTGCTCGATGCGATGCGAGAGCGGTGGGCGCACGACCTGCGTCAGGCCAGCGGAATGGATGACGACTCGATCGATCGCCGTCTCGCGCGCGGCGACATCCTGCGTCGCGCCCCCGTCATCATCCTTCCGTTCATCGACCTGGCAGCCGGTGCTCAGGCGTACCCCGATGCCGCACGAACGGCGGCCGAGCGCGACCTTTTCCTCGTCTCAGGCGGCGCGGCCGTGCAGAATCTCATGATCCGCCTCGCGGCGGACGGCCTAGGTAGCGGTTGGATCTCCTCGACCATGTTCTGCGCCGATGTCGTGCGCAGTGTGCTTGCCCTCCCCGATTCCTTCGAGCCGCTCGGCGCAGTAGCGGCCGGGTGGCCCGCAACGTTGCCCACCGAGCGCCCCCCGCTCGATCTGGGCGAACTCATGCTCGCGCCCATGAGCCCGGTGCGGGGCCCTCGCACCTGACGCCGGATGGCTTTGCCTGTCCTCGGGCAGTCGCTCGTGCTCGGGCAGTCGCTCGTGCTCGGGCAGTCGCTCGTGCTCGGGCAGTCAGGCTGTGCTCGGCGGCGACCCCGGTGGCTCGCGCCGCCGCAGGTCTGTGACATAGGCCGTCCAGGCGTCGAGTTCTGGGTCGTCCGCCTGCGGGGCAGACGAGTGGGCCGCGGGCTCGGCTCTGCCGCCTGCCGGCGCCGGCGGCTTGGCACCGGTCTGGTCGGCACCGGTCTGGTCAGCACCGGTCTGGTCGGCACCGGTCTGGTCGGCCGACTGGCCCGGGGTCGGGGTCGGGGTCGAGGTCGCGGCATCTGACTCTGCGCTGAGCCGCGCCACCCTGTCGCGCCAACGAGAGGCGAGGCCCTTCGTGACGCTGCCCTCGGTTCGGTACCGGTGCCAGATCCAGATGGTGAACAGGCCGATGAGCGGCCATTCGACCATGTACGCCCACGCCCGCCAAACGCCCTCGCTCGCACGACGCACCTCGATGATCGTGATGACCGTGCACAGGGTCAGGACGAGGACGAGCGGTACATGAAGTTGCCAGAAGTCCCGCCATCCGCCACGAGTTCGGCGCGGCTCCTGCGGCGCACTGCCGG
>JBMOKH010000006.1:0-29197 GCA_049315365.1 Candidatus Nanopelagicales bacterium
TTCGTTGGTCATTAGTGAAGCGGCCGGACTGCCCGCCTCGTTCCTGCTGGCAGGTCAAGGTCACCGCAGTCTCGACCTCCTGCCCCCACGGCCTCTATCTTTCCCTCAATCAGTGGACGCAGGCCGACCTCCTCTCGACGTCCAATGTCTTCCTCTCGGACGTCGCCGCGGTGCTCCCGCGCCTGCGACGCGGCCAGACAGCGATCGTGACCCTGCCGCGATCCGAGCGACGCGCGCAGGGAGCGTCGCTCAGCGAGATCAACTGCTACTGAGGCCTCGAACGGGAGCAGCCGCCCGGCGGTGCGAGCGAATACACGTATGATGGTTGAATAGTCAATCATCGACCGCTCAACATCCGCCAGGCACCTAGGAGACACCATGACCGCGACCACCGAATCCACCAGCCGCGGGATACCCGTCAGCCGCGGCATCGACGCGCAGACCGCGAGCCTGTTGTTCCACGATGCCCATACCGCCTACGGCTTCACAGACACCCCGGTGAGCGACGAGGAACTCGCCGAGCTCTACGGGCTTATGCGCTTCGGCCCCACCGCGATGAACTCCCAGCCGCTGCGCATCACCTTCATCCGTAGCGACGGGGCAAAGGCCAGGCTCCTCCCGCTGCTCGCGGAGGGCAATCGCCCCAAGTCCCTCTCCGCACCGGTCGTCGCCATCCTCGCGGCCGACACCGACTTTCACGAGCATCTCGCCCGATTCCTGCCGCAGGTTCCGGGCGCGAAGGACAAGTTCGCCGACGATGCCGCCCGAACGCAGGCTGCACTGTTCAACGCGACCCTGCAGGCCGGCTATTTCATCATCGCCGCGCGAGCAGTCGGCCTCGATGCCGGCCCGATGGGCGGGTTCAACAAGGCGGGCGTCGACGCGGAGTTCTTCTCCGGCACCGGCCTGAAGTCCCTGCTCGTCGTGAACCTCGGGCACGTCGCCGAGGGGGCGAACAATCCGCGCAATCCCCGCCTCTCCCACGATGAGGCGGTCACCGCCCTGTAGTCGCCAGGCGGCATCCGGTCCCGGCCTAGGCTCAGGTCCCATGCCGACCTCCGACACCAGCATCAAGCCCACCGGCCTCATCCGCAGGGCCGCACCCGGCGACGTCGGTGAGATCCTCGCCATGGTTCGCGAGCTCGCCGAGTACGAGCGGCTCGCGGACCAGGCGGTCGCCACCCCCGAGCAGTTCCACGCGGCACTCTTCGGGCCCGCTCCCGCCGTGCATGCCTTCGTCGTCGACGACGACCCCGAGGCCGGCACCCTCGCCGGCTTCGCCATCTACTTCCTGAACTTCTCCACCTGGCTCGGTGTCCACGGCCTCTACCTCGAGGACCTGTTCATCCGCCCCGCGTTCCGCGGCCGGGGCTTCGGCAAGGGCCTGCTCGCCACCTTGGCGAAGGTCTGCGTCGACGAGGGCTACGGGCGCTTCGAATGGTGGGTCCTCGACTGGAATGAGGACGCCCTTG
Organism: Candidatus Nanopelagicales bacterium; assembly: GCA_049315365.1. Classification (GTDB taxonomy): domain Bacteria; phylum Actinomycetota; class Actinomycetes; order S36-B12; family S36-B12; genus WLND01. The sequence continues at coordinate 1,473 of JBMOKH010000006.1, forward strand.
GCGTCTATGCGTCGATCGGGGCGGTGCCGATGGATGAATGGACCGTCCAGCGGGTCACCGGCCAGGCCCTCATCGACCTTGCGGCACTGGCCGGCCCAACGCCATGCGCACCTCCTGCGCCACCCGCTCCCCCGAGCGCAGCGCCCCTTCCATGAGTCCCGACCATGGCCCGGCCGTGTGCTCCCCGGCGAAGTGCAGCCGGCCGACCGGCGCGGCCATCAGGTCCGGGTCGTCCTCGCGGCTGACCGAGCGTTCCGCCGAGTAGGCCAAGCCGGCCCAAGGATCGTCCGCCCAGGTGGTGAGCAGTGCCCGATCCGTATCGAACGAGAGCTCAGGTCTGAGGCTGGCGAGGCGCGCAAGCCAGCCTCCGGGCCCCTCGCTCACTCCGAGGCGATCCAGCGCCGGCCTCGATCCGGCGAAGCAGTGCGCGATCGGCTGGGGCGAGCCCGATGCATCGGTCGCCACCCATGTCCAGTAGCCGTCCGGAACCGACAGCACGGCCGACGCAGGCGCCGGCTCCGCCAGCATGACGTGCAACTTGGCCGCCTGACCATGTCCGGTGCGCGACCACGCCTCGTGCTTCCACGCGGGGAGCGCCGGTTCCACCGGCAGGGCACTCGAGCAGGCCAGCGGCACCGTGACGATGACTACGTCGGCCCGCACGGCCCCCTCATCGGTCCAGGCGGTCGCCGACGCCTCGTCGTGGGCGAGCCGGCGGACCGGGCAGCAAAGCCGGACCCGATCGCCCAGCCGGGCGGCCATCGCGTGGGCGATGCCTTGATTTCCTCCGGCCACGCGATACGTGGGATTCGGCGCGAAGGCGGAGGCCGGCCCCTGCAGGGCCCTGCACGACAGCTCCGTCACCTCGCAGGCCCAGCTGATCGAGATTCGCGTGAGAATGGCCGCGACCGCGGCTGGGCTGATCGCGCCGGATGGCCCCGGAGGGGCCGCGAGCACCCGCTGGGCGATGCCTGCGACCGAGACGGTGCTCAGCGCCGCCGCGGCTGCCTGGGCGAGGACCGCTGCAGCGATGACGACCTCCTCGACCGTTACCGGCTCGCCGCCCCGGGGCTCGCGAACGTAATAACTCATCGTCGTGTTTGCGAGCTCCAGGCCGAGCCTTGCCACCCAGCCCGTCAGCTCCTCATAGCCCTCGAGGACGAACTCGGCACCGCGCTCGATCACCGTTCCCGGGTCGCCGGGCATGAGCTCCTGGGACCAGACACGCCCGCCGACGCGGTCGCGCGCCTCGAGCACTGTCACGTCGACCCCCGCATCGGCGAGCGAGATGGCCGCGCTCAGCCCCGAAAACCCTGCACCAACGATGATGACCCGCATCGGCTCACCGTACGCCCGGAGCGGCTTCGGTCCTTCCCGGCGCGCCCGGCGGTAGGCTGCCAGCACCCGTGAAGGAGGTCCCAATGCCCGAGCCGATCACCTTGAGCTTCCCGGCGCACGCATCGAATGTGGCGCTCGCGCGCACCACGGCGGCAACGCTCGCCGCCCGCCTCGACTTCACGATCGATCAGGTCGAGGATGCCCGCCTCGCCATCGACGAGGCCGTCTCCCAGCTCATCACCGGCGGCGACGAGACCGTCACCTGCTCGTTCATCATTTCGGGCACCGAGCTCACCATGGTCGTGGCATCGAATGCGCTGAATGCTCCCCTCCCGGATCCGGAAGGGTTCGGCTGGATCGTCATGCGAGCCCTCGTCGACGAGGTCCGCGCCGAGGAGCTCGGCGGACTCGTCACCCTCACCCTGCTCATGCGCGGCCTGGAGCCAGCCGGGGCATGAGCGCGAGCGGGGGGACATCGCGCTGGACACCGGAGCAGCGTGACCGCGAGCGCGAGCTGTTCGCCGAGTTCGCGAGGCTTCGTAGCGACGAAGGCGGGCTGAGTGAGGCCGCCGATTCAAGCGGGCCGTCGGCGCTTCGGGCAGTGCGCGACGAGCTCGTCACGATGCATCTCGGACTCGTGCACCATCTCGCGCAGCGCTACGGCGCGCATGGGTCATCGGGCGACGACGTCGTCCAGGTCGGGATCGTCGGCCTTCTCAACGCAGTCGACCGCTTCGACCTCGATCGGGGCTACGAATTCAGCACCTTCGCCACCCCGCACATCATCGGCGAGATGCGGAAGTTCTTCCGCGACGACTCGTGGGCGGTGCACGTGCCCCGTCGGCTTCGCGATCTCACAGCCTCGGTCAACCGTGCGAGGAGCGACCTGTCGGCCGATCTCGGGCGCTCCCCGACAGTCGCCGAGCTCAGCCTCCGCCTCGACGTCCCGCCCGAGGAGATCCTCTCGGCACTCGAGGCCGCGACGGCCCGCGGCGCAGCGTCCGTCGACACCCCAGTCGATGCCGAGGGTCGCACCCTTGCCGAGACCATGGGCATCGCCGATGCTTCCTTCGAGCAGGTCGAGAACCGGATGATCGTCGATTCGCTGCTCGACATCCTCCCTGAGCGCGAACACCGCATCGTCGTCGCGAAGGTCTACGAAGAACTCAGCCAGTCGCAGATAGCGGCGGAGCTTGGCATCTCCCAGGTGCACGTCTCGCGGCTTTTCAGCGCGTCAATGGACAGGATGCGGCTCCACGCCGCGCAGCAGATGCGAGGGGACGCCGAGGGCTCAGTCGAAATGCTCGGCGAGTGAGCGAGTCACGGCCGGGGTGAAGACCAGGACGATCCCGATGGCCGCGAGCAGGATGATGACGATGCCCGCGGTCCGCTCCACCCCGCCTGCTGCCGACGCCAAGGGTGCCCCGATCACCAGGGCGATCAACTGGGCGAGCAGGAACGGAGCCCGCGCCCAGCGCCGCGCCCGCGTCCAGCCGGTCCCTACGAGCACGAGGCCGGCGCCGAAGGCGGCCAGGATCGCGATCTGCAGGATGAGTGCCGGCACGCTCGAGACTGCCGCCGGCCCGGTTGCGCCGATCCTGATGCCCTCAATTGCGTCGAATACCGCGTAGGCAAGAAGTCCGATCCCCTCGATTCCCGAGATGACGCCGAGTGCGATGAATGGACGTTCCGGGATCATGCGTGCCACGCGGACAACTCTATGACGTATCCACGGGGCCACGCCGGACCTCAGCCTGCATCACGGGCCGGGACGCAACTAGGGTGGTTCAATGCGCGGATTGCTCGTCGTGAACCCTCGCGCGACCACAACCTCACCCCGGGTGACCGATGTCCTCGTCCAGGCGCTTTCGCGCGAGCTCGACCTCGAGGTCACCGTCACGACGCACAAGGGGCACGGAATCGAGATTGGCGAGCGAGCGCGGCGCGAGGGCCTCGATATCATCGTGACGCTCGGCGGGGACGGGATCATCCATGAGGTGGTCAACGGCCTGCTCGCCGACGGCCTTCACGAGGGCCTTCCCCGGCTCGCTACCGTCCCCGGGGGCAGCGGCAACGTCTTCGCCCGCGCCCTCGGCCTGCCCGCCGACCCCGTCGAGGCGACCGGACACCTGCTCGACGCAGTTCGCCGGGGTCACACAAGGCGCATCGGCCTCGGACGCGCGGCCGACCGCTGGTTCATCGCAAACGCGGGCATCGGCCTGGACGCCGAGGTCATCGAGGCCATGGAGCGGCAGCGCCGGGCCGGCCGCACGGCGACCCCCGTGCGGTATCTCGGAACGGTCCTCCGGCAGATCTTCTGGGCCACCGATCGACGTCATCCGCGCCTGTCGCTCAGTCGCCGCGGCCACCTCCCCGTCGACGGCGTGTTCCACGTGATCGTCCAGAACACGAGCCCCTGGACCTACTTCGGCACCTGGCCCATCCAGCCGTGCCCCGACGCATCCTTCGACACCGGCCTAGACGTGTTCGCGCTGCGCAGCCTGGACACCCCAAGCACCCTGCGCGCCGCCCGGCGGATGATCATGCATGCGAAGGCGGGGTCCACCCGGAACTCAATCGTGGTCTGGCACGACGTCGATGCGTTCACGGTCGCGATGACGGTTCCGACCGGCCTGCAAATTGACGGCGAGAGCATTGGATTGTTCTCCGAGGTCCGATTCGAGTCGGTGCCCGATGCCCTCGAGGTATTCGCCTAGCGGCGCCGGGCACAATGCGCGACCTGAGGGGCCGAGCGGGCACCGGTCGTGATCAAATTGTGATCTATCCGACAGTAAGATTCGCGCGAATTTCCAGTTTGGCCTTGTGGCAGGGGCAAACGTCTGCGAATCTATACATGCCCGTTGTTTTCCGGGCCGGTTCACTTCCTCCGTGCAACGCGTGGCGATCCCAGGCTCTGCACACTTGATGGATCGGCTTCGTGAAAGCAATCACGAGCACCGCAAGACCTGCGGTGCGTTCCCCGATGGAGTTGAGACGCATGGACTGGCGCCATGAGGCGGCCTGCCGTGACGAGGATCCGGAGCTGTTCTTCCCGATCGGCAACACCGGCCCCGCCCTGGTTCAGATCGAAGAGGCGAAGGCTGTCTGCCGTCGCTGCAGCGTGGTTGATGAATGCCTGCGCTGGGCTCTGGAATCTGGTCAGGACGCCGGAGTCTGGGGTGGTCTAAGCGAGGATGAGCGACGGGCCCTGAAACGTCGCAATGCCCGGCTGAGGGCACGCAGCAACGCCTAACCTCGAATTCTCACGGTTTAGCGTTCACACTGGCGATACGGGCAAGGTCAGCCTCGCGTGAGTTCCGCCAGCATCTGCGCGCAGTATTTGCACGTCGCCCCTCAGTTCCCCCGTCATGAGGGATTCCACGATCTGTAGCCCCAAGCCGGCATTCGCGACGTCAAGTCCCTGCGGAATGCCGACCCCGTTGTCGGCGAGGGTGACGCTTATGCGATCCGTGGACAGTTCGACCATGAGGTTGATCTCCGAGGCATGGGCATGCTCGACGGCATTGTGGAGCAGTTCGGCGACGCACATCGCCAACGGTGTGGCAATGCCGCTCGGCAACGCAACACTGCCCCCCGACCGTACGATGCGTGGCGGCGGCTCACCACCGGCGTAGGCCGGTCCCAGATCGCGCACGAGGCCGATGATTCGGTCGAGGATCTCGTCGAATGCCACGACGTCGCTCGTGTGCTGGGAGAGGGCGTCGTGCACCACCGCGATGGCCGCGACCCTCAGCTGGGCCTCGGCAAGGGCCTCCCTCGTCTCATCGCTCACGGCGCGTCGGCCCTGAAGCCGTAGGAGCGCCGCCACCGTCTGGAGGTTGTTCTTCACTCGATGGTGGATCTCTCGAATGGTCGCGTCCTTCGACATGAGCGCGCGCTCGCGACGCCGGATCTCGGTCACGTCGCGCAGGAGCAGCAGGCCGCCCACATCAACGCCCTCCCGGCGCAGCGGGATGCCGTGGACGAGCACCGTGGCAGCGCCGTTCTCGAGATCGGTGCGGCCCGCCGCCCGACGGCTCGTGATGAGGGACAGGGCCTCGTCCATCTGGCCCGGGCGGTGGGAGAGCCTGGCGATGAGCGCGTGGATGTCGGTCCCCACGATGTCGGTAACGACGCCCAGTCGCCTCAATGCGCTCACCCCGTTCGGGCTCGCGTATGACACCAGGCCCGCGCTATCGAGGCGGATCAGCCCATCGCCCACGCGCGGGGAGTCAGTTGCCTCCTCGATCATCGACTCAGCCGGGAACACTCCCTCGACGAGCATCGCGAGGAGGTCGTCGGCGGTCCCGACGTAGATCTTCTCGAGCTGGCCCGCGACCCTCGGCTGCGCGGATGAGTGGCGCGCCACCACTCCGATGACCCGGCCTTGGAAGTGAATCGGGTACGCGTTCCCGTAGTGGCGGCCGAATGCGAGCGCTGCGTCAAGATCGGGGAACCTTCCCCGCGGGGCAAAGGTTGCGACGATGTCGTCGGGGACATTCGTCGGCGCAGTCGTCGGCCGGACGAGAGCCCCGGCAACGAGTCCGCCCTCATTCCAGGTCGGCAGCCACAGGACGAGATCGCTCATCGCGAGGTCGGCGACAAGTGCCCATTCGCTCGTCACCGCAAGAAGGCGATTGCGGTCAGCCTCAGTGAGGTCGGTTCGCTCCGACGCCAGTTTCGTCAGGATCGCCACAAGATGATCCTAGGCTCGCGGACATCGCTGCCTGCGGCGAACGGGCCGAAATCCCGGCTAGATGATGATGGCGATGATGTCGCCCTCGCGCACGACGTCGCCGACCGTGACGCTGATCTCGCTGATGATGCCGTCCTCCTCTGCAAGCACGGGAATCTCCATCTTCATCGACTCGAGGATGGCGAGCGTGTCACCGATGACCACCGCATCACCCTCGGCCATGAGGACGGAATGAACGGAGGCAACCATCTCAGCGCGGATCGTCTGGGCCATTTGGATCTCCGATGCTCGATGAGCCCGCATTCTTCCACGCGGGAGGTGGGCTACTCGTAGCGGTAGGTGATCGAGACCTGCTGGATCTGCGCGATGATCCTCGATCGCACCTGCTCGGGGACCTGCTCGGCTAGGCAGGCGTCTCGCACCCGGGCCTTGAGCCGTCGCTCGACGGAGAAGTGCTCGACGCAGGGTGGGCACTCGCCCAGATGAGCCGTCACCTCGATGCGGTGCACCTCGTCGATCTCATCGTCGATGTAGACGTACAGGAGCGACAGCACCTCGGTGCACGGTGTCGCGTGGGGATTGCCGCAGCTCATCGGGCGTCCCTCCCGTCGGCAGCATCTGAACCGCTCATCGCCCCGTCATCGTCCGGCGGTGCCGCGAGAAACCCGCGCTCGATCGCGTAGTCGGTGAGGCTCTCGCGCAGGAGCTTGCGCCCGCGGTGCAGCCGCGACATGACCGTGCCCACGGGAGTGCCCATGATCTCGGCGATCTGCTTGTAGGCGAAGCCCTCGACATCGGCGAGGTACACCGCGAGGCGGAAGTCCTCGGGAATTGCCGCGAGGGCCTCGACGACATCGCTGTCCGCAAGCCGATCGAGCGCCTCGGTCTCGGCGGATCTCAGGCCCCGCGGGGTATGGGACTCGGCGTCGTGTAGCTGGCCATCGGTGAGTTCGTCGGTGGTCGTCTGGTACGGCTGGCGCTGCTTCTTGCGATAGATGTTGATGTACGTGTTCGTGAGGATCCGGAACAGCCAGGCCTTCAGGTTCGTGCCCTCGGTGAACGAGGTGAATGCACCGAAGGCCTTCAGGTATGTCTCCTGGACGAGATCCTCGGCATCCGTCGGGTTCTTCGTCATCCTCATGGCCGCGCCGTACAACTGGTCCATGAATGGCATCGCGTCGCGCTCGAAGCGTTCGGCTCGCTCCTGCGCCGTCTCGGTCTTCGTCATCAGGTCAGAGCCTAGCCCCGGAACCGCCACGTCATCGAAGTCCAGTGGCGCCAGGCCTGTCGAGGCGCCTGCCGCAAGGCCTGATCGCACGTTTTCCACCACAATCGCGCCAACGCCACGCCCTCGATCGGCATTCCCCGGTCAATGGCCTGCTCCGGGAATCACGTCCTCCGCTGCCAGCGGGATGATGAGTTCCGGCGAGTTGTTCCGGACGCTGTTCACCGCGACCGACACCGGGTAGGCCTCCAGACCCGGCCCGCCTGCCGGCCGGAGGAGCTCTGAAGCCTGCGCCCCCGTCGCCGGATCGAGCCAGGCAGCCCAATCCTCGCGGGCGATGGTCATGGGCATTCGGTCGTGGATACGCCCTACCTCATCGGCCGCATCGGTCGTGAGGATGGTGCAGGTCAGTCGCCAGGCGAGCGGGTCGGCCTCATCCCGGCTGGGATCGCGCCACCACTCATAGAGCCCGGCCATCGCCAGGGATGACCCGTCTGCCGGGTGGATGAAAAACGGCTGCTTGACCGGCTTTCCCGCCTTGCCGACGGGCGCGTCCTTCGCTCCAGGCGAGGCGGGCACGTACCACTCGTAGTAGCCGTCGGCGGGGACGAGGCAGCGCCGCTTGGCGAAGGCACGCCGGAAGGCCGGCTTCTCGGCAACCGTCTCCGCCCGCGCATTGATGAGCCTCGAGCCGATCGACGGGTCCTTGGCCCAGGAGGGGATGAGGCCCCACCTGGCCACGACGAGCGCCCGCTCAGGTGACTTGTCCCGATCCCTGTCGACCACGACGTACACCCGCTTCGTGGGCGCGACGTTGTAGTCGGGCCCGAGGATCTCCTCAGGAGGCGCGGCAATGCCGAACTCCTCGGCCAGTGCTGCCGGGTCCTTCGCCGCCGCATATCGACCGCACACGGCTACTCCCCTTCCCCAGCCCGGCCCGGCGACACGTCGTCGTCGATGTCCTCGTCACCGTCGCCGCCGCCGTTCTCCCCGGCGAGGGCGAACACCGTCAGCTGCCGCCGGACGTGATCAAGCCGGCCGAGGGCTGAGACCGACTCCAGCGATCCACCCGGCCCCCTCCCCTCCTGCACGAGGGAGTCCGCCGAGGCCCGGATAACTGCGGCGAGCTCATCGCTCATGGCTCGCACGACCTCCGGCGCACGCGGCGCGACCCGGCCGCCCGGCTCCCCGAGCGCTGCCCCGGCGAGATCGACGAGCGACGCGACGACCCGCCGGAACTCCGCAGCATTCAGTCGCGAAGGCTCGGCACGGTCGAAGAGGAGATCGGCCGCGCCTGAGACACCGCGGATCTGCACCGTCATGCCGCCGAGCCGGCGCAACCGCCGCGCATCGGATTGCAGCCGTGGCAGGACCGAGCGTCCGCGCGGATTCCACCGGGCGCTCTCCGCGAGCTTCGTGAGCGCCTGCCTAGCGTCCTCCGCCACCAGCCTCAGCGCCCGACTGCCTGGGACGTACTCGTGGTTCACGCCCTGGGGAAGCACCGACGCATGACCACCGCTTTCCTCCCCGATACGCCGAAGCACCGTGACGATCGCATCCCGGTAGGCCTCCAGGGCCCGTTCGAAGGCCTCAGGACGCGGACGCGGCGGGTAGACATAAACGGCGAGGAGCCCGATGAGGCCGCCGATGACGACATCGAGCACTCGCCACAGGTCCTGGCCCATCGATCCCGCACCGAGCGCGAGCACGAACACCACGGCGATCGGGATCTGGATCTGCCCCGCGATGGACCAGGGGATGAGACGGGCGACGAGAAGCGCGGCGAGCACTGCGATGAAGAACGACCACCAGGTGAGGCCGACGAGATTGACCCACAGCGAGGCTGCGAGCACGCCTATTCCGGTGCCGAGAATCCGCTGGAGCGACAGCCCCAGGGTGCTCCACGGAGAGCTCTGCACGACGAGGAGGGTCGTGATGGGCGCGAAGATGCCAAGGGCGCTCTGCGAGACCGCGAGGGCGATGAGCCACGAGACGGTGACCGCGATCGCCAGGCGAACGACGAGCATCGGCGAGCCGAGGCCGCCATGGCGCTGCTGCAGCACCTCGGCCAGGCCGCCCTCCGGGAGCAGGTCTCCCACATTCGACGCATCAGCCATCCCAGAAGGCTATTCCCCCTCCTCCGCATCTCGCCCGGAATCCGGGCCAGCTGAATGAATGTCGGGCCAGTGGCTTGGGATTCGTTTACCCTGCCCGCAGGGATTACGCTGGCACTGATGACGAGTCACGATTTCTGGCCCGCGCCGACCGCAACCGGCCCGGTCCGGGCCCACGTCCGCGTCCCCGGCTCCAAGTCCGCCACGAACCGCGCCCTTGTCCTCGCCGCGCTTGCCGACGGCCCGAGCCACATCCGCGAGGCCCTCGACGCACGCGACACCCGCCTGATGATCACGGCGCTCGAGGCCCTCGGCGCAGCGTTCACCGTGTCGCCCCCGAGCCCGGTCGGCAACATCGACATCACCTGCATCCCTGCTCTGCCCGCGGCGAGGGCCGGCAGGCGGCCCGCAGCCGGCATTGACGTCGGCCTTGCCGGCACCGTTATGCGCTTCGTGCCCGCCGTCGCCGCGCTCGCCGACGGCGATGTGCAATTCGACGGCGACGAGGGCGCCCGCACCCGGCCCATGTCGACCATCACCGGTGCCTTGCGGTCACTCGGCGTCGCCATCGACGGGGGCGACACGCTCCCGTTCACCGTCCGCGGCACCGGCCGGGTCGCCGGCGGCGAGGTATCGATCGACGCCTCCGGCTCGAGCCAGTTCGTCTCGGCGCTCCTGCTCTCCGGCGGGCGCTTCGAACAGGGCCTCACCATCCGCCATACCGGCGCATCGGTCCCGAGCCAGCCGCACATCGACATGACGATCGCGATGCTCGCTGAGCACGGGGTCGAGGTCTCGATCCCCGAGCCGAATGCCTGGCATGTCGCCCCGCAGCGGGTGCTCGCCCGCGACTGCACGATCGAGCCCGACCTCTCGAACGCCGCGCCATTCCTCGCCGCAGCGCTCGTGACAAAGGGCTCCGTCACGGTCGCCGACTGGCCGACGACCACGACCCAGCCGGGCGACTGGCTGCGCGACCTCCTCCAGCAGATGGGCGCCGTCGTCACCCATGATTCCCACGGCCTCACCGCCACGATGCACGATGAGATCCACGGCATCGACGCCGACCTGCACGAGGTGGGCGAGCTCACCCCATCGATCGCCGCACTCGCCGCGCTTGCAACGAGCCCGAGCCACCTGTACGGGATCGCCCACCTGCGCGGCCACGAGACCGATCGGCTCAAGGCACTCGTGCACGAGATCAACCACCTCGGGGGGGACGCCGTCGAGACTGCCGACGGGCTGAGGATCCGGCCCTCTCGACTCCATGCCGGCAGGTTCGCCACGTACCACGACCATCGAATGGCGACCGCCGCGGCGATCATCGGCCTGCGCGTGCACGGGATCGCCGTCGAGAACATCGAGACGACCGCGAAGACCCTGCCCGGTTTCGCCGATCGCTGGCATTCGCTCCTCCTTCCCCGCGATCCCTCATGAGCCGTCGGCACGCTCGAATGGACGAGGACGATGTCCGCGTCCGGCCGACCCGTGGTGGCTCGCGACCTCGCTCCAAGGACCGGCCCGCGCATGATCAGGCACTGGCAGGCACCGTCATCGCCGTTGATCGAGGCCGATTCACCGTCGCGATCCCATCGCCGGATCCCGATGCCAGCCCGCGCGTGATCTATGCGGTGAAGGCGCGCGAGCTCGGACGCAAGGGGATCGTCGTCGGGGATGACGTCGACCTCGTCGGTGATCTTTCGGGCGACATCGACAATCAGGCGCGGGTCGTGCGTCGGCACGAACGGGTGTCCACCCTGCGGCGCACCGCCGACGACACCGATCCGGTCGAGCGCGTCATCGTCGCAAACGCCACGCAGCTGGCGATCGTCACCGCGACTACCAATCCGGCGCCGTCTTTCGGACTCATCGACCGCGCGCTCGTCGCCGCGTACGACGCCGGCGTCCGTCCGCTTCTCATCGTCACGAAAACCGACCTCGTCGCGCCCGACGAACTCCGACGGATGTACGCGCCACTCGATTTCGATATGTTCGAGGTGAGCGACCGGCAGCCGCCCCTCGCGCTGCAGCAGGTGCTGGCCGACGAGGTGACGGTCGTCGTTGGCCACTCCGGCGTCGGCAAGTCGACCCTCGTGAACAACCTTGTCCCGGGGACCGATCGCAGCACCGGCCGGGTGAATGTCGTCACCGGCAAGGGCCGGCATACCTCGACCAACGTGCGCGCCATCCCGCTGCCCAGCGGCGGATGGATCATCGATACCCCCGGGATTCGCTCATTCGGCCTCGCGCACGTCGACCTCGGCCGGGTCATCTCCGCCTTCCCTGACCTCGCTGCTGGCACCGAGCACTGTCCGCGGGCCTGCTCGCACGACGAGCCCGACTGCGCGCTGACCGCCTGGGCCGAGGGGCAGGAGCCCGGGGTGAGCGAACGACTCGCATCGATGCGCAGGCTGCTCGCGGGCCGAAGCTCGACCACAGAGTGGTCCGACTGACCGCTGGGCTCCCGGCAGGCCGCCTACTTGCCGGCCAAGCCCAGCCACACCGATTCGGCACCGGAGTGACCGGCTCGAACCGTCCACACCGTCGCGAGAACCGCCATCACGATGAGGGCCACGGCGGCGACCCGCAGCCACCAGGGCCTTGACCGATTGCCTGGGATCCCGCGGTCGACGAGCCAGAACCCGATGAGCCCGAGCGCGAGGATCAGCGCCAGGATCGGGACGACATCACCGAGCTGGAGATGCTGCGCCGTCACCGGGACCCTGCTCGCAAGCGACTCGCCCGCCTCCTTCGCCACGAACGACGCGACGAACGATGCCACGCCGGCCACGACGATGAGGCCGGCGTAGCGGCGGGCCAGCCTTGGCGACACCGCCATGATGACCGCTCCCAGCGCGGCAAGCGGGACGAGGACGACGGCAGCGTGCACGGCAAGCGGGTGGAGAGGCAGCCCGAAGACGGTGTCGAACAGGGTCGACTCGGTCACGAGGGGCATGGCATCACCCTAGGCAGCCCTCGGCGCGACCCGGAACGCTGGATAGGTTTCACCCGTGACCCATGCGCCCGATGCTGCACTCGCCCTGAGGCTTGGCCCTGATCTCGACCTCGCCCTGTCGATGGCCGACGCCGCCGACGTCATCACGATGGATCGTTTCGGCGCACTCGACCTCAAGGTCGAGACGAAGCCCGACCTCACGCCGGTCACCGAGGCCGACAAGGCGACGGAGGTCGCCCTTCGCGCAATGCTCGCCGAGCATCGGCCCGACGACAGCGTGCTCGGCGAGGAGTTCGGGACCTCCGACGGATCCGCCACCCGCCGGTGGATCATCGACCCGATCGACGGCACGAAGAACTACGTACGGGGAGTCCCGGTATGGGCAACCCTCATCGCGCTCGTCGTCGACGGCGAGGTCGTGGTGGGCGTTGTCTCGGCCCCGGCGCTCGCACGGCGCTGGTGGGCGGCCAGCGGCACGGGCGCGTGGGGCCGGATGCTCGATCGCGAGCCGGTGCGCCTGCAGGTGAGCCTCGTCCGATCACTCGACGATGCATCCCTTTCCTACTCCGATGCCGTCGGCTGGAGCGCCATCACCGAGACCGGCCTGAAGTCCCTGCTCGATGCCACCTGGCGCCAGCGCGCTTACGGCGACTTCTGGTCGCACATCCTGGTGGCCGAGGGCGCGGTCGACGTCGCGGCCGAGCCAGAGCTCGGGGCATGGGACATCGCCGCGATCATCCCCATCGTCACCGAGGCAGGCGGCCGCATCACCGCATTCGACGGACGCCCAGCCCTCGAGGGCGGATGCGCGGTCACGACCAACGGAGTCCTCCACGAGTCGGTCCTGAGCGTGCTGAGAGGCGACAGCTAGGCCCGATGAGCGAAGGCTAAGGGCTGACAATCGACCCGCACAGGTCCACACTGGTGAGACGAACCAGCCAGGGAGGCCCACCGTGCAGCTCACGACCATCCTCAGCGCCAAGGGAAACACCGTCATCACCATCCACCCCGAGGCGAGCATCGCCGGGCTCGTCGCGATGCTCTCCGAGCACTCGGTCGGCGCCCTCGTCGTCTCCCCCGACGGATCGACCATCTCGGGAATCGTGTCGGAGCGCGACGTCGTCCGCGCCCTCAATCACGGCAGTGCGGTGCTCGACGCCCCCGTCGCGTCGATCATGACTGCCCAGGTGCACTGCGCTCCGCCGACAGCGAGCATCGACGAACTCATGCACCTCATGACGGAACGACGCATTCGGCATGTCCCGATCACGGGCGACACCGGCGACCTCATCGGCATCGTGAGCATCGGCGACGTCGTGAAGTCGCGGCTCGGCGAGCTCGAGGGCGAACGCGCCGCACTCCTGGATTACATCACGCGCGGCGGGTGATCCGAAGCCTCAGCCCGCCGGCCGGCCTGATGGTCACGAGCGGGTCGGGGGCGGGCACTCCCGCGCCGCCTAGGTGGCCGACCTCGAAACGCGAGGCGAGCCGCGCGAGCATGAGCACTCCTTCGACGTAGGCGAAGTCGCGTCCGATGCACATGCGCGGGCCGGCACCGAATGGGAGGAACGAACCGCGGTCGATCTCATCGTCGATGAAGCGTGACGGGCGGAACTCCTCCGGATCGCGCCACAGTGACGGATGGCGGTGGAGGAGCCACGGGCTCATGATGATGAGCGAGCCGGCCGGGACCTCGCGACCTCCGAGCTCCCCTCCCTCGATCGCCTTGCGGGAGATGAGCCACGCCGGCGGGTAGAGCCTCAATGCCTCGTCGAGGACCGCGCGCGTGCGCACGAGACGCGGATAGTCGGCGATCGTCAGCGGCGCATCACGGACGATCTCCGACAGTTCCGCATGCAGCGCCGCCTGCTCATGAGGATGGGCGGCGAGCAGGGCCCAGGCCCAGGTGAGCGCACTCGCCACGGTCTCATGCCCGGCGACGATGAACGTCACCATCTGGTTTCGGATCTCCTCGCCCGAGAGGCCCACGCCGTCCTCGTCGCGAACCTCCATGAGCATGTCGAGCATGTCGTGGGTCCGGACCCGCGCATGGACCCGTTCGGCGATCATGCGCTGGACGGCACCGTCGAGCACGCGGTTGGCCGCAGCGAGCCGCCGATTCGCGGGGGTCGGAATCCATTCGGGCGGCGTGATCGGGACGCGCGCCCTCGCGATGACGACGTCGAGCGCATCGAGAGTGGCATCGGCCAGCGCGGCCGCATCGTCCGACAGATCGCTGCCGAAGAGCGCATGACCGACGACCTCGAGGGTCGCGTGCATCATGGCGGCATCAATGTCGACGACCGCTCCGGTCCCTGCCTGTTCCCAGTCCGCGACAACCGATGACGATGACCGCTCCACGTGATCCGTGAGCTGCGCAAGGGTCTCATGGTGAAAGGCCGGCTGGACCATGCGACGCTGCCGGCGCCACACGTCTTCATCGGACGTGAGCAGGCCCTCCCCCGTGACGAGCGACAGGGCTCGGTACTGGATCGTTGACTTTCCGTAGCCTCGAGCCTGCTCGACGAGGACTCGGCGAACCGCCTGCGGATCATTGACGAGGTAGCTCGGCGGCCGCGGGATCGGGAACTGGACGACATCACCGTGCTCGCGCCAGACCCGATCAAGGTACCCGAGCGGGTTGCCTCGGATCGCGCCGAAGGCCTTGAGCATGTGGGACCCCGTCGGGCCGGGTGCCGTAGCCGGCGTTCCCATGAACGAGCCGAAGTCACCTGACCGGGGCGTCATTCACGGACTCCTAGCGCCCTGCGCACGTGCATTCGCGCATGCTCGATGGCATCGGGCATCGTCTCGACGCGGTGGCGCTCGCTCCCGAGGGCCTCGAAAGCGCCAACGGCCACCAGCGTCGGGACATGCTCCGGCCGGATGCCCTGCAGGACGACAGCGATGCCCCGAGACTGCAGGTCGACGATGATCTCCTCCAGTGCATGTGCCCCGCTCGCGTCCATCATGCCGATGCCCCCGAGGCGCAGCACGACCACCCGCACATCGGCGACGGCGACCAGTTCGTCGAGGAATCGCTGCGATGCGCCGAAGAACAGCGCGCCATCGAGGCGGTAGACAGCGATGTGCTCGTGGAGCAGTTCGCGTTCCGATGCAGCCGGCGAATCGTCCATCGCCGCTGAGTCGCCGACCTCCTCACGGCCCAGGGTGCTCGCCTGCGAGAGTGCCCTTAGCGCCAGTCCTGCCGCGATCGCAATGCCGATCTCCACGGCAAGGATGAGGTCCAGCACGACGGTGGCCGTCGCCGTCGTGATCATGACGACAGCGTCGGACCGGGTGGACCGGAGCACCGACAGCGCGGCCCTGCGGTCGATCATTCGCACGGCAGTGACCATGAGCACTCCGGCGAGCGCCGCCAGGGGAATGACGGCCACGAGACTGCCGCCGACAAGGACGACCGCGAGGAGGACAACCGAGTGGACGATCGCCGAGACTCTCGTGCGGGCCCCGGCGCGGACGTTGACCGCGGTGCGGGCGATAGCGCCGGTCGCCGGCATCCCGCCGAACGCGCCGGAGGCGATGTTCGCGAGGCCCTGGCCGACCAGCTCTCGGTCCGGGTCATACCGGCTCGATGACGCCATGCCGTCTGCTACCCGCGCCGAGAGCAGGCTCTCGATCGCCGCCAGCGCCGCGACGGCGAGCGCGGCGGAGAACAGGGCGTTCGTGGTCGCCGTGTCGAGAACGGGAATGCTCGGAAGGGGCAGTCCAGTCGGCAGGGGGCCGATGCGGCTCATGTGCCAGCCCGACAGGACAACGATGACGGTGGCCATCGCGATGGCGAGGATCGACCAGGGGACGGCTCGGTTCAGTCGCGGCATGACGACGAGGACTGCGGCGACGATGACAACGATCGCGAGTGGCTGCGCGGCCGCTGCCCAATCGGCCTGCTGCAGCGCCCGCCAGGCGACGACTGCCGTGTTGTCGCCCTCCGGACGCGGAACGTCGATCGCAAGCGGCACCTGCTGCAGGAAGATGATGATCGCGATGCCGATGGTGAAGCCCTCGACGACGGGCCAGGGGATGTACGACACCGCGCGTCCGAGGCCAAACAGCCCCATCGCAAGCACGATGCCGCCCGCCATGATCGCAACGGGAATCACGGCCGATGCCCCGAACCGTGCGACGATCGGGAGCAGCACCACGGTCATCGCCCCGGTCGGGCCCGAGACCTGGAAGTTCGATCCCCCGAACACCGCGCCGACGAAGCCCGCGACGATCGCGGTGATGAGGCCGGCGGCGGCCCCCACCCCCGACGCAACGCCGAACGCAAGGGCGAGCGGGAGCGCAACCACGCCGACGGTGATGCCTGCGAGGATGTCGCGACGGTAGGAGCTGGCGAGTCCGGAGTAGTCGCTTCGCCGGGGCAGCAGTCGCTGCCTCAACGTGAGGACTACCTCGGCAACGCTCACCGTTCGCTGACCACCTCGTGCTCCGTTACGAACATCCGGACACGGCTGGCCAGGTGCGCCATGGAGTCCGCCGCGACCGACTTGCCTATGTCGGTCGCGTAGGCCGCCTCGAAGTCTTCCTTGGAGTCGAACCACAACTCGGACACCCCGTCGGGTGCCCCGTCATCACCGGGGGTCACGAGGTTGAAGCAGAGGCGACGAACTCCGGGGAGCTGGGCCGCGAGCGGCGCATGCTCGACAAGCCACCACTGGGCGAACTGCTCATGGGTGGTGGCGGCGCGACGGGTGAGGAGAATGACTGCCTTGAACACGGGTGCCTCCTAGACGGGCTTCTTGACGCGGGCGCCGGGGCGGCCGCCGGCGCTGAGCACGAGGGCGATGACCATCTCGTCAGGCCGCGGTGCATCCACGATGGCAAGCTCTGTGGCGTCCATGTCGTCGAACACCCAGCGATCATCCTTGTTGCCGATGGGCATCGTGATCGCTGAGCCGACGCCGCCGACCTTCTTGGTGCCGGGAATGATGTCGGCTCCTCCACCGATCGCTGCGCGCACCGGCGCGCCGAAGCGGGGGTGGAGGACGGCGGCGGTGTGCTCCCGGTCCCCGTTGATCCCCACGATGGCGCCCTTGCCGTAGCCCCTGACGTCAGACGGCTCGATGCCGAGGGCGCCGAGGGCACCTAGTGCCTGGCGGACGAGGAAGCCGGCCGCTTCGTTGCCGAGCACCTCGAGCTCGTCGAGGTCATCGACGCGGCCCCGGCCGGCCAGCGGGTTCTCCACGACGGCGGCGGCCACGACGACGATCGTTGCGGACGGCAGGTCAGCACCCGCCTCCGAGAAGGTCTGCTGGGTGGTGGTGACGGCACTTCTGATCTTCATGCGACTGCATCCTTCATTCGACGGGATCCATCATGTGGCTGCTTCGTTCATTAGGAGGCTGGGAACGGGCTCGTAGAGGGTGGTCCGCTCGTGGAGGGTGCGGCCGATGGGCTCAACGACAGCACGGAAGTCGTCCGGTGAGATGCCCTGCCCGTGCGCCGCACCGGCAGCCCGGGAGATGTTCTCGTCCATGAGCGTGCCTCCCAGGTCATTCACGCCGGCCTGGAGCAATTGCTGCGCACCCGCAACCCCGAGCTTGACCCAGGAGGCCTGCACGTTGTCGATCCAGCCCCGGTAGGCGATCCGGCCGACGGCATGCATGAGGACGGTCTCGCGCCAGGTGGGGCCTCGTCGCGCGCGGCGCTTGAGGTAGATGGGCGAGGCCATGTGGACGAACGGCAGCGGGATGAATTCGGTGAAGCCGAAGGTCCGCTTTTGCAGGTCGCGTGTGCGTATCACGTGGCGCGCCCAGTGCTCGGGGTGCTCGATGCTCCCGAACATGATCGTCACGTTCGACCGGAGCCCCGCCTCATGGGCCATCTCGTGGCAGTCGAGCCATTCGCTCGTCGTGATCTTGTCGGGGCAGAGCACCTCTCGGATCGAGTCGTCGAGGATCTCGGCGGCCGTGCCCGGAAGGGATTTCAGCCCCGCGTCGCGCATGCGCGCTAGGTAGGACGGCAGCGGCTCCTTGAGGCGGCGGGCGCCCTCGGTCACCTCGAGTGCGGTGAAGCCGTGGACATGCATCTCGGGGACTGCCGCCTTCACGGTGCGGCACACCTCGAGGTAGTAATCGCCGTCGAAGTCCGGGTGGATGCCGCCCTGCAGGCACACCTCGGTAGCCCCGAGCGACGCGGCCTCACGGACTCGGTCGGCGATCTGCTCGTTGGTGAGGAGGTAGGGCTTGCCCCGCAGGTTGAGCGAGAGCGGGCCCTTGGAGAATCCGCAGAAGGTGCACTTGAAGGTGCAGACATTCGTGTAGTTGATGTTGCGATTCCGGACGAACGTGACGTTGTCGCCGTTGGTCGCACGCCTCAGTTCGTCGGCCAGTGCGGCGACTGCGGCGACCTCGGCGCCGCGAGCGCCGAAGAGCGCGACGATCTCGGCCTGCTGGGGCTCCTGGCCCTGCCGCACCCCTTCGAGCACCTCGGCGATGACCCCCGTGGCATGCGGCTCGGCCGGTACGAGGATCGGCGGATGCCGGTCGGCGCCTGAGTACCACGCCGTCGACCGACGCCCGATCTGGACGACCTCGGCCCCCGTGCCGACGTTCGCTGCCGCCTCATAGCGCTCGGGGAAGGTCGCCCCCGGGTCGTCGCGCCCCATGCCCTCGGCATCGCTGCGGTCAAGGACGGCGAAGCGGACGTTGTCGTCGAGCCATCGACGTGGCTGGGTGGCGAACTCGGGGTAGACCGTGAGCCGAGGCGCGAGGGTGCGGCCGCGCGACTCCACCACGGCCCGGAGGGTCTCGATGTGCGGCCAGGGGCGCTCGGGGTTCACGTGGTCGGCCGTGACCGGCGAGATGCCGCCGAAGTCGTCGATGCCGGCATCGAGGAGGATGCCCGGGTCGTCGACGAGATTGGGCGGTGCCTGCACGTGCACCTCGGTGGGAAGGATCGACCGGGCCAGCCTGATCGCATCGACAAGATCCTCGACCGAGCAGGCGGGGTGATTGCGCATGAGGGTGTCGGCCTTGGGGACGAAGTTCTGGACGATCACCTCCTGCACATGGCCGAAGCGCTCGTGCGCCGCGGCGATCGCCTCGAGGGCCTCGATGCGATCGGCTCGGTCCTCACCGATTCCGACGAGGATCCCGGTCGTGAACGGGATGGCGAGATCCCCCGCCGCATGGAGCGTGGCGAGGCGTCGCTCGGGGGTCTTGTCCGGGGCCCCGCGATGAGCGGCGAGGTCGGGTCTCAGCGACTCGATCATCATGCCCTGGCTCGGAGCCACCCGGCGCAGCTTCGCGAGGTCATCGCTCCTGAGCGCGCCGGCGTTCGCGTGCGGGAGGAGCCCGGTCTCGTCGAGGACGAGCTGGCACATGGCGGCGAGGTAGTCGACGGTGGTCTGATATCCGTGCTCCCGCAGCCACTCCCCTGCGACCGGGTAGCGCTCCTCGGGGAACTCCCCGAGCGTGAACAGGGCCTCGTGGCAGCCCGCTCTCGACCCGGCCGTCGCGATCGCGATGATTTCCTCGGGGGTGAGATAAGGAGCGCTCACCCGTGACGGTGACTGCGCGAACGTGCAGTAGCCGCAGCGATCGCGGCAGAGCATGGTGAGGGGGATGAACACCTTCGGTGAGTACGTGACCGTTGTCGCCGACATTGCGTCCTCCCAGCGAACCAGCCGTTTGCCCATGCCAACGGCACGTGGACGTGCATCGTGTCACATGGCCTCGACCGCCACGCCCGGTATGCGCCCGGTTGTCCGGCGCAGCCCTGTGAGCCATGTCACGGCCACGATGAACGCGCGATGAATCCTTTGTGAGCATCAGCACAGTCGGGGCTGCTTTGTTGGCAGGCGCAACAAATCTGGGTGATACTTAATGGGTCCAACTGGCAACCGCCGACAGGACACCGGCAGACCCGGAGATCCCGGGAAGGTCGAAATATCCACAACGATGACAGGAGTAACCCTCCATGACGCCGTTTGCAAAGGTGTTCGCCTCAATGTTCGATCGCCAGCCGCACGACGACAATATGGCTGCCCGTCGGGCACTTCACCGGGAATGGGACCGTCAGCGCGCCAATGCACTGACCCCCTCGGATCGGGCAGAGATCGACGCGATCTTCTCTCGAAGCCTCTAGGCCCGGCTCCCCCAGCCGTCGTGCTGGGAAAACCCAATTGAAATGAGTGAAGTCCCCCTCCTAACGGTGGGGGACTTCACTCATTTCGTATCAGGTCGTCCGAACCTGGAACTCTACGCCGACCCACTCGCCACCCTGCTCAATGCCCAGGGAGTACCCGTGAAGGCCGCGCTTGCTCAACTCCATCGTGAGCGAGTACGAGCCGTCCGACTTCACCGTGGTCTCGGCTCCGCCCAACGGCTCGAAGTGCCCAGATCCCCGCTTGTCCGTCGGGATGAAGCGGCTCAGCGACAGGACCTCACCGGGCGCGACCGACGCCGGTGCCCTGCCCGAGATCGTGACCGGCGCCCCGGCCTTGGCACTCGAGGTCGAGATCCTCGCGGTGCCGCCCCATGCCGAGGTGTTCGGCACCTTGGTGAACCCGGCATTCCAGAGCGTCTTGGGGTCAATCGATACCGGGCGTGCGATGGCGCGGGACGGACGCTTCCCGGTGCCCGGGGTCGCCACCTGGAACTCGAACCCAAAGAACTCGGCCGCCGCCCCCTTCGTCTCGTAGCCCACGTGGTAGCCCCACACCCCCGGATAGCCGAGTTGGAAGCGCATCGAGAATCGGTGGCCCTTGCCGACCACGGTCTTGATGTTGAGCGGCCGGAACTCCCCGAGGCCCATCTTGTTGAACGGGTAGAACCGCGCAAGCCTGAGCGTCTTGCCGACGGGAACCCGGTCGGGGGCCTTGCCGCTGATGATGATGTCGGTGCCCCGAGGCACCTCCCCCGCGCTCATGCGAACGGGCATTCCCCAGTCGGTCGTGTTCGGGGCCACCGTGAATCCGATGTCGGCGAGTTCCGTGGCGGTGAGCTGCGGGCGCTTCTTCGCAGGTTCGGACGATGGGCCGGCAGCCAGGGCCGCAGGCGCCAGAAGAACGGCGCCCGCCGCGAAACCGGCGATGAAAGCGAGCGGTCTCAATTCCAGTCCACCTCAGCCGCGACGCGCAGGGCCTGCGCCCCGATGGTGAGCGCCGGGTTCTGCGCTCCGGAGGACGGGAAGAACGAGGAGTCGACGACGAACAGGTTTTCGACCTCGTGCGACCTGCAGTGCCCGTCGAGGACACTTGTCGTCGGGTCGATGCCCGCCACGGCCGTTCCGCACATGTGGCTGTTCATGTCGATGCCGAATCGCTGTTCGAAGACGCCGACGTAGCCGGCCCGCTTCAGCATTGCCCTCGCCTCGTCCAGCAGCAGCTCATGGCGGTCGTAGTTCATCCGCTGCCACGAGATCTGGATGCGCCCATTCCCATTGACCTGAACTCGGTTGGCGAGGGAGGGGGTGTCCTCGGTCATGACGAGCCATTCGACGCTTCTGCCTGCCATTCGATTGAGGAGGGCGAGGGGCGCTCGCGTCGCGTGGGTCTTCATCATGGATCCCTGCACCTTGCCGATGAGTTGTATCGTCCCGCCCGGGATTCCGTCGCCGAGATCGTGATAATAGTCGTTGACCGCGACCGTCTTTTGGAAGACGACATCGTTCTGGCGGCGTGGGTCGATCGCGGCGATATGGGTGTTGTTGTGGACCATGTAGTTCCGGCCGACGAGGTCGGTTGAGTTCGCGACGCCGCCTGGCCACCGGTCGCTTGTGCTCCGCAGCAGGATCACCGCGGAGTTCACGGCTCCGCCGGCGAGGACGAATGAGCCCCCGGTGAACTCGCAGGGCTCCCCGCGGCAATCGCCGAGGAGCCTTGTCACGCGGTCGCCGGCGCCTGTCTCGATGCGGTCAATGCGGACCCCGGTGAGCAGCCGCACGCTGCCTCCCATGAGCGCCGGACCGAGAGCGCATGTCTCGGCATCTGATTTCGCCCCGAGCCGGCAGGGAAAGCCATCGCACGTGCTGCACCGGATGCAGGCGCCACCCGGCTGTAGGTCAACGCCCATGGAGGTCCTCGACGGATGCAGGCCCTGCTCCTCGATGCGATGGACGGTCTCCTGGACGTAGGGCTCGTGATCGAGCGCCGGGTAGGGGTAGGGCTGGCTGCGCCAGGGCTCGGTGGGGTCCTCACCGGTCGTGCCGTGCACCCGGTAGAGGGACTCGGCCTGCGAGTAGTAGGGCTCGAGGTCTGCGTAGCTGAAGGGCCAGGCGGGCGACACCCCTCCCGGGTACTCGGTACGCTCGAAGTCTCGCTCCCGGAGGCGCGGCAGGCTCGCGCCGTAGACCTTGGTATTGCCGCCGACGAGGTAGTGGACCCCCGGGCTGAACTCCTCGCCGTCGTCGTCGACCCACATCTCGTCGGGCTTGTAACGACGCTCGACGAACACTGCCTCGGGCGACCAGTTCTCCCGCTCCCGCGGCAGGTAGTCCCCCCGCTCGAGCACGAGCACGTCGATGCCGCGCCGCGCGAGACCCCACGCGAGCGTGCTGCCCCCCATTCCGCTCCCCACGATCACCACGGCCGCGGAGTCCTTCATCATCAGACCATCTAACCGTCTCGTCGCCCGATCCGCGAAGCATTCGGCGAACAGCGGCGGGGCGGAGTTAGGCGTGCAGGTGCTCCTCGGCCTCGGCGTGGCCCTCCGGCTCGATCTGGATGGTCGAGTGCTCGATGCTGAAGTGGCCTTCGAGGCAGCCGCGCAGGTCCTCGAGCATCGGCCCGAGGCCCGCCACGAGAGCATCGTCGCGGACCACGACATGGGCGCTCATGACCGGCAGGCCTGACGTGATGGTCCAGGCGTGCATGTCGTGGACGCTCACGACGAACGGCTTGCTCAGCCAGTGCTCGCGGACGCTGTCAAGGTCGAGATCCTTCGGGGTCGACTCAATGAGGATCCCGATCACCTCACGAAGCAGTTGCAGGGCCCGCGGGAGGATCATGAGCGCGACGAGGACTGACACGAGCGGGTCGATCCGCAGCCATCCGGTCGCTCCTATCGCGATCGCCGCGACGATGACTGCGATCGACCCGAGCAGGTCGCCCCACATCTCGAGGTAGGCGCCCTTGACGTTGATGCTGTCGCGCGCGCCCCTGCGCAGGAGGAGCAGGCCGATGATGTTCGCGGCCAGGCCCGCCGACGCGAATGCGAGCATGCTTCCGCTCGCGATGTCCGGCGGCGCCTGCCACCGCTCCCATGCCTCGAAGCCAATCCAGCCAGCCACGGCAAACAGGAGGAGTGCGTTCACCCCCGCGGCGAGCACCTCGATCCGCCGGTACCCGAAGGTGCGGGACGACGTCGCCGGAAGCCGGCCCGCGCTCATGGCCGCGAGTGCGATGAGGAGGCCGGCGACGTCGGTGAGCATGTGGCCGGCATCCGCGAGGAGTGCGAGGCTCCCCGAGCGAATGCCGCCGATGACCTCGATCACGAGGACCGTGAGGGTCAGCCCAAGGGCCCAGGCCAGACGGCTTCGGTTGTCGACACCGCCGTGCGAGTGACCGCTACCCACGGCGTGACCCTACGGCTCGGACTGACCGATTCATCACGATGACATGCTAGGCGCGCCGCAATCAGCAGGCCGGTCACGAGGCCAGTTCAGCAGGCGATGGCGAGCGGGCGCTCGATGCGATCCGCGAGGATCAGGTCCAGGTTCGTGGCCGAGTCCATGGCACGGGCGACCATGGCGAAGGCACGCTCGCGCGCGACCTCGGGCTCACGGTCGTCGATCATCACCTGCACAAGGATCTCGTTGACCTGCAGGTCGCGGGCAGCATGCGCCATGACGAGCAGATCGAGGGAGTCGTCGCCAAATCCCTCGGACTCGATTCGGTGGGCGAGCAATTGAATGGTGCGAGCAATGGTTTCCATGTGAGTTCCTTTCCGTCGCTCACGCTAGAGGGTTTGATCCATAAAGAAAAACGATTGAACATGATCAATTCAATCACTTATGCTTATGGTTATGGGGATCGAGGACGTCGAGGTCAAGCACCTCACCACCCTGCGCGCGGTCGCCGACGAAGGCTCGTTCATCGGGGCGGCCGACGTGCTCGGCTACTCGCAGGCCGCGATCAGCCAGCAGGTCGCAAGCCTCGAGCGGGCGGTAGGGCAGCGGCTCTTCGACCGGCCGGGCGGCCCGCGCCCGGTGACCCTCACTCCCGCCGGCCGGCTGCTCCTCGGGCATGCGAAGGCGATCCACGCGCGCCTCGCGCTCGCGGGCCGCGAGCTGTCCGACCTCGTCTCGGGCACGGCCGGGCGCCTGCGCTGCGGCACCTTCCAGAGCGTGTCCGTCCAGCTCCTTCCCGAGCTCGTCAGGGAGATGCGAGCAGCCGCGCCGAATCTCGACATCCATCTCGTTGAGCAGGACCTCAACGACTCCCTCGTCGACCTGCTCCTCGCCGGCGAGATCGACGTCACCTTCCTCGAAGGCCCCTACGCCGACAGCCGCCTGGACCTCATCGAGCTCGGCACCGATCCCTTCGTCGTCCTCCTGCCCAAGGAGAGCGAGCTCGCCAGGGTCTCGAAGGGAAAGACCTTCCCCACCAGCCTGCTCGCACAGGCCCCGATGGTCGGCGAGCACGACTGCAGCACCCAGTCGCGGATCGACGAGGGGCTGCGCGAGGCAGGCATCACGCCCCGCTACGTTTTCCGGGCGAACGACAACGGGGCGATCCAGGGCATGGTCCGGTCCGGACTCGGTCCCGCGGTGATGCCCCTCCTCGCGGTCGACACGAACGACCCCGGCATCGTCGTGAAGGCACTCGATCCTCCGATCGAGCCGCGCATGATCCTCATCGCACTCCGCAAGGACGCCACCCTTCTTCCGGCCGCCGAGCAGTTCGTGCGCATCGCCAAGCACGAGTGCCGAAAGCGATTGTCGCGGCCCGCTCGCTAGCAGTCAGCGCCGCCAGCGCTCCGGCTTCAGCGTGCCAACCGCGGAAGAGAGCAGGAACACCGTCAGGACACTCGAGATGACCTGCGCGAGCACGAGGCCAACGAGCACGAGGAGCTGGATCTGGACGGCGAGCATCGGGCTCGCGCCACCGAGGAGCAGCCCGACGAAGGAGCCGGGGAGCAGGACGAGGCCGGCGCTCTTCATCTGGTCGAGGGCCGGGGCGAGGGACTGCTCGACCGCCCTCGTCGCGACCGGACGAACCGCAGACCGCGGCCGGGCGCCGAGCGCCAAGTAACCCTCGATCTCCGCCCAGCGCTCGAGGGCGTCGTCACGCAGCCGGGCGCCGGCGAGGAGGGTCGCGGTCATCGCTCCCCCGATCATCTGGGCGGTGAACGGCAGCAGGCTTTGGACATCTCGGGAGAGCGCGCCGGTCGCCGCGACGATGCCGACGGTCGCAGCAGATCCAGCGGCGATCGACAGGAGCACCGGCCATGAGTGCCTGCGACCGCAGCCGATCCGGCGAACCGCGGTGACGGTCGCGGCAAAGAGCATGATCGCGATGTAAGCGGGCGACCACTGCGGATTGGCGAACAGCCAGGCGATGATGAGGGCAACGAGGGCCAGTTGGACGACAGCTCGCGCAGCCGACACGAGCAGGTCTCCGCGCAGACCGATCCCGCCAGCGCGCATCACTGCCAGCGCGGCCACCAGCAGGCAGCCGAGCGCGAGGGCCGTCCGCGCCACTTGCTCGTCCCACCCCACCCCCAACACAGCACCCTCCCACCCGCGTTTGTCCCATGTCATGGGACCAATCGCAGAATTCGGCGCCATCCGGCCCTGATTCTGCGATTCGTCCCGCTATTCTCCCGCGGGCCAGGCTCAGGGAACCGCAGGACGAGTCGGGACGGACGCGCGCCGAACCCACTTGTCAACGGCATCGACCCCGATCATCAGGCCCATCGTCGCGACCGCGACCGCCCATCCGATGGCAAGCGGCGGTGCCTGGCCAAGCGCCTCGGCTACCGCGGGCACGAATACCGTCATGACCGCGAACAGCAGGCCGCCGAGGACTGCCGGGAACAGCAGCCGGTTCGTGGTCCAGCCGAGCTCGCCCGGCCACTTCGTCGAGCTACGGCAGGCGAAGGCGTTCGCGACCTGGCCGAGCACCACCGTCATGAATGCTGCACCCGAGGCGGCCATCACTGCGGGCCCAGTGGGGAACGGCTCACCGGGACTCCAGCCCATCGCGACGAACGACGCCATGAACGCGACCATCGTCGCGAGGGCGATTGTCGGCCCGAGCACTCCGAACGCCCGCCGCAGGACCGTCCGGTTGAGCAGCCGGCCCGAGACTGGCGGTCGCTCGAGCAGGTGCCTTGACGGGGGCTCGGCACCCAGCGCAACAGCTGAGAGGGTGTCCGTGCCGATGTCGATAGCGAGGATCTGCAGCACGCCGAGCGCGAGCGGGAACTGGCCACCGGAAACCGCCCAGACGACGAACGGCGCCAGCTCTGCCACGTTGTCGGTGAGGTGGTAGGTGAGGAAGCGGCGGATGTTCACGAAGGTCGTCCGGCCCTGCTCGATCCCGGCCACGATCGACCCGAAGTGGTCGTCGAGGAGGACGAGGTCGGCTGCCTCTCGTGCCACGTCGGTGCCCGAAAGTCCCATGGCGATCCCGATGTTCGCGGCACGGAGGGCGGGAACGTCATTGACTCCGTCGCCGGTCATCGCGACGACGTGACCGCGCATCCGAAGTGCGCGCGCAATCCGGAGCTTGTCCTCTGGAGACACCCTCGCAACCACCACGCCCGGCCGGTCGAGCAGGGCACCGAGTTCGCCGCCATCGGCCGGCAGGTCGGCGCCGCAGACGACGAGTCCGTCGCGCTGGCGGAGCCCGACCTTCGTCGCGATGGCGGCCGCTGTCGTCGGATGGTCACCGGTGACCATCGCCACGGTGATCCCGGCGCCGCGGCACGCCTCGAGGGATTCCAACACGTCGGCCCGCGGAGGATCCTCGAGCGCGAAGAGCCCGACGAGGGTCAGGTTCCGCTCCGCCTCCTCGATTGTCTCTGGGGCAGGGCCACGGGCCTCCCGGCAGGCGACGGCGATAATCCGCAGGCCCAGCCCTGCCAACTCGTCGACACGCCTTTGGACCTCGGGGGCGGAAGGGCACATTTCAAGGACGCTGTCCGGCGCGCCCTTCACGATGACCATGTCCTCGGTGACGACCGACATGCGGCGGCGCCGCGGGTCGAACGGAAACCGGTGACGAACGAGCAGGCCCGCCCGCCCGGCGTCGGTGTCGATGTCGAGCCGGCGCGCGAAGACGTCGAGGGCGGCCTCCATCGGGTCGCCGTGCGGCCGCCAGGCGCCGTCCCTGGGAAATGCGTACCCGTCCGAGCAGGCAACCGCAGCTAGGGCGAGTTCTCGGATGCTCTCGTCGCCTGGAGTGGGCTCGATCACCACCGA
>JBMOKH010000119.1:0-7081 GCA_049315365.1 Candidatus Nanopelagicales bacterium
CCGAGCACCACCGCTGAAGGGACCCAGGAGTGAACGCGGCAAGTACCAGCGTGCCGGCCCTCGTCGGACGCTTCGCCAGCGAGACCCCGTTCGAGTTGCCCGTCATCGACTACCGGTTGATCCTGCCGATCGTCATCGTTCTCACCGCCGGCGTGGTGTCGGTGCTCATCGAGGCGTTTGCGCCGCGGCGAGCCCGTCGTCCCCTTCAGCTCGTGCTCGTCTTCGTGAGCATCATCGCGGCGTTCATCGCCGTGATCGACCTCGCCAAGACCCAGGCGATCACTGCTGCGGGATCGATTGCGGTCGACGGCCCCGCACTCGTGATGCAGGGCACCCTGCTGGTCCTGGCACTGCTCGGCGCCATGCTCATGGCAGAGCGCACCGTCGACCTGAGCGGCGATGCGTTCGCGCCGCGAGCCTCGGCGCTGCCCGGCTCCGAGGATGAGAAGCAGTTCGCCGCCCGCGGGTATCTTCAGACCGAAGTATGGTCGCTCTTCTTGTTTGCGGTGGGTGGCATGCTCCTTTTCACCGTCGCAAATGACCTGCTCATCATGTTCGTCGCGCTTGAGGTCATGTCTCTCCCGCTGTATCTGCTCGCTGGGCTCGCGCGTCGTAGACGCCTGCTTTCGCAGGAGGCCGCGATGAAGTACTTCATCCTCGGGGCGTTCTCATCCGCGTTCTTCCTGTACGGAGCCGCACTCATCTACGGGTACGCGGGTTCAATCGACCTACCGGCCATCGCTGATGCGCTGAGTGCCAAGCCGAGTGAGAGCAGCCTCATGCTCATCGGCCTGGGCATGCTGTTGGTCGGACTGCTCTTCAAGATCGGGGCTGTGCCGTTCCACCAGTGGACTCCTGACGTCTACCAGGGTGCGCCGACGCCGGTGACCGGATTCATGGCCGCAACCGTGAAGATCGCGGCCTTCGCAGCGCTATTTCGGGTCCTCTACGTGGGGTTCGGCGGCGTGCGCTGGGACTGGGAGCCGATGCTGTGGATCATTGCGATCCTTACGATGCTCGTCGGTTCGATCATTGCGGTAACGCAGACTGACATCAAGCGCATGCTCGCCTACTCGTCGATCGCCCAGGCTGGCTTCATCCTCGTCGGCGTCATCGCGGCGAGCCCCGAGGGGCTTGCCGGCGCCATGTTCTACCTCGTCACCTACGGCTTCACCACGATCGGGGCCTTCGCCGTCATCATGCTGGTGCGTGATGGCAACGGAGAGGCGACCCACCTTTCGAAGTGGGCCGGTCTGGCGAAGAAGTCCCCGTTGGTCGCAACTCTCTTCGCGATCTTCATGCTGTCCCTGGCCGGCATCCCGCTCACAGGCGGCTTCATCGGAAAGTTCAGCGTGTTCACCGCGGCCATCGCCGCGGGCGACACGTGGCTTGTCCTCGTAGCAGTGGTGGCCTCACTCATCGCCGCCTTCTTCTACGTGCGCGTCATCGTCATGATGTTCTTCTCAGAGCCCAATGAGCAGACAGCGGTCGTCGTGATACCGAGCGTCTTTACGACCGTCGCACTCGCTGCGGCAGCGACGATTACCGTCGTCCTCGGAATCGTGCCGCAACCGCTGCTCGAGTTGGTCGCGAATGCCGATGTATTCGTGCGGTAGTACCGTGGTTCCATGAGCCATCAGTCGCTGGATCTGCTGTCACCGGATCCCGCCCTCGAGGCGTCACTCGCAGTTGGCCTCGCCTTGGTCGAACAGGAGCTACGGGCTTCAGTCCGGAGTTCATCTCCATTCATCAACGAAGCCGCGGGGTACCTCGTGGATGCAGGCGGAAAGCGCTTCCGCCCGTTACTTGTCTTGCTTGCGGCGCAGTTCGGCGACCCGAGCAGGCCGGAGGTCATCAAATCGGCTGTCTCGGTCGAACTCACTCACCTCGCGACGCTGTATCACGACGACGTTATGGACGAGGCACCCCTGCGACGCGGTGCCTCGAGTGCGAATGCGCGGTGGGGCAACTCGGTCGCCATCCTCACCGGGGACTTCCTCTTCGCCCGCACCTCGGCGATCCTTGCTGACCTCGGTCCCGAGGCGGTGCGCATTCAGGCCCAGACCTTCGAGCGGCTGTGCATTGGCCAAATTCTCGAGACGGTTGGCCCCGAGGATGGCGTCGATCCAGTCAAGCACCACCTCGAGGTCCTGGCAGACAAGACCGGATCCCTCATCGCGGCCTCCGGGCGCTATGGGGCACTCATGTCAGGCGCTGACCCGGCGACCATTGAGGTGCTCGCACGATTCGGCGAATGCATCGGGGTCGCATTCCAGCTGGCCGATGATCTCGTCGACATTATGAGCGAGTCCGCGCAGTCGGGCAAGACCCCCGGAACCGATCTGCGGGAGGGGGTCCCGACCCTGGCGGCGCTCATTGCCCTCGGCGGGCCGTCAGCCGATGACGCACGGCTGCGAGACCTGCTCTCGCGCCCGCTCGACGACGATGATGAGCATGCTGAGGCACTCGGCCTCCTCCGCTCGCACCCGGCACTCGCGGAAGCCCGGCAGGAGGCGTGCAGGTGGGCTGATGAGGCACGCGCGGTACTCGCGCCGCTTCCAGACGGTGGGGCGAGGCAGACCCTCGAGCTTCTGTGCGATTACGTCGTGTCGCGAACAGGCTGAAGTCGAGCCATTCGGTGAGCCGCTACACCACGATGGTCGTCGAACGCTCCGGCCCGCAGATCGTGATAGCTCGACTCAATCGCCCGGATCGGTTGAACGCGATGACCTTCGAGATGTTCGATGAGTTCATCACGCTGCAGCATGAGGTCGATAGCGATCCCCTCGCACGCGTCCTCATCCTCACCGGCTCTGGCCGGGCATTCTGCGCGGGGCTTGACCTTGACCTCGCTGCGGATTTGCCGGCAATGAACCCGGCGGAGCTTCTCGTCGGACAGGAGTCCTGGGCACGTTCGATCGCCGGGTTCCGGCACATGGACAAGCCGGTGATCGCTGCGGTGAACGGCGCGGCCGCCGGTGCGGGCATGGCGCTGGCACTCGCGGCCGACATCCGGCTCGCGGCGCCCACGGCCAGGTTCAATGCGGCATTCATCCGGATCGGGCTCACCGGCGGCGATGTCGGCACCTCGTGGCTGCTGCCCCGCATCGTCGGGTTCGGCAGGGCGTTGGAGATCCTCATGACCGGACGCTTCGTCGACGCCGAGGAGGCGCTGCGGATCGGCATGGTGACATCCGTCGTGCAGGCGGGCGACCTCCTCGACCGGGCCATTGAGACGGCAGAGCTGATCTGCCGTAACAGCCCGTTCGGCGTCCGAATGACGAAGCAGGTTGTCCAGACGAACGTCGATGCACCGTCCCTCGATGCCGCAATCGATCTTGAGAACCGCAACCAGGTCCTCGCCTTTCAGACCGACGACATGCGAGAGGCATTCGAGGCATTCCGCGAGAAGCGCGACCCCCGCTTCACCGGCCGGTAGATCAGTCCGGCTTCACGACCTCGAGGTCATCGATACGGGATGGGGGTTGTTGCCCCTTGACGGACCTCGAATGCCGAACGATATCGAAGCCGAATAGGCATAGGGCCATCCACACGATGATGAATCCGACCCAACTGCCGGTGGTCATCACCTCGTGGAAGATGGTGATCCCCATGATGAACTGCAGCGTGGGCGTGAGGAACTGCATGAGCCCCAGGCTCGAGAGGGGGATTCGAGTTGCGGCGGCGCCGAATGCGATGAGCGGGATAGCCGTGACCGGTCCGAGCATGATGAGAAGCGCGGTGGTGCCGGGCCCGTCTTGAACCAAGCCCGCGTGGCCTCCGCGAAGTGCGAGCAGGATGATCATGAGCGCGACAGGCGTCAGGACCAGCGTCTCGATGGCGAGGCTCGGCACCGAGCCAACTCCGACGACCTTCTTCAGCAGCCCGTAGATCCCGAATGAGGTGGCGAGGACGAGGCTGATCCAAGGCGGATGCCCCATGGCGATTGCGAGAACGAGGACGGCCACGACGGCCAGGCAGACGGCGGCCCATTGGAGGCGCCGCAGCCGTTCGCGAAGGATGACGACGCCGAGGCCGACGGAGACGAGCGGATTGATGAAGTAGCCGAGCGATGCCTGGACGACATCATCGTTCTGAACGGCCCATACGTAGACTCCCCAGTTGATGCTGAGGAACACCGCGGCAAGGGCAAGCAGACCGAATGTGCGCCTTGAACGCATGGTCTGAAACAGGTTCCGCCAGCCACGAATGACGAACAGCGCAATGGCGAGGAAGACAAGGGACCACACAACCCGATGCGCGACCACCTCGATGGGTGACACCGAGTCGAGCAGGGCAAAGTACAGCGGGAACAGGCCCCAGAGCCCATAGGCGACAGCGCCGTAGATGAGCCCGGTGGCCGCCTGCGAGCGCCCCGTGGGTACTTCGATGGCTATGAGACGTTCCACGTGTCATTGCCGTTCAGCAATGACTGGAGGTCTCCCTTGCCCTTCTTCTCAGTGACGCTGGCGACCTGCTCGCGTAGTAGACGGTCGTAGCTCGGACGCTCGACATCGCGGAAGATGCCGATCGGGGTGTTCTGAAGGGTGCGCGGATTTGCGAGGCGCGAGAGCGCGAATGCGAGGCCGGGATCCTTTGCGTGAGCATCGTGGCGCAGGATTGCATCCTCGCCCACCGAGGCGATCTCGACCACCTCGACGTGACCGTCTGCCGCTCGGCAGACGCCTAGCTGCATGTCCTTGCCGAATCGAATTGGCTGGCCGTGGACCAGGCGCATCATGGCGTCATCGCGGGTATCGCTGTCCTTGAGCGGCTCCCAGGCGCCATCGTTGAAGATGTTGCAGTTCTGGTAGATCTCGATGAGCGCCGTGCCCTCGTGCGCGGCGGCGGCCGTGAGCACCTCGGTCAGGTGCTTGCGATCGGAGTCGATGGTCCGGGCCACGAAGGTTGCCTCGGCGCCGAGTGCGAGCGAGACCGGGTTGAACGAGTAGTCCAAGGAGCCCTCGGGTGTCGACTTCGTGATCTTGCCCTGCTCTGAGGTCGGGGAGTACTGACCTTTCGTCAAGCCGTAGATGCGGTTGTTGAAGAGCAGGATCTTCAAGTTGACGTTGCGACGCAGGGCGTGGATGAGGTGATTGCCGCCGATGCTCAGTGCATCGCCATCGCCGGTGATGACCCAGACCGACAGGTCGGGACGGGAGGAGGCAAGACCCGTCGCAATGGCGGGTGCCCGGCCGTGGATGGAGTGCAGGCCGAAGGTGTCGAGGTAGTACGGGAATCGCGAGGAGCAGCCGATCCCGGATACGAACACGATGTTCTCGCGTGCAACGCCGAGATCGGGCAGGAAGCTCTGGACCGCCGACAAGATCGCGTAGTCGCCGCATCCCGGGCACCAGCGAACCTCCTGATCTGACTTGAAGTCCTTCGCGCTCTGGGGCCCATCGGCCTTGGGTACGAGGCTGAGTGCCGGGAATGTGTTGGTGGTCATGGGATCCTCACAGGCTCTCGAGGACGTCGGTGATAACACCGGCGAGCTCATCGGACTTGAACGGCATGCCTCGAACTTGGTTGTAGCTGATGATGTCAACGAGGTACTTCGCGCGCAGCAGCAGGGCGAGCTGGCCGAGGTTCATCTCGGGGACGATGACCTTGTCATAGCTGCTGAGAACCTCGCCGAGGTTCGACGGGAATGGGTTGAGGTGGCGGATGTGTGCCTGGGCGACGTTGCCGCCCGCGGTGCGAACGAGGCGGCAGGCGGCGCCGATGGGGCCGAACGTCGACCCCCAGCCCAAGATGAGCACCCGGGCGTCGCCGCTTGGGTCATCGACCTGGATCTCCGGGATCGTCCGTGCGATCGCGTCGATCTTCGCCTGGCGGAGCCGCACCATCTTGTCGTGGTTGTCGGGATCGTAGGAAATGGTCCCGATTCCGTCGGCCTTCTCTATGCCGCCGATCCGGTGCTCGAGGCCCTTGGTGCCGGGGATCGCCCATGGCCGGGCCAGAGTCTCCGGATCGCGAAGGTATGGCCAGAACTCCTCGGTGCCATCCGGTGCCGTGTGATTGGGGCCGGTTGCGAACTTGGGCTCAAAGGTGGGGAGCGTCGATGCGTCGGGAACGAGCCAGGGCTCCGATCCGTTGGCAAGGTAGCCGTCGGAGAGGATGAAGACCGGCGTCCGGTACTCCACGGCGATCCGCGCAGCCTCGATGGCCGCGAAGAAGCAGTCGGACGGCGACTGCGGTGCAACGATGGCCACCGGTGCCTCGCCGTTGCGGCCGAACATCGCCTGCAGCAGATCGGATTGCTCGGTCTTGGTGGGCAGTCCGGTCGAGGGGCCGCCGCGCTGGACGTCGACGATGAGGAGTGGCAGCTCGAGCGATACAGCGAGGCCGATTGCCTCCGACTTTAGCGCGACTCCGGGACCCGACGTCGTGGTCACGGCGAGTGCGCCACCGTAGGCGGCCCCCAAGGCTGCGCCGATCCCGGCGATCTCGTCCTCGGCTTGGAAGGTCATGACGCCGAAGTTCTTGTGCTTGCTCAGCTCATGGAGGATGTCGGATGCCGGGGTGATCGGGTACGACCCGAGGAACAGGGGCAGGCCCGAAAGCTCGGACGCGGCGATGAGGCCGAGAGACAGGGCCGGGTTGCCCGTGATGTTGCGGTACAGGCCGGCCGGCATGGTCGCGGGCGCGATCTCGTACTGCACCGAGAAGGCCTCGGTGGTCTCGCCGAAGGACCATCCGGCCTCGTATGCGGCGATGTTCGCATTCATGATGTCCGGCTTCTTGGCGAACTTCGATCTCAGGAAGTCCAGCGTGCCCTGCGATGGCCTGTTGTAGAGCCAGCACAGCAGGCCGAGGGCGTACATGTTCTTGGCCCGCTCGGCGTCCTTCTTGGAGACCGCGTAGCCCTTGAGTGCCTCGACGGTCATCGAGGTGAGGGCAACGGCGTGCACGTTGTACGCGTCGAGGGAACCGTCCTCGATCGGGTTCGAGGGATAGCCGACCTTTTCGAGGTTGCGCTTGGTGAACTCATCGGTGTTCACGATGAGGTCGGCGCCGCGGGGGAGGTCCTTGAGGTTGGCCTTGAGCGCGGCCGGGTTCATCGCGACGAGCACATTCG
>JBMOKH010000417.1:0-1618 GCA_049315365.1 Candidatus Nanopelagicales bacterium
GCCTCGAAGTCCCCGCCCCTGCCGCTCAGCTTCTTGCGGTTGGACGTCGGTCGCTCATATCGAATGATGAATACGGCGACGACGGCGAGGAACGCGGCCACCACGATTATCCCTGCCATCATGGCTAACCGAGTACTGCCCACACGACGAGGACGAAGATCCCGACCCCGATGAGGATGAATGCCAGTGCCGTCAGCGACAGGAACGACCTCGAGGCTGCGATCTTCACGGCAAGTG
The DNA here is from genome assembly GCA_049315365.1 of Candidatus Nanopelagicales bacterium. Classification (GTDB taxonomy): domain Bacteria; phylum Actinomycetota; class Actinomycetes; order S36-B12; family S36-B12; genus WLND01. The sequence continues at coordinate 238 of JBMOKH010000417.1, forward strand.
CAGACGGCTGCTCGAGCTTGCCGAGATCGGCGACTAGCGACTGCGCCTCGCGGATGGTCGCGTACTGCGTGATCATCGCGAGGATGCCCGTTGCGGCGGCGATGCCGATCGCGAGGTACTTGACGCTGTCCGGCGCGCCGTCGAAGGCGCCGATGGCAGCGAGGACGAGAACGGCGATGAGCATGATCGTTGGGGCCATCTGGGCGCTGATCACCTGGGTGCGCTTGACGTTCCAGAGTTCTAGCAGGCCTTTTTCGTCCATCGAACGCTCCCTTGATTACCGCGACTGCTGCGCGCCATGCGAAGCGATTACCACACTAGACCCGGCGCGGGTTCTCCGCATGTCGGCATTTCGCGCAGGGCCGCCCTGCGACGCTTCGATTACCTTCGGCGGCTTGGCTCTGCCTTAGGGTGCTGTCCATGGCTCCGGTCCCCCGAACGAAGAACGGCTTCGAGCCCAAGACGTGCGCCACCTGCCAGCGGCCATTCGAATGGCGCAAGAAGTGGGCGCGCGACTGGGAGTCGGTGAAGTACTGCTCGCAGGCCTGCCGCGACAGGGGCCCGCAATCGAGCAAGGGCTCCTAGTGCTCCTCGCCGGCACCGCGGCGGTTGAAGATGACGAGCGAGATGACGGCCCAGCCGAACAGGAATGGCACGCCGACGATGGCCTTCTCATTGGTGTTGAGTGCGCCCATGAGCCAGAAGACGAGCCCGGCGAGGACCAGCGCTGAGATGTAGCCGGCGATCGGGTGGGTCTTCTCGGCGTGCTCGGTTTCCACGGTCGTCTCCTTGTCAGGGTCGGGGCCGATGACGGCCCTGACGGTCAGGTCGAAATCTACCGGTCAGTTGATGCGCTCGAGGATGAGGGGGAGCCTGTTGACCGGTGCCCCCGCCGGGCCGATCGCGATGGCGCCCTCGAGCGCCTGCAGCGCGGTGGCGAACCGCGGCTCGTCATCGGTATGGAGGGTGAGGAGGGGGGCGCCGGCCGTGACCGTGTCGCCGGGCTTGGCGTGGATCTCGATGCCCGCGCCGAGCGAGACCGAATCCTCCTTGCGGGCACGTCCGGCTCCGAGGCGCCAGGCGGCGATGCCGACCTTGAGCGCATCGAGCTCGGTCATGGTGCCATCTGCTTCGGCGACGACCTGCTGGATGTGACGCGCAGTGGGCAGCGGGGCGTCCGGGTCGCCGCCCTGCGCTCGGATCATCCGGTTCCAGACATCCATGGCACTGCCGTCCTGAAGCGTCTTCGCGGGGTCGACACCCGTGATGCCAGCGAGGTCGAGCATCTCGCGGGCGAGGGTGATCGTGAGCTCGATGACATCGGACGGGCCCCCGCCCGCGAGCACCTCGACCGATTCGCGGACCTCGAGGGCATTGCCGA
>JBMOKH010000418.1:0-1613 GCA_049315365.1 Candidatus Nanopelagicales bacterium
CCCGCTTGGTGAGCACGCGGGTGAGGTGATTGCGGTACTCGGCATCGGCGTGGATGTCGGTCGTCGGCGCCGTGCCATCGGCCGCCGACTCGGACGCCGCCGCGATCGCTGCCGCGTCAGCAGCACCGACGAGGGCCGCCTCCACCGAGCGAGCCCGGATCGGGGTGGTGCCGACGTTCGTCAGTCCGATGCGGGCTTCGGCAATGCGCCCGCCCTCCATCCGGACTGCAGCCGCCACGCCCACGATCGCCCAGGCCTGAGCCGTCCGATTGAACTTCTCGTAGTGAGAGCCCCAGCCCTCGCGCTTCGGGAAGCTCACGCTGGCGAGCACCTCGTCGTCGCCGACCGCAGTCGTGAAGTAGTCGACGAAGAAGTCGGACGCCGCCACAGTGCGACGACCGCCCGGGCCCGCGATGGTGAACGTGGCATCGAGCGCCGCGGCCACTGCGGGCAGGTCGCCTGCCGGGTCGGCATGGGCGAGGGATCCGCCCATCGTTCCCCGGTGGCGAATCTGCGGGTCGGCGACCGTTGCGGTCGCCTGCGCGAGGAGCGTCACGTACCGCTTCACGAGGTCATTGTTCATGACCGCGTGATGGGTGGTGCCCGCTCCGATGACGATCGAGTCGCCCTCCTCGCGGATGCCGATCATCTCGTCGATGCGCGAGCAGTCGACGATCAGGGACGGCGCCCCGAGACGCAGGCGCAGGACCGGCATGAGCGACTGTCCGCCGACCATGACCTTCGCGTCCTCGCCACCCGCGACGAGAGCCGCTACTGCCTCGTCGACCGTGCTCGGACGCACGTAATCGAATGCAACGGGAATCATGCTGCTCCTCCTGCCTTCGCTGCCTGAATTGCCCGCCACACCGTCATCGGCGCCGCTGGCATGTTGATGTCGGTCACGCCCAGCGGTCGCAGGGCATCGACGACGCCATTGATGATCGCCGGGGTGGAGGCGATGGCTCCGGCCTCGCCGACGCCCTTGGTGCCGAGCGGATGCGTCGTCGAGGGCGTGCACGTGGTGTCCGTGATGAAGGACGGCAGGTCCATCGCGCTCGGCAGCAGGTAGTCCGCGAGGCTCGCGGTCTGCAGGTTGCCGTCCTCGTCGTACTGGGCGCCTTCGAACATCGCCTGCGCGATCCCCTGGGCAAGGCCGCCGTGCACCTGGCCCTCGACGATCATCGGATTCACCTGGACACCGACATCGTCAACGCACACGTACTTACGCAGCGTGACCTTGCCGGTCTCCGTGTCAACCTCCATCGCCGCGAGGTGCGTACCGTGGGGGTAGGAGAAGTCCTCCGGGTCCACGGTCGCCTCGGCCGACAGAGTCGGCTCGACGCCCGGCGGCAGGTTGTGAGCGGTGAATGCCTCGAAGGCGACAGCACCGAGGGGCTGCACCTTCTCCGGATCACCCTTGACCCGGAACACCCCCTCGACGAACTCGATGTCATCAGGGCTGCACTCGAGCTGATGCGCGGCAATGACCTTCGCCTTTTCGACGAGTCGGTCCGAGGCCTTCTTGATCGCCTGACCACCCACCGCGAGCGAACGCGACCCGTAGGTGTCCATGCCGTACGGCGCGCGACCGGTGTCGCTATGGATCACCTCGA
>JBMOKH010000007.1:0-28945 GCA_049315365.1 Candidatus Nanopelagicales bacterium
GCCTTCAGCGGCGACTGGCTATCCACACATCGACGCGGCTCACGAAGTCGAGGACGGCTGCCTGCAATTCAGGCTCGCGACCGGTGAACCGCTGAGTCGGGACCGGGATGCTGAGGGCGAGCATGTCATGGTCCACGGTGCCGATGACCGCCCCGATCGCGCTGACACCCAATGACTGCTCCTCGCGGTCGTAGGCCACGCCGGCATCTGCCCTGATCCGCTCGAGCTCCGCCCGAAGGTCAGTTGTATTCACGAGCGTGTTCACGGTGAGCGACTCAAGTCGCCCGCTCAGCACGCGGCCGACATCGGGAGCGGGCATCGCCGCAAGCATCGCCTTGCCATTGGCGCTCGCGTGGAGCGGGAACGAATCGCCTACGGCGCTCACCGCCCGAAGGCGATTGTCGGCGACCACCTGGTCGACGAAGACCGCGCGATCGCCTTCGAGGACAGAGAGGTCAACCGTTTCGCCGATCTCATAGGAGAACTCGACCAGAAGCGGGTGCAGGTCGAGCCAGGCCGTGCGGCGGGCGGAGGCCGCGAGCCGGATGAGCTCAGGGCCGAGTCGATAGCGTCCGCGCGGGCCGAGGGACATCACGAGGCCTTCACGCTCAAGGGCCATGAGCAGCCTGCTGACGGTCGAGCGGGCAAGACCCAGCCGCTCACCAATCTCGGACTGGCTCAGGCCGCCGGGATGGCCGTGCAGCTGGCGAAGGATGTCGACCGCCCGAGCGAGCACCTGAATGCCAGAGTGGCCCTCGGCGTCACCGGATGCGGTGGCCATCGATGTCCCTCGATTCTTCTTGTCTGGTCAGCGGACTGAGGATAGTGACGGTTCATTGACGGGAGTTGGCACTAGCCCGCCCAGGCTTCAGCATGTTCGATGAATCGGGTATTCGCCTCTGGCTCACCGATGGTGATGCGCACGCCCTCGCCCGCGAACGGACGGACGGACAGGCCGACGGCATCGCATGCACCGGCGAACTCCATCGTGCGCTCGCCGAGCCTGAGCCACACGAAATTGGCCTCCGACTCTGCCGGGTGCAGCCCGACTGCATCGAGCGCCGCCTGCACGCGGGCGCGCTCCGCGATGATCGCCCGCACTCGGTCAAGAAGCTCGTCCTCGGCTTGGAGGGAGGCGATGGCCGCGGCCTGGGCGACCGAGTTGACCCCGAACGGAACCTGCACCTTGCGAAGCGCCTCGGCAACGGGCTCATGCGCGATGCAGTACCCGACGCGGAGGGCAGCCAGCCCATACGCCTTCGAGAAGGTCCTGAGCACCGCGACGTTCTCGTGAGCGCGGTAGAAGTCGAGGCCGTCTGGGATCTTCGCCGGGTCAACGAACTCGCAATACGCCTCGTCGATGACGATGAGGAGATCCTTAGGCGCGGCCTCGACGAACCGGGCGATGGCCTCGCGGCCGACCGCCGTGCCGGTCGGGTTATTCGGATTGCAGATGAGGGCGATGCGCGTGGTGTCGTCGATCGACGCGAGCATCGCCACGAGATCGTGCCGGTCATCGGCATCGAGGGGAACTGCCTGAGCCGTCGCGCCCAAGATCTGGGTCATGATCGGGTAGGCCTCGAATGATCTCCATCCGAACAGGACGCCGTCGCCCGGTCCAGCCGTGATCTGGACGAGTTGCTGGAGGAGCCCGACGCTGCCCGTGCCCACGGCGATATCGCTGACCGGGACCTTGAAGTGCTGGGCAATCTCGGTGACGAGCGCGGACGAGCCATAGTCCGGGTAGCGATGCATTTCGTACAGAGCAAGCTCGGCAGCCTTGAGCACCGACGGGAGCGGGTCGTGGTGATTCTCATTGCTCGAGAGCTTGTAGGAGGTCATCCCCGGCGCAACCGTCGGAGGCTGCCCTGCCTTGTAGGCCGGGATGCCGCCGAGCGTGCTCCGAAGTCGGATCGGTGCCATCGGTCCTCGTCTTCCTCTCGCGTCGGTCGTTGCGCGCTCCGGCCAGTGTCTGCGGCCTGTCGCGGCGCCCAACCAGACTCAGGGTACGGTCTGCCGCCGCAAAGATAGAGCACGTCCCCGGTGATGCCGGACGAACTGGGTCACGGCCACAAGAAGGCCGCACCTGCTCCTCGCCGGGCCGCGCCTCGTTGGCTCACCAGCCCGTGCGACAATCCAACGCGCGACATGTCGCAATCGTGACCCCCGAACCGACACCCCCCCCGAGAGGCTGAACATGCATCGACCGAACCCTGCCGGCCAACTTGCAGCAGCACTCGCCTTGGCCGCTCTCCTGCTGTCGGCATGCGGCGGCGGCACTTCATCCACCCCCGCCTCAAGCACCGCCGCACCAAGCACCCCTTCATCAAGTGCGGCCGCGGTCGCGACGGGTGATGCCACGACCGATCCCTTGAGCGGAGCGGACAACACGGTCACCTACAGCCCAGCGGTCTTCACGGCGATGTCCTCCGTGGCCATCGAGCCGAACTGCCAATCCCCCACCGGCTACCTCAGCGCCTCCTACAGCGCTGACGACTTCAGCTGCTCCCTCAGCATCGACCGGGTGGCGCTCTTCGACGAGGTGTGCGCTTCCGATGAGCCCACGCTGGCCTTCACCAACGATCCGGTGGCCGGTACCTGCTCGATGACATCGGATGACCCGGCCACGGTGAAGGCCGGTTGCGACGCGATCGTGGGCGACGACACCGTCACGGCTGCGTTCGACGACGCCACCGCCAGTTGCATCCTGACGGTCAAGCCCGAGGCGATCATCAAGGGGGCATGTGATCCTGCCACCGTCGACCCCCTCGACGCCCAGATCGACGAATCCGGGCTCACGTGCACGCTCTCGCTGACCGCGCCGGTCGTCTACGAGATCATCGCCCAGGCCGTGACCTCGGGTGACATCACCTGCGATGACGGGTCACCGCGCTCCTCGCCGAGCGAGGCGTGCGTGCTCGGTGCACTCGAAGAGGTCAAGGCCACGCCGTAAGCGCACCTTCCCTGAGGTCACGCGATCCACCGCTAAACCCCCGTCGCCCATATGAGGGCGGCGGGGGTTTAGTTCGGTGCGGGGACCCAGAAGGTGAAAATCGTGAGTCCGATCGCCAGGACTGCGAGCACCAGCACATCGGTTTTGCGCGATCGCACCGCCAGCATCCCGACATCGTGACTCGGTAGAAGCAGTCGCAGGAACATCGCGAGCATGACGCTGGCCGACAGCACGATCGACCCGCGCCGGAAATGGTCGGTGCCGATCATCACGAGCGCCACCCCGATGCCGATGAGCACCACGCTGATGGGCCACTGAGCGAAGGACAGCCGTCCCCATGTCCGCGGCTGGCGAATAGGGCGAACCGGCGCGAGTCGCTCGTCAGGATCGTCGGTCACTGCCGCTCGGCCTCCTCGACCACGTTCATGATGAGCATGGCCCGGGTCATCGGGCCCACGCCTCCGGGCATCGGTGCGACGAACCCTGCGACGTCCATGACATCCGGGGCGACGTCACCCACGAGACCCGACTCGGTGCGGGTGATGCCGACATCAAGGACAGCGGCTCCGGGGCGAACGAGCGCACCTGTTACCAGGTGCGGCACGCCTGCAGCCGCCACGATGATGTCGGCGCTGCGCAGGTACTCGCCAAGATCCCTCGTCCCGGTATGGCACAGGGTGACGGTCGCGTTCTCGCTTCGTCGGGTGAGGAGGAGCCCGAGTGGACGGCCGACGGTGACCCCGCGACCGACAACAACGACGTGCGCCCCCGCGATCGGGACCTCGTAGCGGCGAAGGAGTGCGACGATGCCGCGCGGGGTGCAGGGCAGCGGCGCATCCTGCCCGAGGACCAGGCGGCCGAGATTCGTCGGGTGCAGGCCATCGGCGTCCTTCGAGGGAGCCATGAGCTCAAGGGTGTGGTTCGCGTCCAACTGACGGGGCAGTGGCAGCTGGACGATGTAGCCGGTCACGGCCGGATCATCATTGAGCCGGCGGATCTCGGCATCGAGCTGCGCTTGCGTCGTATCTGCTGGGAGGTCGATGCGGATCGAATTGATCCCCACCTCGGCGCAGTCGCGGTGCTTGCCGGAGACGTAGGCATGGCTGCCCGGATCATCGCCGACGAGGACAGTTCCAAGGCCAGGACTCTTGCCCGCGGCCTTGAGAACGTCAACGCGCGCTCGTAATTCGGCCTTCACCTCGGCCGCAGTGGCCTTTCCGTCAAGAATCGTCGCAACCATTCCCCCATTGTCGCGGACGTGGACGAGCCCGCCCACGTCACCCACCTCAAGCCGGTTGGCGACGTCGCAGAGCGCCGACACCAACCGCGGCGAAGGTCAGGAGCACACCGGCCACGAGACTCGCCTCAACTCGGTTGTCGCCGACCGGCACGAGCAGGTCGAGGGCCAGCGCCGCCGTCAGCTGGCCGGCGATCGTGGCGAGGGTGAAGACGAGGACGCCGTACCGCGGCACCGCCCATGCAGCAGTCAGGATGAACACGCACCCGAAGACGCCGCCGAGCCACATCCACCAGGGCCCGGCAGTCGGCACCCTCAATTCATCGCCCAGGAGGACGATGCCGATCGCGGTCCCGATCATGAGGCCCAGGGTCCCGAAGACGAAATTCAGCCAGGTCGTCGCAAGCGGATGGCCGGATGCGACCGTGATCCGGCCATTCAGCCCCTGCTGGATGGTCGTCGCCGTGCCTCCGAGCAGGGCCGCAAGGACGGCGGCGAGCGAGAAGCCCTCGGCGTTCATCGAGCCACTCGCAGCCACGACGACAGCGGCCACGGCGATGACCGCCGAGATCACCCGGGCTGCTGAAAGCGCGGTTCGGCCATTGGGCCCGATACCGAGCCGATCGACAAGGAGCGCGGTTGCCGTCTGGCCGACCACGGCACCCACCGCGAACAGCGCCACCCCGACGATCGCGACGGCGAAACTCGCGCAGGCAATGAACACGCCACCGAGGACACCGGCTGGAACCGCCCACCAGGCAAGTGAACCGTCGCGTACGGTCGCCGGAATTCTGGTGATCGCCGCGCGAATCTCGCGAGAGGAACCAGCGATGACACTGAGGATGAGCAGGCCGATGATGAACGAGAAGAGGGCCGAGTTCACCCCGTTGCCGGAGTGCTGGGTCAGTTCACCATTCGACCGCGACTGGAGCGCCGACGCGACCCCTGCGAAGGTGAAGATCGCCGCGAGCCCTGCCGGCCCGGCGCGGCGAATGGTGATCAATGGAAGAAGTGCCGGGTCCCCGTGAAGTACATCGTCACCCCCGCTGCCCGGGCCGCCTCGGTCACCTCGTCATCACGCACCGACCCACCCGGCTGGACGACGAATCGCACGCCTGCGTCGATGAGGACCTGAAGTCCATCCGCGAAGGGGAAGAAGGCATCCGATGAGGCAACGGAACCGGCCGCACGACCACCCGCCCGATCGACCGCCAGCCTGGCCGAGTCGACTCGATTCACCTGGCCCATGCCGATGCCGACGGCGGCGCCACCTCGGGCAAGGAGGATGGCGTTGGACTTCGCGGAGCGCACCGCGCGCCAGGCGAACTCCAGGTCGCTCAGCGTCGGCTCGTCAGCCGGTTCCCCGCAGGCGAGCTGCCACGCAGCCGGGCTGTCGCCCGCAGCCTCGATGTCGTCAACCGCCTGCACGAGCACGCCGCCGCTGATCGTCCGCATCTCCAGCCGATGTCCGGGGTGGGGGCCGCCGACCTCGAGGACCCGCAGGTTCTTCTTCGTCGCGAAAAGCGCAAGGGCCGCGGGCTCATAGGCGGGGGCGACGATGACCTCGGTGAATACGTCGATGAGTGCCTCGGCCATCGCGAGCGACACCTGACGGTTGGCCGCCACGACCCCGCCGAACGCCGATACCGGGTCGGTCTCATGCGCGAGCCGATAGGCGGCCGCGATATCTTTCCCGATCGCGATTCCGCAGGGGTTTGCGTGCTTGATGATCGCGACGGCGGGCTCGAGATGGTCGAAGGCGGCCCGTCGGGCGGCATCGGCGTCGACGAAGTTGTTGTACGACATCTCCTTGCCCTGATGCTGGAGGGCGCCTGCGATGCCTGGCTCTCGCGAACGGTTCAGGTAGACGGCCGCCTGCTGGTGGGGGTTTTCCCCGTACCGGAGCACAGAGCCGCGTTCCCACGCCGCACCCGTCCACGTCGGAAAGCCCTCGCCGGACGGATCGGGTGCCACGACTGAACCGATCCACGATGCCACGGCGATGTCGTACGAAGCGGTGTGCGCAAAGGCCTCCGCGGCCAAGCGCGCCCGCTGCTCCAGGCTGAACCCCTCCCCGCGCACCGCGTCGAGGACTGCGTCGTAGTGCCGCGGGGAGGTGACGATCGCCACGTTCGCGTAGTTCTTCGCGGACGCCCGCACCATGGCCGGTCCGCCGATGTCAATCTGCTCGACGCACTCATCGATCTCAGCGCCGGACGCAACCGTCTCATTGAAGGGATAGAGGTTCACGATCACGAGTTCGAACGCAGCGATGCCGAGTTCCGCGAGTTCGCGCTCATGTTCGGGCTTGCGCATATCGGCGAGGATCCCGCCGTGGATATGGGGATGAAGGGTCTTGACGCGGCCATTAAGGCTCTCCGGGAAGCCGGTGACGTCGTTCACCGCGGTAACCGGGCAGCCTGCGGCGGCAATCGTCATCGCCGTCGATCCGGTCGACACCATCTCGATTCCGGCAGCGGCGAGGCCCTGCGCGAGCACTTCGAGCCCGGCCTTGTCATACACCGACACGAGCGCCCTGCGAATTACGCGCCTGCCCTCATTGCTCATGATGGAGCTCCGATCAGTTGGGCGAGCGTCTCGACGAGCAGCTCGCGTTCAACGGCCTTGATGCGCTCATGGAGCGTGGCCTCCGTATCTTCGGGCATCACGGCCACCGCGCGCTGGGCGATGATCGGGCCGGTATCGACCCCCTCATCGACGAAATGGACCGTGCAGCCGGTCACCTTGACGCCATGCCTCAGCGCATCGCGAACTCCGTGCGCGCCCGGGAAGGAGGGCAGCAGCGCTGGGTGCGTGTTGATGATCCGGCCCGGGAACTCAGCGACGAACACCGGGGCGAGGATTCGCATGAAGCCAGCGCTCACCACCCATCCGGGCCGAAAGCCCTGAACGGCTTCGAGGAGTGCTGCATCCCAATCGCCTCGCGTCGCGAACTCGCCCGGCGAGACCGCGAAGGTCGGCAGCCCCGCCCTCGCAGCCCTGTCTAGGGCCGGTGCATCGGCCGAGTCGCTGCCGGCCGCCACGACGTTGCCGCCTATCGGTGAGTCGAGGAGTGCCTGCAGCAGCGTGCCGGAACCTGAGGCCAGCACTACGATCCGGGGCTCCACGTTGAGCGAGCCTATCGCTGACGCTGATGGCCGAATCCTGACGCTATGCGACAGTCTCGCCGTTGAACTGCCGGTACATGTGAACGATGAAGAGTGCCGCGAACGGCAGTGTGACGAGGGTGAGGATTCCGTAGAACGCGCTCCCCAGCAGCGTGACGATCAGGCTGAAGATGACCATGACAATGGCCGGCCCGACGTTCTTGCTGATGACCGAATAGCTCGCCTTCATCGCCTCGACAGGACGGTAACCCCTATCGAGGACGAAGAAGGGCCCGAGTTGAAGAAAGAACGCGACGAGGATGCCGGGGATCACGCACAGGATGAACCCTAAGATCACCAGGCCGAGGTAGGCGAGCGAGAATACGACATAGCGGCCGAGGTTCGCGGTCTTAAGCAAGACGGTGAACTCGGGCGTGATTCCCCTGCTCGCGTCAAGGGCAGCGCGATAGACGCCGATTGTCGCGAGGAAGGCAAGGACGAGGAATACAAAGGTCACCACGATGCCGGCGATCGCCGTGAAGCCGACCGCAGCGGCACAGGCATTGATCTGGCCCTGGGTCTGGGGGTCGGAGCAGTCGGCCACTATGGCTGAGAGGGGCTGCGCGCCGATCTCCTGAATCACCTGGATCACCGCCACGACTGCCGCGAGCGCGATGAACGGCAGCGGGTTCTTCTTGAAGGTGTCGAACGCCCAGGAAATGGCAAGCGACACCTGAGGCCTCGGTACTGCAGGACCGGGCACGGACGGAAATTGCTCAGACATAGCGATCCTTCACTGGCTCGAATCGGTGGCCACGAGCATCATAGGCAGTCATGTCCCAGTCATCTGGCGCGATGATCGATGAGCGCATGAGGAGCGCGACCGGGATCGCGCCGAGGAGGAGCAGGCCGCCGCTGAGGAGCGCAACGGTCTCAGATGGCGGGCCGATGCTCACCAGTCGCTCATCGCCGAGGGAGCCGACAGCCAGGCGCGCGAGAATTGCAAGCGAGATGCTCGCCATGACCACGGCACCGATGACGAGGCTGAGCCGTGCGAGGGCCGACCTCTCGGTGCGACGGCCGACGACAGCACCCATGAACGCGCCGGCAAGGACGCCCGCGAGCGGCAGGGCCATCCCCAGTGATCCGAGATCTCCCGGGATCGCAGCGAACAACGGGAACGGCGGGAGGAGTACCTGCTCGCCAGCCGGCGCGAAGGGCGAGACGACCACCCCCGGGCCAAGGACAACACCCGCACCGACGAGGTAAGACGTGGCCCACATGATGATCACCGGGGCATAGCCAACGCCGAGGAGGAGCAGTGCAAGCCCGCCCACCGGCCCGGGATCAAGGAGCCGCTGATCAGCCAGGGCCTCCGAAAAGTTGAGGCCGAGCGATGCGGCTGCCGCAATCGCCCCGAATCCGACAAGGGCGACCGCGCCGGCGATGGCCGCCGCAACCATCGTTCGCGCGTGCGGCGACATCCGGGCCCGCAGCTCGGCCATGAGTCCTGAGCCGCGCAGCACCCCCCAGGCCAGGCCGGTCGCAGCAACGAACAGACCCACCCCGAAGGCTCGGGTTGGGCTGGTCCGGAACTCCGGAGTGTTCGACACCGAGCTCACTGCGGACAGGATGAGCGCGTAGAAGACCGCACCCGCGGCCGCCAGGGCCCCCGCGTCCCTGAGGGTCGTTACCGCGGACGACCGAGCGGCCCACCGTCCCGCATGGGCGAGGAGTGCCAGCCAGATGAGGAGCAGCCCAAGCGGCAGCAGCGAGTAGGTGGCTGATCCGGCCCGCACTGATACGTCGTGGGCGATGACCCAGGCCAGGCCCGAATCCCGAAGGGCCACGAGCCACGAGCTCTCGCCCCCAGTTGCGGTCAGCCACACCCCGAAGATGGGAATGGCGATGATCGCAACGCCGATTCCGGCGGCCCACAGCGCTGCAAGGAGCGCCACCCACCAGATCCTGCGTGGGGTTCGCGGTTCCTTCGCCGGCGGCGCACCGGCCTTGGTCGCCGGTTTTGCCGAATTGGTCGCCGGTTTTGCCGAATTGATCGCGGGCTTTGCCGCGCTGGCCGGTGGTCTAGCCGCCTTCGTTGCGGGCTTTGCCGCCTTCGTTGCGGGCTTTGCCACCTTCGTTGCGGGCTTTGCCGCCTTGCCAGATGGCGCCGCCGCCTTGCCCGATGGCGATGCTGCTCGCCTATCGGCTGAAGTCGGTGCTGCCACATGCCCACACTCTCAAGAAATCACCGGCTTTGCGTCTCGGCGCGCTGAAGCGCATCAACCCTTCACGATGAGCCAGAGCGACGCAACGACGGACAGCCCGAGCGCAATGCGGGTGAACCACCGCGGCTTCATCCCCCGAAATGCCAGGGCCCCGATCCCCGCACCGAGCACGAGCGCGGGGACGAACCACAGGTCGGCAAGGAGGCTCCCGGAATCGACGAGCCCTAGGCCGATGACGAATGGCACCTTGATGACGTTGAGAATGAAGAAGAACCAGACGGACGTTCCCATGAAGGCGAGCATCGACACCCGCATCTTGACGAGGTAGACGCTCATCGCGGCGCCTCCGGCATTCGCGGCCATTGAGGTCATGCCTGCAAGGGTTCCGTAGAAGGCGATGACCGCCCGGTTCGTCATCTCCGCCTGCTCAGCCCCGGCCGTCGCCGCCGATCGCAGGCGCCGCACCTCGAGGCCTACCGAGATGAGGATGAGCACTCCCAGGATCCGACTCAGCATGCCGGTCTCTACGAACCGGAACAGCAGGGCGGTGAACGCGAACCCGACGAGCACACCGGGGACCAGTCGCCGGATGAGACCCCAGTCGGCATGCTGCCGGTAGAGCGCGAGGCCGAACATGTCGCCCAAAATGAGCAACGGCACCGCAAAGCCGGCCGCTCCCGTCGGGGTGAGTGCAGCAGCGAGTACCGGCCCGGCGAGGATGCCGGAGACCGGCATCGCAGTTTTGGAGAATCCCATGAGGAACACCGCGATCGCGACGCTCACGATGAGCGCTGGCGTCCAGACCTCCGGCATCGCCGGTATCCCGCCGCCGACCTGCCTTACGCCTTCGTCATGATCTCCCGCATGAGGCGGGCCGTTGCCGAAGGCGTCTTGCCAACCTTGACGCCGACTGCCTCAAGGGCCTCCTGCTTGCCGGCAGCAGTGCCGGACCCGCCCGAGACGATGGCGCCTGCATGGCCCATGGTCTTGCCCTCTGGAGCCGTGAAGCCCGCGACGTAGCCGACGACCGGCTTCGTGACGTGGTCCTTGATGTAGGCCGCGGCGCGCTCTTCAGCATCGCCGCCGATCTCGCCGATCATTACGATCGCATCGGTATCGGGATCAGCCTCGAACGCCGCGAGGCAGTCGATGTGGGTGGTGCCGATGATGGGGTCGCCGCCGATCCCGACCGCGGTCGAGAAGCCGAAGTCGCGGAGTTCGTACATCATCTGGTAGGTCAGGGTGCCCGACTTGGAGACGAGGCCGATGCGCCCCGGAGGCGTGATGTCGGACGGAATGATCCCCGCGTTCGACTGTCCGGGGGAGATGATCCCCGGGCAGTTCGGGCCGATGAGCCGGGTGGCGCCGGAGTTTTGCGAGTACTGGAAGAACTGGGCCGTGTCATGGATCGGAATGCCCTCGGTGATCACGACGGCGAGCTCAATGCGCGCGTCGATGGCCTCGATGACCGCCGCCTTCGCGAAACGAGGCGGAACGAAGACGACGGTGACATTGGCGCCCGTGGCCGCCATCGCGTCCTGGACGGAGTCGTAGATCGGGATGCCGTCGACATCCTGACCTGCCTTGCCGGGGGTGACGCCGGCGACGACCTGCGCACCGGAAGCGACCATGCGACGCGTGTGCTTCGTGCCCTCGCCACCGGTCATGCCCTGGACGAGGATGCGGGAGTTCTTGTCGAGCCAGATAGCCATTGCGCGCGCCCTTACTTTCCGGCCTTGCGAGCAGCGGCCAGTTCGGCCACCCGCCGCGCGGCATCATCCATGGTGTCGACGATCTCGATGAGCGGATGACCTGCATCCGTGAGGATCTTGCGACCCTCGATCGCGTTGTTGCCGTCGATCCGGGCAACGATCGGCTTGGTGAGCTCCGCTCCGTTTGCGGAGAGCATCTCGAGGGCCTGCAGGATCCCGTTTGCAACGGCGTCGCACGAAGTGATCCCGCCGAAGACGTTGACGAATACTGCCTCGACCTCGGGGTCGTTCAGGACGATGTCAAGGCCGTTCGCCATGACTGATGCGCTCGCGCCGCCGCCGATGTCGAGGAAGTTTGCGGGCTTGATGTCGCCGAACTCCTCGCCCGCGTAGGCCACGACGTCGAGGGTGCTCATGACGAGGCCCGCCCCGTTGCCGATGATCCCGACCTCGCCTTGGAGCTTGACGTAGTTGAGGTCGAACTCCTTCGCCCGCAGCTCGATCGGGTCAGTGCCCTCGCGGTCGACGAAGTCCTCGTGCGATGCGTGCCGGTAGCCGGCGTTGTCGTCGAGGGTCACCTTGCCGTCGAGTGCGAGCACGAGGCCGTCCGGCGTGAGTACCAGGGGGTTGACCTCCACGAGCGTGGCGTCCTCCTCGACCATGACGATCCAGAGCTTGACGAGAATGGCAACCACCTGGTCGACAATCGCCTCGGGGAAGCGTGCTGCCGCGACGATCTCGTGGGCCTTGGCCTCGTCCACGCCCTTGAGCGCATCGACGGGGATCTTCGCGAGGTCCTCGGGGCGCGTCGCCGCAACCTCCTCGATATCGACCCCGCCCGCAACGCTCGCCATGGCGAGGAATGCTCGGTTCGTGCGGTCGAGGAGGAAGGAGACGTAGTACTCCTCGGCGATATCGCTCGCCTCGGTGACGAGGACACGGTGGACGGTGTGCCCCTTGATGTCCATCCCAAGGATGGCCTCGGCCTTGGCCTGCGCGTCATCGGGCGTGTCGGCGAGTTTCACGCCCCCGGCCTTGCCTCGTCCGCCGACCTTCACCTGCGCCTTGACGACGACGGCTGAGCCGATCTTGCGGGCAGCGCTGTGTGCTGCCGGGCCTGTCGAGCAGACCTCACCCGGGGTGACCGGAACGTGGTGCTTGCCGAAGAGGTGCTTGGCTTGGTACTCGTACAAGTCCACGCTTGATCGACTCCTTATCGAAAGGCATCCCGAATGACTGCGGGTTGAGCCTAGTTACCTGTGGGGGTGTCCTTAGTCCTTCTTGATGTGATCTTCGACCCAATCGACGATCGCCTGCGTCGGGGTTCCCGGCGTGAAGATCTTTGCGACACCCATGGCCTCAAGGGTGGGGATGTCGTCGTCGGGGATGATCCCTCCCCCGAACACCATGATGTCGTCGGCGTCCGCCGTCTTGAGGAGGTCCATCACCTCTGCGAACAATGTGAGGTGGGCGCCAGACAGCACTGAGAGGCCGATGATGTCGGCATCCTCCTGGATAGCCGCGTCGACGATCTGGGCCGGCGTCTGATGGAGGCCCGTGTAGATGACCTCGATGCCGGCGTCGCGCATCGCGCGGGCGACGACCTTGGCCCCACGATCATGTCCATCAAGACCCGGCTTGGCCATGACGACGCGAATTGGTGCTGACACGATGCTGCCCCTTCACCCGAACTGAACCTGCGGCACATTGTGGCCCTGCCTGACGAGACGGTCGAATCCATCGCCTCGTCCTGACGACCGACAATTAGGCAGCATAGACTGCTACGGCCCGAATCGGGCCCCCGGGTGCTTATGATCCTTGGGTGAATGCCGTTCCCGGCCATGCAAAACGAGCCCTCGGGTCGCTGCTGTCACCCCAGGGGGTGATCGGTGTCGCGGTCGAGGCTGCCTGGATCGCAGCCCATGTCGCGCTGTACCCGCTCGGGCTCGTCGAGGATCGGATCGAGGACGCCACCAATCACGGGGTCGGACACCTGCCGCCCGCTCATCGCGGGCTCATCGTCGGCGATGTTGAGGCAGCCGGAACGCCGATCATCCTCGTGCACGGGGTCATCGACAATCGATCGATATTCACCGTCCTGCGCCGGTCCCTTCGCCGCCGCGGGTTCGGTCGCACCTTCGCCCTCAACTACTCCCCCTTCACCGACGATCTGCGTGTCGTGGCAGCCCGCCTCTCGGCACTCGTCGAGGAGGTGTGCGAGCAGACCGGTCATGAGCGGGTGCACATCATCGGCCACTCGATGGGCGGCATGGTCGGCCGCTACTACGTGCAGCGGCTCGGCGGTGACACCCGCGTTCACACTCTCTGCACCCTCGGGACCCCCCATCAGGGCTCGGTCGGCGCCCGGTTCATCCCGTGGCCAGTCATCCAGCAGCTGCGCATCGACGGGTCGATCGTCGACGAGCTCGCCGCTCCTGCGCCGGGATGCGCGACCCGCTTCATCGCCATCTGGTCCGATCTCGACCAGCTCGTACTCCCGCACCGCAACGCGCGGATAACTCACCCGGACCTTCGGGCGCGCAACATCCTCATTCGAGGCGTCGGCCACATGTCCTTGCCGGTCGACCGACGGGTGGTGCACGCCATCACCCAGGCGCTCGCCCAGCTCGATCACGATGGCACGATGATCAGCCGCGGGGCGACGTCAATCGCCAGTACCAACGGCGGAGCCGAGGCGGATAGCCAGGTCGGCGGCGGCCGCAGCGAGCCAGCGGCGCGGCTCACGTCGGGCTGACTCCGACGAACCGGCAATTTCGCTGCAGGTGATGACACCGGCGATGCCCCGCGCCCGCCACTCCCCCTCCGTGAGCCCAGATACTCCGGCGACGACGTAGACGGGTCGGCCGAGCTCACGGGCGATGTCGATGACCAGCCCGGGCGCCTTCCCCCCGAAGGTCTGGTGGTCGAAGGCCCCCTCGCCCGTCACGACGACATCAGCTGCGCGCACGCGATCGCGCAATCCCGTGAGGGCGGCGACATGCTCAGCGCCGCTTTCAATCCTCGCGCCGAGCGCCGCGCACGCAGCCGCGGCGACCCCACCCGCAGCGCCGCCACCGCGAAGGCTCGAGACATCGATGGCGAATGTCCGCTCGAGCAGGCTTGCCCACCGGCACATCGCCGCACTCACCCGCGCCAGGTCGCGCGACTGCAGGCCCTTCTGGGGGCCGAAGACCCGCACTGCCCCCAGCGGGCCGACGAGTGGGTTGCTCACATCGACGAGTGCCCGCCACGAGCCCCCCTCCTCCTGCGGCTCAATCGCGCTCGCCCGCACCAGCCCGGCCAGATCGGGCGTGACCTGCCGGCCCCTCCTGTCGACGACCGCGAAGCCCAGCCCCTCAAGCAGGCCCACACCGCCATCGATCGAGGCGCTGCCGCCCAGCGCGAGCGTCACCGATGATGCCCCGGCGTCGCGCGCGGCACGAGCGGCCAGGCCGAGCCCGAGGGATGAGGCCCGCCATGGGTCGGGCGCGAGATCGACGACGGTGGCCAAGCCGCATACCTGCGCCATCTCGACAATCGCCTCCTCTCCTCGCCAGGCGATCACGCCGGTGCGGGGACGACCGAGGCCATCGCGGGCAGGAATCTCACGGGCCTGGAAACCATGCTCGAGGACGACATCGATCGTGCCGTCGCCGCCGTCGGCCAATGCCAGCCCGTCGACGAGGTGCCCGGCGGACGTGAGCTCGAGGGCTATGGCCGATACGACCTCATCAGCGGAAAGAGTCGCCTTGAACTTGTCGGGGGCGACGAGCACCCGGCTCATAGCTTCTCGACGGGCGCATACCTCAGGAGCAGCCGCTTGACGCCCGCCGCGCCGAAGTCGATCGTGGCATCGGATTTCTCGCCGACACCGGCCGTCGAGACCACGGTGCCGAGGCCGAACTTCTCGTGGGTGACGCGATCGCCCGCCGAGAGCGAGACCACCGGACCACCGCCGACGACTCGGTCGCCAAGCCGCAGGGCAGCGCTGCTGCTCGACGGCGACGACCCGAAGCCCCCCGCCGAGATCGAGGTGCCGATCGGCTCCTCCCGGCGCCAGTCGAGGATCTCCGCGGGAATCTCGTCGAGGAATCGGGACGGCGGATTGAATGCCGGCGAGCCCCAGGCTGAGCGCATCATCGAGCGGCTGAGATACAGGCGCTCACGGGCCCGCGTGATGCCGACATAGGCCAGGCGCCTCTCCTCCTCGAGCTCCTTCGGGTCGCCGAGGGAGCGCATGTGCGGGAAGACGCCGTCCTCCATGCCGGTGAGGAACACGACGGGGAACTCAAGGCCCTTGGCGGTGTGGAGGGTCATGAGGGTCACGACGCCGCCCGACGCATCAGCGTCCGGGATGTCGTCTGAGTCGGCAACGAGCGACACGCGCTCGAGAAAGTCGACGAGCGTGCCCTCGGGGTTATCGTTCGCGAACTCCTGCGCCACCGACTCGAGCTCGGCGAGGTTCTCGACCCGAGTCTCGTCCTGGGGGTCTGCTGAGGCTTGCAGCTCTGCGAGGTAGCCGCTCTGCTCGAGGATCGCCTGAAGCACGACAGCGGCATCGGCTCCGGACTCGACGAGGGTGCGCAGGTCAGTCATGAGCTGGACGAACCCGGTGATGCTCGCCAGCGACCTCGTCGCGATGCCCGGTGCCTCCGCCGCCCGCTCGAGGGCCTCGGCGAAGCTGATGCGCTCGCGCTGGCCGAAGGCATCGACCATCGCCTCGGCCCGCTCGCCGATGCCGCGCTTCGGCACGTTGAGGATCCGGCGGAGCGAGACCTCGTCGGTCGGATTGGCGAGCGAGCGAAGGTATGCGAGTGCGTCGCGAACCTCGCGCCGCTCGTAGAACTTGGTGCCGCCCACCACGCGATACGGCATGCCGACCCGGATGAACACCTCCTCGACCGATCGTGACTGTGCGTTGGTGCGATAGAACACGGCAACATCGCCCGACTTCACGCCCTCCTCGTCGGTGAGCCGGTCGATCTCGGTAGCGATGAATGAGGCCTCGTCATGCTCGTCGTCGGCGACGTACGCGACGATCGGCGCGCCCTGGCCGGAGTCGGTCCACAGGTTCTTCGCGCGCCTGCTGGAGTTGCGGGCGATCACTGCGTTTGCGGCGGTGAGGATTGTCTGGGTTGACCGGTAGTTCTGCTCGAGCATGATGGTCCGGGCAGCCGGGTAGTCGCGCTCGAACTCCTCGATATTGCGGATGGTCGCGCCGCGGAAGGCGTAGATCGACTGGTCTGCATCGCCGACGACGCAGAGCTGGCCGGCCGGCAACTGCGGCGTGCCCGGGCCCACGAGCTCCTTGATGAGCGTGTACTGGGCGTGGTTCGTGTCCTGGTACTCATCGACGAGGATGTGGCGGAACCGGCGACGGTAGTGCTCGGCGACGTCGGGGAACAGCTGGAGGACCGCGACCGCACTGAAGATCAGGTCGTCGAAGTCGAAGGCGTTGGCGCGCTGCAGTCGGGCCTGGTACTGGCCGTATGCCTCCGCGAGGGTCTGCTCCATGTGGTTCACTGCCTGGGCAGCGCAGGTCTCGTAGTCGATCAGTTCGTTCTTGAGGTTCGAGACCTGGGCGAGGAAGGATCGCGGCGTGTAGCGCTTCGGGTCGAGGTCGAGATCGCGGAGCACCATCCCCATGAGGCGAAGTGAATCGGCCTGGTCGTAGATGGTGAAGCCGCTCGTGACCCCGAGTCGAGATGCCTCGCTGCGCAGGATGCGAACGCATGCGCTGTGGAAGGTCGAGACCCACATGACCCGGGCCCGGGCGCCGATGAGCTCGGCCACCCGTTCCTTCATCTCGCCTGCGGCCTTGTTCGTGAAGGTGATGGCGAGGATCTCGCCCGGCTGGGCGTCGCCGGTCGCGAGGAGGTGCGCGATCCGGCGGGTGAGGACCCTGGTCTTGCCCGACCCAGCCCCTGCAACGATGAGGAGGGGTCCGCCTCGGTGCTCCACGGCGGCGCGCTGCGACTCATTGAGGTCCTCTACGAGCCGGGTCTCACGATCTAGAGCGGCGGTCACGCGCCCATCGTAGGAGCAGGGAGCGACATTGCGGATTCGCCGAGGTTCTGCCTGTGAATGTCAGGCCTCCGCCGTAGCGTGGCGTTCACGATTCAACACGGGCGCCCGCTCAGCCGCCAATATCGATCGAGCGCATTACTTGTACGCTTTTTGGTACTCAAACTTGTGCGGAAAGGCTTAGCATGACCATCATGGCTACTGAGTTCTTGGAGGTCATTCCCAATGGGGAGGCGCGCAAGCGCTTCGGGGAGACAGTTGCCCGGTTCCGCAAGGAGGGCGTCGGAGCGACGCCGGTAGTGTTCGGAAACCACCGCAAGCCCGAGGGCGTCATGCTGTCCTTCTCACTGTTCGAGGAGTTGCTGCCGGTTATCGCCGAAATCCATCTGGCACTTCTCGTCCGGGAGCGCCTGGAGGCATCGTCATCCGCAGGTTCCTTCGAGGAACTCGTCGATGAGCTCGGTTTCGTACGCTCTGACTTCGAGTAGCCGATGGGCCCCCCTCTCGTCAGGACCTACCTTCCGGAGTTCAGGCGAGACCTACTTGAACTCGAGGACGCAAACCTCCAACGGCGCGTGCTCACCATCTGGACAGATGTGAGCAAGGGGTTGATGGCTGGGATTCCATTGGCTCATCTTGCTTCGGTCGGTGACCTCTCGGACTGCTACAAAATCTACTTCGATGTGCAGGATGCGACTGCGCCTCGGTACCGATTTGTCTATCGCCTACTGCCGAACCGCGTTGAGGCGGTCAGCGTCGAAGCCATCGCAGTAGGCGAGCGAAGGGCACTTCGGGTGTACGTAGCCGCTGCACGCCGGCTTGGCCGGCTCAACGATGACCGCCAGTGATGCTGTGCGCTCATAAACCGTCCGGCTAGGTTACGAACCCGACCACGGACACCTTGACCTTCGCGCCCACCGACGATGACACGGCGATCCGCCCGTCAGCGCCGACCGGCGCCAGCACGATCGCGGCGTACCTGGTGTTGGCGACCACCGGGGCCGAACGCGTGCCGGGTGATGCCCCGTCGGAGGCGAACACCGACACCGTGCCGTCCTGCGCGCTCTTGCGGGTCTGCACGCGAAGGAGCACCGCCTTCAGCCGCTTCTTCTTCGGCAGGCCGAACTGCCCGGCCGCGCTGAAAACCTTCGTCTCGCCCGCCGCGAAGGATGTCGAGAACATCGGCCGAGGCGACAGGCCGGTGGCAGTTCTCATTGCGTCGGCGGTCCCGTAGCCGAGGACCTCGACGCGCAGGCTCACCGCCGGACGCTTCGACGCGGTCAGTCGCACCTGGCCTCCCGACACGGGCACGAGCATGATCTCCTTGTGCATCTTCGCCTTCGGGAAGGCGAACCGCGCTGCCGCATTCTTGTCATCGATTCGGCCGATCCGGACTGAACCCTTGCGCGTTGCGTCCTTGCTCGTCACGAAGATGAGGGCCGACCGGGCGTTCGCCGGGACTCCGGCAAGGGTGACGTTGCGCTCCTCCCCGGGCTTCAGCGGGCCGTCAGCGGCCGACTCGTAGCCGATGACCGAGCCGAGCGGGAAGAAGTCAGAGGGCTCGGGTGCGAGTGTCGGAGCAGGAGCAGGTGACGGCGCAGGCGCGGGCACGGGCACGGGCGCGGGCTGCGGCGGGACCTGTGCATCCGGGCCGCTCGAGCCGCTCACGTAGTAGCCGAGCACGTCAACCGCGAGATCCGTCGCCCCTGCCGAGGTCGCGAGGGCGATCGTTCCGTCCGACGCAACCGGGACGATGACCTCTGCCGCCGCGTCACTGCTCATGCCGACCCTCACCGCGGGCTGGCTCTTCGCCTGACCGGGCGACCACACCCGGACAGTCGACGGGGCATTGGACTGGACTGCGGTGAGTCGAATCTTGACGCCGGATACCCCGGTGGCGGGAACCGCTCCCTGGCCGAGCACATTCGCGAAGATCCGGTGGCTGTCGCCCGACCAGCGGTCCTGCTGCAGTCGGCAGCGCTGCTCGATGCCAAGGCCCTCGGCGGTGCTGAGGACCCGCACCGGCTCGACCGCGATCATGTCGCCCTTGACCGTCTCATCGGCGGTCGTCGCACCCGAGGACTTCCGTGCGCAATATGGGGCGGTGGCCGCTGACCCGTCCCAAAATGAGTTGGTCCCGGTCGCGCCATCCCAGGTGAGCGAGATGTGGATGTGATTTCGATGGCAGGTCGTGTCGGATGACTTCTCCGGCTTCGAGAAGCAGCCCTTGAGCTCGGTCCAGCCGCGGTCGATCTCGTAGCCCCGCCAGATCCGGTCGTTCCAGCCGATGTACATGACCCCGAGACGGATCGCATTGCCATAGGGCCGGCCCGTCGCATCCGGACCCATCAGCCACGTGAGGAAGGCCTCCGCGTTGGCTCGCTCCTGGGCCTTGCGCACATCGGTCATCCAATCGATGGCCCTGCCCTCCTTGTGCTCGCTCTGCCCGCCCACATTGCAGCCCCGCGGGATCCAGACCGTCTGATCAACGCCGTAGGTCGCCTTGATGAGGTCGGCGAGCCGCTGCGCCCCGGGCTTGACCGACGGGTCGCACTGGGCTTGACCCTGGTAAGTCGGGTCGACGTCGTACTCAGCCGGAAGCGGGGTGGTCCCGACGGGGACGACGGCGGGGGGCAGCCCGGTGCCGGGGACAGGAGGCCCGGCAACGACTCCGGTCCAGTTCGAGGACTGCCAGCCTGACGGACCGTCGGCAGCGCTGGCGAGCGGAAGGAGGAGTGCCGCGCCCAGCAGTGACACGACCGCGATCACCGGACCCCGCCTGAGCCCGCCGCGAAGCGACCCCCGCTTGAGCCCCGCAATCAACTGACCCGGAGTACCGGGCAGCAGGCGGCGCAGGGCAGAATGCCCTAGTCGGCGGGGAAGCACCCTGTTATGGTGTCACGGAAGTGGCGAAAGTTACTACTGTGGCGCGGTGAGCCCGAGGGATTCCTCGCCCACTTCACCCTGACGTCACTTGAATCGCCCGGATCCGCTGCGGGCCAGTGAGGAAACACATGCTGGATGACACCCAGATCGAGCGCATCCTCGTCGTGACGGCCCACCCCGACGACGTCGATTTCGGCGCCGGCGGCACGATCGCCGCAGCCACCGCCGCGGGCATCACCGTCACGTACTGCATCATCACCGACGGCGACGCCGGAGGCTCCGACCACGATGTCCCTCGCTCCGAGATCCCCGGCATCCGGCGCTCCGAGCAGTGCGCAGCCGGTGAGATCCTCGGGGTCCACGACGTCCGATTCCTCGGCTACACCGACGGGGAGCTCACCGTCACCCATGACCTTCGCCGCGACATCAGCCGCGTCATCCGCCAGGTGCGTCCGCAGCGCATGCTCATCCAGTCACCCGACCGCAACTGGAACCGCATCTACTCCTCGCACCCCGATCACCTCGCCGCAGGCGAGGCCGCGATCTTCGCCGTGTACCCCGACGCACGAAACCCATTCGCCCACCCCACCCTGCTCCAGGATGAGGGCCTGATCGACTGGGCGGTGCCAGAGGTCTGGGTGTTCGGCACGCCAACCCCGAACCACTACGTCGATGCCACCGAGCACTTCGACCGCAAGGTGGCAGCCCTCGAGGCGCACGCCAGCCAGACCGCACACATGGACGACCTAGCCGGTCGGATCCGTGGCTGGATGACGATGCAGGCCGCTGAGGCAGGCCTGCCCGAGGGCTGCCTCGCCGAGGCGTTCATGGTCGTCGACACCGCCTGACCTCGCCCCGCCTGGACGACCGTTACCAGAAGACGGCGATGACGACGTTCACGAGGGTGAGCGCCCCGATGATGCCCCAGAGCGGAACCTGCGGCGGCTGCTTCTTGCGGCCGATGAACGCGAGCACGGTGATGACGAGCACGATGAGCAGTTTGACCGAGATCTTCGTCATGTCCAGCGGCTCGTCCTCGAGCGAACCCGATTCGGCGATGCCCACCAAGAGCACGCCGGTGACGAGCTGGGTGAGCGCACCGTGCCACATAGCCGGATTCACGCCCTTGTCGGCCGACCTCATCTGAACGATGAACCCGCCGAGCAGGCTGGCAAGGCCCACGAAGTGCAGTACCAGGATCAGGTTGTAGAGGAACTGCATGGCATTACTCCCACTCGATCGTGCCCGGAGGCTTTGACGTGATGTCCAACGTAACGCGGTTGACGTCTCGGACCTCGTTGGTGATGCGTGTCGAGATGCGCGCGAGAAGGTCATACGGCAGTCGCGACCAGTCCGCAGTCATCGCGTCCTCGCTCGATACCGGCCGGAGCACGATCGGGTGACCGTAGGTTCGTCCGTCGCCTTGGACTCCCACGGAACGGACATCGGCGAGCAGGACGACCGGGAACTGCCAGACGTCGCGGTCTAGGCCGGCGTTCGTGAGTTCCTCTCGCGCGATGGCATCGGCAGCACGCAGGATCGACAATCGCTCCTCATCGACCGCGCCGACGATGCGGATCGCAAGGCCCGGGCCGGGGAATGGGTGCCGCCACACGATCTCGGGCGGGAGGCCGAGGTCTAGGCCCACCTGCCGCACCTCATCCTTGAACAGCGCGCGCAACGGCTCGACGAGCGTGAACTCGAGGTCCTCGGGAAGTCCGCCGACGTTGTGGTGGCTCTTGATGTTCGCGGTGCCGGTGCCGCCGCCGGACTCGACAACGTCCGGGTAGAGGGTGCCCTGGACGAGGAACTCCACCTTCTCGCCCTCGGCACCCGCCGCGGCGATGATGCCGCGCTCCGCCTCTTCGAATACCCGGATGAACTCACGTCCGATGATCTTGCGCTTGGTCTCGGGATCGCTGACCCCGGCGAGCGCCTCGAGGAATTTCTGCTTCGCATCGACGACCACGAGGGTGATGCCGGTTGCGGCGACGTAATCCCGCTCGACCTGCTCGGCCTCGCCCTTGCGCAGCAGTCCGTGATCGACGAACACGCAGGTGAGCTGGTCGCCCACTGCGCGGTGGACGAGGGCCGCGGCGACCGCGGAGTCGACTCCCCCGGACAGCCCGCAGATCACTCGCCCCGAGCCAACCTGCGCGCGAATCGATGCGACCTGATCCTCGATGAGATTGGACATCGTCCAGGTCGGCGACAGGCCCGCGATCCGGAACAGGAAGTTCTCGATCGCCGCCTGGCCGAATGCACTGTGTTTCACCTCAGGGTGGTACTGCACGCCGGCGAACCGGCGCTCGCTGCTCTCGAATGCAGCGACGGGGGCGCCCGGCGACGATGCCGTCACCGCGAAGCCAGGTGGCGCATGGGTCACGCAGTCTCCGTGCGACATCCATACGCCCTGCTCCGGCGGCAGTCCGTCGAATAGGGATCCGGGATCGATCACGCGCAGTGCCGTGCCGCCGAACTCATGCTGGCCGTTGTTCGCCACCGTGCCACCCAGCGCCTGGGCCATCGCCTGGAATCCATAGCAGATGCCGAACACCGGCACCCCGAGGTTGAGGATCCCGGCGTCGAGTTGCGGTGCGCCGGGCTCGTACACGCTTGACGGCCCGCCGCTGAGAAGGATCGCGGCCGGATTGCGGCGACGCATCTCGTCAGCGGTGATCGTATGGGGAACGACCTCGGAGTAGACCCGTGCCTCGCGCACGCGGCGGGCGATGAGTTGCGCATACTGAGCCCCGAAGTCAACGACGAGGACTGTCTGCTGCGCGTCTGCCACGACAGCAACTCTATTGAGCGCCGGAGGAGGGGAAGGCCCCGAGCAGTCCGAGTGCCACGACGATCAGCAGATCGAGGAGCACCCCGATGATGACCGCCGCGATGAGCCATCGCCGCGCCACCTTCGAGGATTGCGCCGCCCCGTCGAGGTCACCGCTCTCCGTCGCCCTCGCCGAGCGCCAACCGAAGTACACCGCGACGAGGCCCAGGGGCAGGAAGCAGCACGCCGTGGCGGCGATGGCCCGGCCAAGGTACGTGGGCGGTGCCTCGCCCGCGGGCTTCAATGCCGTCGCCGGCTGCTCAGTGGACATCGCACCGCAGACTACCGGCGGCCCGCCCGTCAGCCGACCGGGCTCCTCACCAACCGCTGCCCCGCCCCTCCCGTCATTTCATCCGGCACCTGGGACATCGAGCAGAATCGGAGCGAAAACCGCCGAAATTCTCCCGGTTCTCCCACTTCATGGGACAAACGGCAAAACGGGGGTGCTAGGCGATGGCGAGTTGCTCGAGGTCCTCTGCGAGCCGGTAGCCGACCCCGCGCACGGCGATCGCGACGCGCGGCCCGCCCGCATCGACGATCTTTCGTCGCATCCGGGACGTGTGGGTCTCGACGAGGTGGTAGTCACCGAACCATTCCTGGCTCCACACCGCGTCGATCATTTCCGCTCTGGTGAACACCCGACGCGGTCGGCCGAGGAGCAGGGCGAGGATCTCGAACTCGGTCCGCGTGAGCCCGATGGGGACGCCGTCGACGGTGACACTCCTCGCCTCAAGGTCGAGCGCGAGGTTGCGGAAGCGCAGCACCTCCGACGGGGCGAGTTCGACTCTGTGCTCGAGTCGGACCGACAGCCTTGCTGCAAGCACTCGCGGGCTGAACGGCTTCGTGACGTAGTCGTCGGCGCCCGCAGCCAATGCGACAAGTTCATCGACCTCGTCACGTCTCGCCGTGAGCATGATGATCGGGACGGCGCTCACCCCCCTGACATACCGGCACACCTCGATCCCATTGGGCCTACCGATGCCGACATCGAGCACGACCGCTGAGGGTCGATGCGATTCGAAAGCCGTGATCGCAGACTCGCCATCCATGGCTTCGATGACACTGAAGCCGTCGGCCTCCAAGCCCAGTCGAACGATGTCAAGGACGTCTTGATCATCGTCCACCACCAGAATCGTTGCGTTCCCCATTTCACGTGCTCCTTTCGAGTTGGGTCCCCATTGGACGTTTCCGTTCATCACGATCGCGCGATGAACTCCACGAGTCCGTCACGTGCCCGGACGATGCTGTCGTTCACTGAGTCATCCGCTGCGCTGCGCCCGATCGCCATCGACTCCTCTGCATCGCGCAGTGCCTCGGCTGATTCATGCAGCCCGTACATCGACAGTCGGCCGACGAGCCGATGAACGTCGGCGCGACTCAAGTCCGATCCGACGCTCAGCGCGGTCATCGCGTCCCGCGCGACGCGCGGGCGCCTTTCCGCCATGAACGAGAAGACGAGCGGATCCTCTTCAAGTGCCGCTGCTGGCCGCAGGCCCACTCGACCTGCGGGCGACACGCCACCCGCCAGCGACTCGCTCACGAGATCGCGGCTAAGTTCGCACAGGGCGTGCGGATCGATCGGCTTTGCCAGAATCCCGGCCACGCCGGATGGAATGAGAGCTGTCAATGCATCATCGGTGCGACTCGCAGTCAGCACGAGGGTCGGGATCCCCGACTGGATTGCCGCGCTCATCACGTCGGTCGCCAGGTGGTCGCCAAGATGCACATCGCAGAGGACGAGACTCGGATCGGATCCAGCGAGTTCGGCGAGAGCTGCGCGTCCCGTCGCGGCGCTCGACACGTTCCACCCATTGATCGACGAGAACGCGACTCCAAGAACCTCACGGAGATCGGCGTCATCCTCGACGAGCAGCACATGACTCATGGAATGACCGTAGGACGGGATCGTGAGCGATCCATGAACGAATCGCTGGTGCACAAGGAGTTTTGACCAGACAGGTCCGGTCAACAGTTCCACAAACGGCGTGCGCTTCCTTGCGGTCGGGTCGCGATCGCCTAACGTGAAGGGCGCATCGATCGGGGAGCATCCGAACCCTTCTCGAGGTGAGATGAGCGCAACGGAAAAGCCCGCCTATTCGCGAAACGGGGTGACGGTCCGTGCAGTCGACGCATCAGCTACCGAACGCATGGTCAATCCCATGGATCGATTCAACGGTGAGCGCCCTCTTCATAGTGGGCATTATTGTTCTTTCGGCGCTCGTCGTCCTCATGATCACCTGCACTCGATCCCAGCGACTGCTCCTTCGACGTGCCCTCCTAGCAAAGACCCTCGAAGAGCAACTCCGGGCCATCGTCGAAGCAAGCCCGCACGCCACCTTCGCCATGCGACTCGATTCGGACACCGAGACCGAATCCGAAACCTGGCGCATCGCCGCCGTGCTCGGCGGCCTCGACCAAACCTTCCTAGGGCCCAGTCGAGACTCCCTCGTGGAGGCTGACACCTCCTCACTCGGCTGGACTATCGACGACCTCCTCGACGAGGTCAATCACGCTCACGCCGGCCGGGAGCGCCTCATCCACCCGACGAACGGCCAAGGTGCCCCACGAGCCCTCCATCTGGCAGCCGAGCCGGTTGCACCCGGGCTCATCACCCTCATCGTGCGCGATGTCACCCTCGAGGAGTCCGCCCGTGAGGCCCGGGAACGCGGCTTCACCCAACGGCTGAACACGCTCGCAATGAACGAGCATCAGATCAAGACGCCCCTCTCGGCCGCTGCAGGCTGGGCCGAACTCCTCGCAGGCGACGACATCGGGCTCGACGCCACTACGAAGCAGCATGCCGCCGAACGGGTTTCGACGATCATCGCCCGCGCCATCACGGCAATCAATGAGGACATCGATGAACTCAGGGAGCAGGCCCGGGACGACCCCGTCGAGCAATCTTCAGCCGACACCAGCCTGCTGCTCGCGCTCAGCGTCCACGCCTTCGAGGCGGCCCTGGACTGTGATATCTCGCTCGAGGCCGCCGGTGGACTCATCGCCGACTGCCCGCCGAGCATCTATCGTCAGATCGTCGATCAGTTGCTCGAGAACTCTGCAAAGTACTCACCGTCGGGCCGAGCCATCAGGGTCGCGACGTGGCGCGAGGACGACTACATCGTCACCTCCATCACCGATGAGGGCCTTGGAATCCCGCAGGACGTGGACATCTTCGAGCCCTATGTGCGGGCCGCACCAGCCCTCGGGTCCGAGGGCAGCGGCCTAGGGCTGCACATCGTCCGCACCCTGGTGGAGCGGCACGCAGGCAGCGTGCTTGCTCGACGCAACCCGGGCGACGGCTCGACCTTCGAGGTTCGGCTGCCCGCAGTGGCCGCAAACCCCGCAAACCCCCCTGAATCCCGCTGAGGGCTGGGCCGCCTCACCGCTCTCCGTGAGCGCGAGATCGACCGCTGAAGTGCACGCGGCTTACGTCACCGAGTGGACAGTGCCACCCGACCTCTCCCGGGCACGTACCAGGGTGACGCCGAGCATTCGCCTGTCCCCGGGCCGATCAACGTCAAGGGTCTCGGTGACCTCACGGCCAGCCAGGTAATCGCACCTCGTCGCCCCCATCGATGAATGAGCGTGAATAGTGCGAAGGGCAGGGAGTGACGCGAACCCCCCACGAGTCGTGTCACTCCCTGCGCCAGCGGCCAGTCTGCTCAGCCATCAGCGGCAGACCCGGCAATGGAAACGTACCGAGGATCACGCCGCTGCGGAATGGAGGAATCCTCACGATCGGCGATCGGTCGGCCGACCTCGTCGGCGTGTCACGCAACAGCCGGTCAGGTGCCATGGACGACGATGCGCAGGGCGCCGACCGCCTCGGCCGGCACGACCGGGCTCCGCGGCGCGCTTGCATCCACCGGCCGGTACTGCTCGCCGAGGGCGGGCCGCTGATCCGCCTCGCCCTTGTTCGGCCACATCGACATCGCGCGCTCGGCCTGCGCCGTGATCGTGAGGGACGGATTGACTCCGAGGTTCGCGGTGATGGCCGAGCCGTCGACGATGTGCAGCCCCGGATGCCCGAATGCACGGTGGTAGGGGTCGATGACGCCGTGCTCCGGATCGGCGGCGATGACGCAGCCCCCGACGAAGTGCGCGGTCATCGCCGCGTCGAAGCTCTCGAACACGTTGCTCCCGGGGACCCCGTCGATCTTGTCGGCGATTCGGTGAACGACATCGGCCGCCGCCGGAATGTAGGTCGGAGCCGGACGCGACTCGTCCTTGCGGGTCGTGAGCTTCCAGCGCCCGAACCGGGAACGTCCGCCGGTGAGCGTGAGCGAATTGTCGACCGCCTGCATCACTAGGGAGATGACGGCCCGCTCGCTCCAACGATGCACATTGAGCAGCGCCACTGCCTGGCGACGCTGCCGGACCATCTCACGCGTCCACACGCGCCAGCGAGCCCTGCCCTCCTGCGGAACCGTGAGCACCGACTGCAACAGGCCCATCGAATTCGACCCCTTGCCGTACCGCACCGCTTCGACGTGCGTGCTCTCGTCGGGGAAGAAGCTGGAGGTGATGGCGACGCCCTGGGTGTAGTCGCTGTCCGCGGAGCGCGCCACGGCCCCGAGGATCGACTCGCTGTTCGTTCGGGAGAGTCGGCCGAGTGCCGCAGAGAGGTTCGGCAGCCGGCCGTCATCCTTCATGCGGTGCAGGAGCCGCTGGGTGTTGTAGGTACCAGCGGCCATGATGACGTGATCTGCTGTGAACGTGCGGCGGCGGCGCCTGATCCAAGCACCCGTGCGCTCGGTCGTGATGACGAACCCGCCTCCTGGCTGCTCGTCGATCGCGACAACGGTCGTGAGGGGGTGGACGGTGGCGCCAGCGCCCTCGGCGAGCGCGAGGTAGTTCTTCGGCAGGGTGTTCTTCGCGCCGATCCGGCACCCCGTCATGCATGAGCCGCAGTGGGTGCAGCCCGTGCGGGATGGCCCGGCTCCCCCGAAGAACGGATCCTCGCGCGTGACGCCGGGGCCGTCGCCGAAATAGACCGCGACCGGCGTTAGCCGGAACGTGTGGCCGACGCCCATGTCGTCGGCGATCGCCTTCATGATGAGGTCGCTGCGGGTCATGAGCGGGTTGTCGATGACGCCGAGCATGCGCGAGGCCTGGTCATAGTGCGGTGCGAGCTCCTGCGCCCAGTCGGTGATGTGGCACCACTGCACGTCGTCGAAGAACTGCTTGGGCGGGACGTAGAGGGTGTTCGCGTAGTTCAGCGAACCTCCACCGACACCGGCGCCTGCGAGGACCACGACGTCCTTGAGGATGTGGATCCGCTGGATCCCCGTCAGTCCGAGGCGCGGCGCCCACAGGAACGAACGCAGCCGCCACGAGGTCTTCGGGAGGTCTGCATCTGCGAACCGGCGGCCAGCCTCGAAGACCGACACCCGATAGCCCTTCTCCGTGAGCCGCAGGGCGGACACGGACCCGCCGAAGCCCGACCCGATGATCGCGACGTCTACGTCCGACATGCTTCCTCCCGCAGTTCTCGGGCCTACTTCAGGCCCAGCCGCTTCAAGGCCCCGACGGCCCACGCAAGTGTCTCGCCCCAGCGCTCATCCGACCACCCGAATGGGGCACCGAATCCGAGAAACCTCTGATGGGCGACCGTCTGCGGCTCTGTGTACTTCAGCAGTCCCTCGTCGCCGTGCCGTCGGCCCATGCCGGAATCACCCATGCCCCCCATCGGAGCGCGTGTGCTCCCCCACGCTGCCGCGTACCCCTCGTTCACGTTGACCGTGCCCGCGCGGAGCCGGGCGGCGATCCGGCGGCCCTGCCGATGATCGCGGGTCACCACCGCCGCATTGAGCCCGTAGGACGAGGCATTCGCCGCCGTGATCGCCTCCTCGTCGGACGCCACCGGGTACAGCGCGACGACCGGGCCGAAGGTCTCCTCGTCGCAGAGGGACATCTCCATGCTGACGTTTTCCAGGACGGTCGGCTCGACGTAGTAGGGCCCGAT
>JBMOKH010000419.1:0-1605 GCA_049315365.1 Candidatus Nanopelagicales bacterium
CTCCTATACTGGTCGGAAGTTGTAGTATACACGAGGTGCATGGTCAAAGTAAAGTACGCCAGTCACACCATCTGACTTGCGCTTGACGATGCACATATAGGCTTCAAAGCCCAGAACTTCATAGAGTTCTTGCATTTCCGCTGTAGTCATTGTCTCGTTTGTCATAGCGCCAGTTTACAGGATGGATGGGGGAAAGTCAATAGGTTTGGGGAAGTTTTTTGGGGAATCCTTAATGGCTGTCGTAAACGGGGCTGGGCCTGCGGCCCGGGCCGATCTTTGTGGGGGTGGTGGGATTCGAACCCACGACCTACTGATTAAGAGTCAGCAGCACAGCCACCGTGCTCCACCCCCTTGCGCTCTCCACCTTGGATTCGAACCAAGACCGTACACGTTAACAGCGTGTTGCCCTGCCGTTGGGCGAGTGGAGAAGATGAGCAGTTTTATATCATGCTCAGGATACCATGCTATGCGAAGGCGAGTTCCTTCACGATGCCAAGCAGGCGATTCTTCTCAGCGTTGGTCGCTGCGTCGAAACCACTAGCAGCCGCAAGCACACTCTCAGCGTTGCCACCGCGAGGATTGCGATACCAGTCAAGCCGCTCAGTCAGCGTGTTGTACGCACCCCAAGCACTTTCCTTGATGCCCACGTTGGTGGGACCATTCCAGATGTCGAACAGGGTGTCAACCTTGCTCGTCCACTTGGTGAGTGCGCCCTTGACATCAGCGTCAGGCTCAGGGTAGGCAGCCTTGACGATATCAAAGAACTTGTCAGCAGTAACGAACTGCTCAAACATTGCCTGCGCTTGGATGTCGAACTCATCCATGTACTTGTGTGCCAGACCAAGCGCCTCGCGTGCTGCCGTGATCTTGCCTGCAACGGTAGCGGTGTGACGGATGCGGAAAGACTGCTTGGCAGACCTACCCTTAGCACCCACCGCCATGTTCAGCGTATTCTGGCAGACAACACGAACGGGCGTGATGCTCGCCTGAATAGCAAGCGAACCATCGTGCGAGGTATGGACGAGCAGATAGGTGTTGACCTTATCGCCAACGCCATCCTTGTCGATGATCGACTCACGCTCAAGGGCGAGGGAGCCAAACACGACCGTGCCATTCTTGATAGCGCCAGCAGTCTCCCACCGTGCGCCGTCAAGGATGTTGTCGCCAAAGGCAAACAGATCCTCGTTCTGGAGAACCTTGTAACGCTCACCCACGACGCCAAGCACGTCATCGCCACCGTCAAACGGGTTGGTGCGAACGGTAGCGAAGTAGTTGCGGTGTGAACGTGCAGGAAGCATAACTTCCTCGCAGCGCACATTCCACTTGTCAAGGTGTGCAGCCTCAAGCATCTGAAGCGTGGTCACCTCGTCAGTCAGGATAGTGCCAAGGCCGTGCCATGCAGGCTGGCGAAGGGATGCGAATGAAGCCATGTCGCCATACTGCTCAAGCATATGTGCCATGATGATTTCCAATCGTTTAGGTGGATTTGCTTATAGGTAAACAATACAGGAAAACAGGGGCTGTGTCAATAGTTTTGGGAAACATTTTCTGGGTGTCGTAAGTCACTTTCGTAAGCCTTGACAAGGCAAGGTCTGCGGCCCGGGC
>JBMOKH010000120.1:0-6987 GCA_049315365.1 Candidatus Nanopelagicales bacterium
GCGGCGTCATCGCAACGGGCGATGAACGTGGCGCCATCGTCGGTGGTGACGAGGCAGACGACCTCCGGCGGATCGACGACGCCCCCGACATGCCGGCGGACCTGCGTGGTCGCAACGACCGTGGCCTCAGGCAGGGGCACGTCGGCCCATGCGGCTCCCCCGCAGCGCGGGCACCAGATTCGGCGAGGTCGTCCCTGCCAGCCGCATGCCACGCAAGCGGGCATGATCGCGGCGCTCATGCGATCTCCAGCGCGGCCGCGTTCGAGCAGGCCCCGAATCTGTGGACGACCATCCCGTAGCCCGCGACGAAGGCCCGACCGCCACGGCCAAGCCTGACAAGACCCCGGCAGGCATCGACGACTCCGTGCAACCCGGCGCCGGCACCGCACTGCCCGGCGGACAATTGGCCCCCCGATGAGTTGATCGCGAGGTCGCTGAGAAGCAGGTTGCGCAGTGCCGTTGAGGTGTCTTCTTGGCCGGCGGACCCGACTTCGATGAACCCGGCATCGATGAGCTGGGCGACGACCACCGCCGGGTAGTCGTCATAGAGGGAGAGAACGTCGATCTCGGAGGGGACCCATCCCGTGGCCTCCCAGAGGGCGCCGGCCGCCTCGCGGAGCCCGGTGGTGAGGCCGTCGCCGAGGTGATTGTCGTGGTTGTAGGAGGCCTTGACGGACGCGATCCGCACGGGTGACGCCCCCGATGGGGCACCGCCCACGGTGATGGCGTTCGCGCCGGAGACTACCGGCACGCAGTCCAAGATGGTGAGCGGATCGGCGACGACTGGGGCTGCTAGGTACTCGTCGATGGTGAGCGGCGTGCGGTAGGCAGCATTCGGATTGAACGCGGCAGCGGACTCGCGCTGCCGGCAGACGAGCGCACCGTAGTCGGAGCGATCCAAGCCCAGCCTCGACATCTGCAGGCTCGTGAGGAGGGCGAACATTGCGTTGGGGCCGAAGGCCCTGAACCCCTCGAAGTCCTCGATCATCGATCGGTTATACGCGGTGATGAGCCTGGTGAACGCATCGCCGGTGAAGCAGTCGCCCCCGAGGCAGAGGATGTTGCGCGCATCGCCGGCGCGCACCGCTGCGGATGAGTGCTGGAGCATGTCGACCCCTGAGGCGCCACCGAGTCCTGAGTCCATGATCCAGCGCAGGCGCAGCCCGAGTTTCGCGGCGAGGTCGATTGCCCGGTCCGGTGCAAGGGTGAAGGACGCGACGGCGAGGCCGTCGACATCGCTTGCTCGAAGGCCCGCCTCCTTGAGCGCTGCCTCGGCTGCATCGGCAAGCAGGGCCTCGGTCGTGAGGTCGGCGTCGGGCTTCCTCAGGTAGGGCGTTTGCCCGACCCCGGTGATCCATGCCCCGATTTCGATGCTCATCGGCTCCGGGATGCCCGGTATTCCGTGGCATCCCAGGTGGTGTCGGTGACGCCCCTCGCTCGCAGTTCGTGCTTGCGGATTTTGCCGGTGTCCGTGAGGGGGAACTCGGTCACGTAGTCGAGGTAGCGCGGGACCGCATAGCGCGGCAGGCGCATCTCGCAGGCATCGATGATGGCGCGGAAGTCGCCCGCACCATAGCCATCCGCCCGAATGAATGCCATGACCTCATCCTCCCCGAACTCGGAGGGCACGGGGATGACGGCAGACCGAATGACACCCGGAATCATGTCGAGTACCTGCTCGACCTCCCAGGCGGAGATGTTCTCGCCGCGCCTGCGGATGACGTCCTTGATGCGGTCCAGGAAGCGGAACCAGCCCTGCTCGAGCACGACACGGTCCCCGGAGTGGAACCAGCCACCGCGATTGGCCTCGGCCGTCACTTCTGGCATGCGCCAGTAACCGAGGCTGAATGCGCTCGGAATGCTCGTCCTGAGCAGGAGCTCTCCGGGAGTGCCGTCCGCCACCTCAAGTCCGTTCTCATCAACGGCGACCGCTTCGAAGCCCTTCACCACGGTGCCCATGAAGCCGAGCCTTCGCTCCTTCGGCGGGGGTGCGATGGAGAGGTTCGTCTCCGTCATGCCATGGCCCTCCATGAGCACCGTCCCGAAACGCCGCTCGAACTCGGTCACCACGCCGGTCGTCGTGCCGGGGGCGAGTATCCGGGACACGCGGTGGCTGTGGTCGTCATCGCTGGGCGGGCGGGTGAGCAGCATGCTCACCGTGGCGCCTAGAAGATACGTGACGGTCGCCTCGGCGTCCCGGATTCGCTCCCAGAAGCGTGAAACCGAGAAGCGCCCGCCGATGTGGAATCTCGAGCCGTGGATGAGGCTCTGGATGACGCCGTTGAGCGCATTGGTGTGGAAGAGGGGAAGGCAGGTGTAGGCGATGTCGCTCGGGGTCAGGTTGAGCAGGCCCCCCACGGAGTCCCCCCATTGGATGAATTGCCCGTGGGGGCAGACGACCCCCTTTGAGACGCCGGTCGTGCCCGACGTCATGAGGATCGCGAGCGGGCTGGAGGGATCGGACGGAGTCAGGTCATTGGCATCGCCGGGACCCCAGAGCCACGCGGCATCGCTGGCGGCGCCGTCGCCGATCTGGCCGACCCGGATGGTGCTGTCGCGCTGCGCCCCGTTCGCCTCCTCAACTGACGTGATGCAGGCGGCCTCGGCGAGGATGGCCTTTGGCTCGATGTAGTGCAGGAAGGTCGCGAGTTGCTCGATGGGCGAATCAGGATTGAGCGGGACGAAGATCGCATTGAGCCACGAGCAGCCGAGGAAGACCTCGAGAACCTCGAGCCGGTTCGCAGAGACCACGACAACCCGGTCACCCGGATTTACGCCTGCAGCCTGCAGGCCCCCGGCCGCGCGTGCGGCCCAATCGGGCAGGTCGGCATAGGAGACCGAGGTGACTCCGTCCGTGAGGGCGATCGAGTCACCGAACGCCGCCGCAGCGGCGATGAGCAACCGGTTCACCGTGCGATCGGGGCCGCGCAGGTCGATCTTGGCGTCGCGGGCATCTGCCCACGAGGTTGTCTCCTGGTGCCCGTCCATCGCGCCGCGTCCTCCATCGTCGTCCCCACGTGCTGCCTGACAGGGGATGTCTAATGCACGGATGGGGTGAACTCCATCGAGGTGGATCGCTGAGCAAGACAGCCCCCCGAGATCGAAATCGGACCGTAACCCAAAGGTTCTCACTTTGAGACCGTTCGTGGTAAGAATCAAGGCCTATGGTCAACGAGGACGCAATGCCGGACGCCGCCGAGGGGGATTCGGATCGCTTGATCGACGGCTCGAACAGCGTCATCGGCAAGGTGCGCCTCATCATCGACGCATTCGGACCCGACGACGACTCGCTGTCTCTCTCAGAGTTGTCGCGCCGCACGGGCATCTCGAAGACATCCGTGCATCGCCTGGCGCGGGAGCTCCTCGATTGGGGTGTCCTGGAGCGAAACGAATTCGAGTACCAGCTCGGCATCCACCTCTACGAGATCGGCTCGCGGGTGCCGAGGGTCCGGGTACTGCGCGACAACGTGAGGCCGTTCATGGCCGACCTCCACGCTGAGACGCACGAGACGGTGCACCTAGCAGTGCTCGCGGGCCACGAGGTCCTGTTCGTCGAGCGCGCGAACGGCTACCGGCAATCGCCGCGTCAGTCGAAGTTCGCGGGGCGCACCCACCTGCACTGCTCCGCCACCGGGAAGGTCCTCATGGCCTTCGGGTCCGGTGAGCTCCTCGACGAGGTCGCGAGCCGGGCAATGCCGCGCATGACTCGCTTCACCATCACCTCCCCCCGCGCCCTGGTCGGGCAGATCGAGCAGGTGCGCCATGACGGCTTCGCGGTCGAGCGTGAGGAGACCGCGCTGGGCTACATGAGCATCGCGGTGCCGCTCTTCACGAATGAGGCGGTCGCGGTCGGGGCCCTGTCGATCACCGCTCCCACCTATCGAGCGGACGCGAATCGGTACCTGAAGGCCCTGCAGACTGCTCGTCGACAGATGACGGAGGTAGGGGCGCTCATCTGACGCCGGGCGCGGATCGCCCCTTGCATGAGGCAAAGTTCCAAGTTATCTTGTAATGGTGGTTGTTGAACCGATCATTGCACCCTCGGCTTTCAAGCATGGACTGCAGCGAGAAGACATCCTCCACGCGTACCGTAACCCCTTGCGGGTATGGGATCTAGGCGATGGCTTCACGATGATGATCGGAGCTAATTCGGCGGCGATAATCCTGGAAGTTGGCTACGTGGAGAGCGACGTAGCCATGGTGATCGTGCACGCTATGCGAGCACGCGAGAAGTTTCTGAGGTGATGACGATGCCACGCACAGTTGACGAGATCCTGCAGCACGCCGATGAGCTCGCCGCGCGCTTTGAAGATTACGAACCAACCGACGCTCAGGAACTCGACCCCGCTGCTGTTGCCCTGCTCCGGGCGGCAGTTCAGGAGCGTTCCGATGCCGAGCGCCACATCATCGAGGCGATCAGCACGGCACGCGCATCAGGAATGAGCTGGTCCGCTATCGGATCCTTTGTCGGAACGTCAGGTGAGGCAGCCCGCCAGCGGTACGCGGGAAAAGTAGCCTGAGCGCGCTCCGCCGGATACGCAATTGTGGCCGGCTCACGGCCGCTGGTGCACGACGAGGGGAAGCACTGCGGTGGCCCCGGCCTCGCGCAGGAGCGCCCCGCTGATCGTCATGGTCCAGCCGGTGCGAAGGGTGTCATCGACGAGGAGGACCGGCCCGCTGGGTACGGCAACCCCGGCACGCAGGCGCATTCGCGACTCGACGGTCCGGGCGCGCGCCGCCGGCGACAGGCTGGAAGGGGCGCGGGGCCCGCTGATCTCGAAGGGCTCAATCACGGTGAGCTGACCGATTTCCGCGAGCCCGGCCGCAAGGGACTCGTTGAACCGGGGCCGTCGCGCGGAGGGAATGGCGGCCACCGCGATCGGGCGGGCCGGCCAGGATGATCGCCAGCGGGTGAGTACGGCGGTGAGCCCATCAAGGACCCAGTCCGGGGCGTCCTTGTCGTCGCTGCCGTCGGCGAGCAGCCCGGCGACGTCCGTCCATGCCGGATCGTCGGCGAATGCCAGCGCCCGGCCTTCGGCAATCGCAAGCCCTGGGCTGATGCGGCCGCTGCGTCCGGTGAGTCCGCCGGGCCAGAGCTTGCGGGGCGCGATCACGGTGTCGAGCCCGCGAAGGAAAGCGGTGGCCGCCTCCAGGGCCTCGCGGCCCGGGCTGCGCGGGAGCGCGGCCGGCAGGGCACCGATGCAGACCGAGCACCGGCCGCATCTCGCCGCCTCGCCTACAGCGTCGTCGAGCGCTAGGCGCAGCAGTGTCTCGAGGCAGGTCGAGGCGTCGGCGTAGGAGCGCATGAGGTCGGCCTCCGCCCTGCGCGCTTCGACGAGGGCGGCGTACTTCGCGTCGTCGTAGCTCCAGGGCAGGCCGCTCGCCGACCAGCCGTCGACGGAGCGTGTCACCGCACCATCGACGGCGAGCACCTTGACGAGGAGCTCGACCCGTGAGCGCCGGACACCCGTGGAGGTCTCGAGGGCGATGACGCTCACCGGGCCAGGGGCATCGCGGAGGGCCGCGAGGACGGCGTTCGCCTCGACCGGATCGGGCACCGACGCCGTTGCGAACCATTCCCACAGCCGTTCGTCGCCCCGGCCCGGCAGGAGGGTGACGACAGCCTCGTCGAGCGCCCGGCCCGCCCGGCCCACCTGCTGGTAGTAGTCGACGGGGGAGCTCGGCGACCCGACGTGCAGGCAGAACGCGAGATCCGGCTTGTCGTACCCCATGCCGAGGGCACTCGTTGCGACCACCGCCTTCAGCTCATTGCGGCGCAGCGCATCCTCGACGCGTGCCCGCTCGGCCGGCTCCAACTGCCCCGAGTACTCAGCGACGGCGAAGCCGCGCGATGCGAGGAATCCCGAGAGCCTCGTCGCCTCGGCGACGGTGAGGACGTAGACGATTCCCGAGCCCTCGAGCAGGCCCATGGCGTCGGCGACCCAGGCGTAGCGCTCGATCGGCGAGAGCCCGGGGAGCACCGAGAGACGAAGGGAGGTCCGGGCGAGCTCGCCGCGCTGGACGAAGGTGGCGTCGCCGAGCTGGGCGGCGATGTCGGCGGTGACCCGGGCGTTTGCGGTGGCCGTGGTCGCGAGGACGGGCAACTGCGGGTTCGCGAGCAGCAGCGCGGCGATCCGCTGGTAGTCGGGCCGGAAGTCGTGCCCCCACGACGAGATGCAGTGCGCCTCGTCAATGACGAGCAGGCCGAGGCTCTCGATGAGGGGGGCGAGCACCTCATCGACGAATCTCGGGCTCGCGAGCCGCTCGGGGCTGACGAGCACGACATCGACTGAGCCCGACGCGAGGTCGCGCTCGAGGGACGTCCAGTCGTCGACATTGGACGAGTTGAGCGTGACTGCCCGCAGGCCGGCCCGTGAGGCCGCTGCGACCTGATCGCGCATGAGAGCCAGCAGCGGAGATACGACGAGGACCGGGCCCGACCCCGCGTCACGAACCGCCCGGGCGGCGATCCAGTAGACCGCCGACTTACCCCAGCCGGTGGCCTGGACGACAAGGGCGCGACGCCGATCGCAGACGAGGACCCGGACTGCCTCGAGCTGATCGGCGCGAACGGTCGCACCCGGACCGGCGAGCGCGGTGATGACCTGCTCGGCGGCCCTGCCGAGATCAGCCTCGTCGATGACTCCGGCCTGGCCCGCCCTGCGCCGGGCCGGGTCGGGTGCGCTACCCGACAGGAGCCAGGCCCTTGGCGATCTGGACCAACTGCTGGGCGCTGAGGTTCTTATTGCCGAATGTCTCGATCCAGATCTGGGTCGGGCGGAGGCTCCCCTTGCCTGGCAGGGTGACCTTGAGGTTGCCGCCGTACTTCAGCACGTCGGACGACTTGCAGGCCTTGCCGCTGGACGGATCGCAGTAGGCCTCGATGGTCGCCGTCGCGCCATTGATGGTCGTGGTGAGGACGGTCGCGCCGTTGCCGATGTCAAAGCACATCGGATTACCCTCGTTCAGGGTGAACTGACGCCCCGA
>JBMOKH010000420.1:0-1597 GCA_049315365.1 Candidatus Nanopelagicales bacterium
CGTGCAACTGCTCGACTATCCGACGTCCGACGAATGTGCTTCCGCCGAGGATGAGGGTGTCCATGCGGAAACCATATCCGCAATCGTGCCTTTGTGGGACATTTTGTCCCATAGATTGGCAGTCGCCGCTACGCTTCGACCATGAGCAATCAACGCCTCACCGCGTTTGACGAGTTCCCGCGCCATCAGACCACCGGAACGTTCAACTCCGTCGCGAGCGACTCCCCGAACTGGAGTGACGGCTACTACTTCACGCTCGGCGATCGCGAGACCGGCACCAGCCTGTTCGCCGGACTTCGCCTCTACTCGAACACCGACGTCATCGACGGCTTCGCCTGCGTCACCGTCGATGGCCGCCAGCACAACGTGCGCTGGTCGCGGCGGCTCCGCCCGGCCATCGACGACCTTCGGGTCGGCCCCCTCGCCCTCGACATCCTCGAGCCCATGAAGCGCCTGCGCCTCACCTGCGACGAGAACCCCTACGGAATCCGCTACGACCTCGAATGGGTGGCGCTGCACGAGCCGTACCTCGAGGAGGAGATCGTCCGCTACTCAGGCGGGCGCAAGGCGTACACGCGCAACAACTACGACCAGTGCCTGGACGTCACGGGCACGATCACCGCCGGGGGCCGCACGCTGTCGGTCTCCCCCGAGAGCTGGGTCGGCGTCCGCGATCACTCCTGGGGCATGGGACGCACCGGCGGCAGGAATGCCGGCGTTGCGCCCGAGGTCGGCAAGGATCCGCGCCGCGGGTTCGCCATGCGCCAGTGGACCATGTTCAAGATGCCCGATCGCGTCATGTTCTGGCAGTTCCACCAGCAGCCCGACGGCTCCTTCAATCAGCTCGAGACCATCGTGATCCCGGGTGACCCTGCGCAGGAATGGTGGTCATATGCCGACGCCGCCGTGACGCACGAGCGCATCGACGGCTTCCCGCGCCTGAAGGAATCGACGATCTCGCTCACTCGCCCCGACGGCACCGTCGATCGATTCCGCAACACCCCGGTCGGCTGGCCCGTGTACCTGCAGGGCGGCGGCTACCACGATGGCTTCGCGGACGGCCTAGGTCGCGGCGTCTACCGCGGGGAGGAGTTCCACGACGGCGAGGTCTGGGGCGTCACCCATCCGGTCGAGGTCGAGGATCCCGCCGGCTGGTTCGTCCAGCGGCCCGATGCCTGGGCCGAGCAGTTCGCCACGTGCGTGAACCTCGATGATGCGGCCGACTCCGGGTTCGGCCACATGGAATGCGTGATCACGCCATGACCGAGATCGATCCTGCCCGCCTTCAGCGGCTCCTCGACGGCGACGAGCTGCGCGCACTCTCGGCCACGTACATGCGTGGTCTCGATCGAGCCGATGCCGCGCTCCTGCGCAGCATCTTCGCCGATGACGCCACCACCCACTACGGCTCGTTCACGGGCGGCCCCGACGAGATGGCGGGCATGGCGATGAAGGCCCTCTCGGCGTACAGCGACACCCAGCACCTCCTCGGCCAGGTCAACCTCTCGGTCGACGGCGACGAGGGCACCGGCGAGGTCTACTTCCAGGCGTATCACAAGCACGCGACCGAGGGGTTCGACCGATTCATCTGCGGCCG
>JBMOKH010000421.1:0-1594 GCA_049315365.1 Candidatus Nanopelagicales bacterium
CCATCGCCGAGAAGCTGAAGCGGCGACCGCCTGCGACGGTCGACGAGGTGCGGTAAACGCCGACCGTAGTCGACTCGATGGATGAGGATTCGTCGATGATCTCTGCCATAGCTTGAACCAGTCTTCAATCGCCTCGCGCTGTCATAGCGCGTGAGCGGGAGCGGAATCGATCAGAACTGAAGTCCGGCCTCGCGCGCGCCGTCTGCCAGCGCCTTCACGCGACCGTGATAGAGGTAACCATTGCGGTCGAAAACAACCTTCGAAACGCCCTTCTCCTTCGCGCGCTCGGCGACGAGCTTGCCGACGGCGGTAGCCTCGGACATCTTCGCGCCCTTATCCGGGAATCCCTTGTCGCGCGTGCTTGCCGACGCGAGGGTCTTGCCGGTCAGGTCGTCAATCACCTGCGCGTAAACATGGTTCAGGGAGCGGAACACGGATAGACGCGGTCGATCGGGCAGGCCGAGGATGTCCTTGCGGATTCCTTGCTTGCGGCGGGCTCGTCGGACGCGCTTGTTGGTCGTGCGATTCATGGTTTGCTGCCTTCTAGCTTCTTGC
Organism: Candidatus Nanopelagicales bacterium; assembly: GCA_049315365.1. Lineage (GTDB taxonomy): Bacteria > Actinomycetota > Actinomycetes > S36-B12 > S36-B12 > WLND01. The sequence continues at coordinate 556 of JBMOKH010000421.1, forward strand.
GGTCAACTGTCGGAATGCCTGGTCGGGAGACCTGACGGTACACGGATTCATCTCAGAACCCGCAACCCGTGGCATTAGCCGCCGGTCGCCTTGCCTTGCTTGCGAATGATGGTCTCACCGAAGTACTTGATTCCCTTGCCGTTGTATGGCTCGGGCTTGCGCTGCGAACGGATGGCTGCGGCGAACTCGCCGACGCGCTGGCGGTCCGCACCGCTGATGTTCACGAAGATACCGCCTTCGGTCGTGATATCGACCTTGACCCCGAGTGGGATCATCAGCGTAATCAGGTTGGCGTACCCGAGCTTCAGGTCGAGCTTCTTGCCGTTGACCTTCACTGAGTAACCGACACCGACAACCTCGAGCTTCTCCGAGTATCCCTCGGTGACGCCCTTGATGCAGTTGTTGAGATTGGCGCGGGTGGTACCCCAGTACGCCTTCCGGTTGCCTTCGTCGAGGCGCGCCATGTCGGTCGAACAGACGATTTGGCGCTCCTTCTCGTTCCAGACAACAGAAATCTCGGGGCGATAGACGACCTTGAGGGTGTCACCCTTGGGTCCAGTGATCGCGACCTCGTGGGTGTTGGCGTTCACAGCGACCTTGCAGGTGCCGGGGACGAGAATGGGCTTCTTACCGATGCGCGACATGACTTGCTCCTGTCGGACTCTGCACTCTTAGAAGGATCCGACGACTACTTCGACGGATCACTACGCACTTCGCAAACCGACTCGCGAACCGAACCGCTGGCCGATGCGCGAACCAAACCTCACACCAATCAGCAGACCGAATCAGCAATCCGAATCAGCAGACGGTGGCGACGACTTCGCCGCCGACGCGCTGCTCACGGGCCTTGCGATCGGACATGATTCCGCTGCTCGTCGAAACGATCGAGATACCGAGGCCCTGCAGCGGACGGGGAAGATCCCCAACCGGCGAATAGGTTCGGCGTCCCGACTTCGACACGCGGCGGATTTCGTTGATGATGTTCTCACCGCGGACGCCGTACTTCAGCACCACGCGAATGATGCCCTGTCGGCCGTCG
>JBMOKH010000121.1:0-6868 GCA_049315365.1 Candidatus Nanopelagicales bacterium
CGAGGTAGTTGCCGATGTGGAATGCATCGGCGGTCGGCTGGATTCCGGACAGGACGCGCGGGGGCCGGGCTGCGGAGGGTGCCATGGCCCTATCCTCCCAAGGCCGGCCCATCCGCCGTCAGCCGGTCGCCCTCGCCCGCATCGCCCGCCAGGGGCGCGATGCGCACCCGTGCGATGCGTCGTCCATCGAGCTCGAGGACCTCGAATCGATGCCCCGCTTCGATAACCGAGTCGCCGAGCACCGGCAGGCTGCCGATTCGGGAGACGACGAACCCGGCCACCGTCTCGTAGGGTCCGTCGGGCAGTTCGATTCCCGTCTCCTCGTGAAAGTCCTCGATGTTCATGAGGCCATCGAGGGTGGTGACCCCGAACGACCTGGCCGTCTGCGGATGCTGGACCAGGTCGTACTCGTCCTTGATGTCGCCGATGAGCTCCTCGACGAGATCCTCCATCGTGACGATGCCGGCGGTGCCGCCGTACTCGTCGACGACGACGGCGAGGTGCTGGCGCAGCCGGCGCAGCTCGGTGAGCGTGCTCAGCACGCCGTTCGTGCCCGGGAATGCCGTGACCGGACGGACGAGCTCCCCGACGCGAATCGACCGCTCGGCGAGCTCGGGGTTGAGGATGTCGCGAATGTGGACGAAGCCGACCACATCGTCGGTCGAATCGCGCGCCACCGGATAACGGGAGTGCGGGCGGGCGGCAACCACCTTGACGGCCTTGAAGATCGGCAGGTCGGCGTCGAGGAACTCGACCTCGGTGCGCGGGACCATGACCTCGCGCAGCTCGCGATCGCCCGCCGCGAAGACATCGTCGATGAGCTCGCGCTCCTCGACGCTCAGATCCTCGTGTGCGGCGACGAGATCGCGGAGCTCCTCGCCGCTTATCTGCTCCTTCGCGGCGGTTGGGTCGACCCCGAACAGGCGGACGATCGCATCGGACGCCCAGGAGAGCGCGATGATGAAGGGTCGAAACACCTTGGCCATGAGGTCGACCGGAGCCGCGACGAACAGGGCAACCTTCTCGACCCGCTGGAGCGCAATTCGCTTGGGAACGAGCTCGCCGAGCACGAGCGATACGTAGGCGATGACCACTGTCACGAGAATGAAGGCGATGGTCTCCGATGCGCCCTTGCCAAGCCCCCAGCCCACGAGTACGGGCTCCAGGCTCGGCGCGATCCGCGAGGCGCCGAAGCCCGCCGAGATGAATCCGGCGAGGGTGACCCCGACCTGGCCGGCGGCTAGGAATCGGTTCGGGTCCGATGTGAGTTGAGCAAGCCGACGGCCCCGGAGGCCCTGCTCGCTGAGCCGCTGAACCTGGCTGTCGCGCAGCGAGACCAGGGCCAGCTCTGCCGCTGCGAAGAACCCGCCGAGCAGGATGAAGAACAGGACGACGGCAATATTGACCCACACGTCGCTCATGTCCGCACCCTGTCCATAGCCTCACAATAGGGCCGCGGTCAGAGCCGACGCTTCCGTTGTCACCGAGGCGCATCCGTAGGATCGGCGCCATGACGGACGGAACCGGCGACCACGACTTCATCGATCGCCTCACCCTCGTGCCGATCGACCGGGATATCTTCACCGGCATCTGCCACTCGGGTGCGCCCATGCGCGCCTTCGGCGGGCAGATTGCCGCGCAGTCGCTCATGGCAGCCGGGGCCACGATCGGCGATCCGGGCCGCCACGTCCATTCACTCCACGGCTACTTCCTGCGCCCGGGCCGCACCAAGGAATCCATCACCTACCTCGTAGACCGGCCACGCGACGGGCGGTCATTCTCAACGAGGATCGTGCGAGCCGTGCAGGAGGGCGAGACCATCTTCATGATGACGGCGTCATTCGCCCTGACCGACCCTGGCCCTGCCCATCAGTTCAATGCGCCGACCGTCGCGGCCCCGTCGTCGCTCCCCGGGTCACGCATCTCCGACACCGTGCCGTCCGAGGTCCGCGAGCGCAGGCGCCTGGACTATCCCGAGGAGCAGCTGTTCGAGCTTCGGTTCGTCGAGGCCGAGCATGAGACCCTGCCGCTCATCGATGACCGATACGAGCGCACGACCTGGGTGCGCATCACCCAGCCGCTGCCCGACGATCCCCTCATCCAGGCGTGCGCGCTCACCTACCTCTCCGATCTCACGATGGTGGGCACGGCCCTGGCGCCCCACCACAGCCTCAGGGACAGCCTGCAACTTGCCTCAATTGATCATGCGATGTGGTTCCATGCGCCGGTGCGCGTCGACGAGTGGCTGCTCTTCGCCCAGGACACTCCGGTCGCGAACGGCGGCCACGGCCTCGCTCGCGGCCTGTTCTACGACACGAAGGGCGTCCTCGTAGCCTCCGTCGTCCAGGAGTCCCTCATGCGCGACCGCCGCCCCTAGCCCCCTCCCTCCCCCGTTTGTCCCATGTCACGGGAGAAACTGCACAATCTCGGCCGGATTCGCGCGGATTCTGCAATCTCACCCAGTCCGACGGACCGCGTGCCGCCAGCCCTCTGCGACGACGTGCCTAGCCGTACGTGCAGGACGTCACGAGGTTCTTCACGAGGCTGACGGTGAAGCGATCCCACCGGAAGTCCATCGTCACCATCTGCGGCACGCCGTCGATGGTCCCGACCCGCATTGAGTAGCCGTTCGAGGCTGCGAATGCCGCCGCCCGCTCGTAGGTCATCGCGCCATCGACCATCTGCCCGCACATCGCCACCATCTGCGCCGAGCCGGTGATCTCGCCGCCGCCACCGCTCACCTGCTCAAGGCTCGAAGCGATGGAGACGAGTTGCGCGTACGAAAGACCGGTGGTCGTGATGACGATCGACGTGCGACCCGGCGCCGTCATCGTCGAGGCCGGCCGCGCCGTCATTCGAAGCACGCCGCCGCTCCTCGCAACGTCAGCCTTCGAGCATCGATAGCCGGCCGGGATCGGCCGGGGGTTCGCACTTGCAGGCTGGACGAAGCAGTTCGCGAGCACCTGCGCCGTCACTCTCACCTCGGTGCCGGGCGAGCCGAGGCGGATGACGACACTGCCCACCGGCGCCATGCTCGTCGAGTAGGCGGGTTCCGCAGCCCACCCGGTGTCGGCCCATTTCTCGGCGATGGTGAAGGACGGGCGGGACGTCGATGCCGCTCGCAGCGCTCCGTAGGTCGCTCCCGCATAGGTATCGCCCGAACGCGCCGACCCATTCTGGAAGGTCAACCCGTCTGCGAGGACGTCAATCGGCTTCGTCCGGCTCAGCCCCGCCGTGCGGCCCGGCTCCCACAGTGAGCCAGCGCTGCCGAGTGCCGAGGCGGCCTCCTGCCAGTCCTGCGCCTTCGCCGCGGTGTCAGTGGCGGCCGTGGCACTCGGTGCCACCAAGGTAAGCGTCGCCCCTAGGAGGGTGACCGAGACAAGGATCGCCGTGCCTGCAGCGAGAATCGGCCGCCGTGCGAAGGTCGTCATTACATAACCGTACGTCACAACTGTGAGGATTTCACCGCGCTCATGCGGATCGCGTTGCCGGTCGTGCTCTCGTTACCAAGGAGGCCGACTCGCGTCGCACGGGTCACGGCCTCCGTTCGGCTCTTGGACTCCAGGATTTCCAGGATGATCTGGACCTCGGCCTTGACGGTCGACAGCGAGAACCCGAGCGACCTTGCAATGCTGCTGTTGCTCTTTCCCTCAGCCATCAACTGGAGCACCCGTTGCTGGCGCTCGCTCAGGCCCAGCGGCCGCGAACGAGCATGCACGCTCATCTCGACCGGAATGCTGTTTTTCAGGTCGTCGATTCGCTGCCACAGTGCCATTGCGGCGCACACGCCCTCCATGAAGGCATAGTCGAACCACGACCACGGATCGGGATATGTGCAGACGACGGTGCAGGCCCCCACGGCCGTCCCTGCGTACACGAGTGGAAGGCCGAGAACCGTCACCTCCGACGCCAGGTCTTCGGGTTGGCCGATGTACTTGGCCCAGCCGGCCATGAGCGGGAACCTGTCCTCCGCCTCGACTGCCTTGACCACCACCGCCTCGCCGGTGAGGAATGCCCGCGTGATGGGGTAGTCCCAGTTCATTGGGACGGACTCGTAGCGGGTCGAAGGGGTGTATCCGAACGAACCACGCCGTGTCAACGCAGAACGGTCCGGGGTCGGCGCGTAGATGGCGGAGGCGAACGGCTGGTAGATCGACATCGCTCCACGGGCGAGCGCTTCAACGAGTGCATCGCCCGTTGGATCATTGGCTATGAGCTTCAGGAGTGCCGATCGCGAGGCCATGTGATCGCCAGAGTGCTCCCAGGTCATCGCGCCACGTCCCCTCTTCGCTGCGTCACCATCACAAAATGGTCAAACGAAAACATACCGGCCATGGCCGCACTCTGGCCGACCCAACAGAGAAATGACCGCCTGTGCACACCGCCCAATGGAATGCTTTCGACAGGGGAGGCACGCCCGGTCACCTCGGTGGCCAGCGCTTCCTCGTCTCGGTCGGGGGGCTGCGAGACGAGGAAGCGACGGCGCCCGCGAAGGGCGCCGCCGCTCATAGCCTCCGGTACGAGCCGTGCCTACGAGGACATGGCCTTCTGCAGGTTCTCATCGATGGACGCGAGGAAGTCCTGCGTCGTCTGCCACGGCTGCTCCGGGCCGATGAGCATCGCAAGGTCCTTGGTCATCTTGCCCTCTTCGACCGTCTCGATGCAGACGCGCTCGAGGGTCTCCGCGAAGGCCGTGACATCAGGGGTTCCGTCCATCTTCCCGCGGTGAGCTAGGCCCTGGGTCCACGCGAAGATCGACGCGATCGGGTTCGTCGATGTCGGCTTGCCCTGCTGGTGCTGGCGGTAGTGCCGGGTGACCGTGCCGTGGGCGGCCTCGGCCTCGACGGTGCGACCGTCCGGGGTCATGAGGACCGACGTCATGAGTCCGAGTGACCCGAAGCCCTGGGCAACAGTGTCCGACTGGACGTCTCCGTCGTAGTTCTTGCACGCCCAGACGTAGCCGCCCTCCCACTTCATGGCCGCTGCGACCATGTCGTCGATGAGCCGGTGCTCGTAGGTGATGCCGGCCGCCTCGAACTCCTTGCGGAACTCCGTCTCGTAGACATCGGCGAAGATGTCCTTGAACTGGCCGTCATACGCCTTGAGGATGGTGTTCTTCGTCGAAAGGTAGACCGGATAGTCGCGGGCGAGGCCGTAGCGCATCGATGCCCGCGCGAAGTCGCGGATCGAGTCGTCGAGGTTGTACATGCCCATCGCGACGCCCCCGCTCGGGAAGTCGAAGATGTTGAACTCCATGGGCTCCGAGCCATCGGTCGGCGTGAAGGTCATGGTGAGCGTGCCGGCCGACGGCACCTTGAAGTCGGTCGCCTTGTACTGGTCGCCGAAGGCATGGCGGCCGACGATTATCGGCTTGGTCCAGCCCGGCACCAGTCGCGGGATGTTCGAGATGATGATCGGCTCGCGGAAGATCACGCCGCCGAGGATGTTTCGGATCGTGCCGTTCGGCGACTTCCACATCTTCTTCAGGCCGAACTCCTCTACGCGGGCCTCGTCCGGCGTGATCGTCGCGCACTTGACGCCGACCCCGTACTTTTGGATCGCGAGGGCCGAGTCGATCGTCACCTGATCGTCGGTGGCATCGCGGTGCTCGATGCCGAGGTCGTAGTACTTGAGGTCGATATCGAGGTACTTGACGATGAGCTCATCCTTGATGAACTGCCAGATGATGCGAGTCATCTCATCACCGTCAAGCTCGACGACCGGGTTCGTCACCTTGATCTTGCTCATCTGCACTTCTCCTAGGGTTGTGTGTCCAAATCCCACACTCCGTTTGTCCCATAACGTGGCTCAACCTGCAGAAATCGCCCGGAATCCCGCCGAATTCTGCCGGACGCCCCATGAGATGGGACAAACGGAAGAAGGGGTTAGAGGTCCTTGACGTCGGCCTGCTTGGCCTTGACCGCCTCGTAGGCCTCGACGAGCAGGGCCTTCTCCGCATCGGTGAGCGGGGTCTCGACGACCTTGCGGATGCCCTCCTTGCCGAGCTCGGCCTCGACTCCGAGGTACGCACCCGACAGCCCGTACTCGCCATCGACCCACGCGCAGACCGGCATGACGGCGCCGGAATCCTCGTGGATCGCCTTCGCCATGCGCGCTGCGGCCGCCGACGGTGCGTAGTAGGCGGAACCGGTCTTCAGGAGCGCAACGACCTCGGCGCCGCCGTTGCGCGTACGCACGACGAGCTCCTCGATCCGGTCAGCCGACATGAGGTCGGCGAGCGGCTTGCCGTCGACCGTGCATGCCGAGGCGACGGGGACCATGGTGTCGCCGTGCGAGCCCAGAGTGAGGGTCCGGACCGACGCCACCGGAACCCCGAGGTCCTCGGCGACGAAGTTGGTGAAGCGAGCCGTGTCGAGCATGCCCGCCTGTCCGATGACCCGCTGATACGGGAACCCGGTGACGATCTGCGCGAGCGCGGTCATCTCATCGAGCGGATTCGCCACGTTGATAACGATGGCGCCCGGGGCGTGCTTGGCGATGTTCTCCGCGACGGAGCGCATAATCTTCGCGTTCGTCTCGATGAGGTCCATTCGGCTCATGCCGGGCTTGCGGGGCAGACCCGCCGTGATGATGACGATCTCAGAGCCGGCGATCATCTCGTAGCCCTCGCCATTCGGGCCAGTGGTCTGGCCGACGAGCTTCGTCTCGAAGCCCTCGATCCAGCGCGACTGGTTGAGGTCGAGCGCGAGGCCTTCCGGCTTGCCCTCGAGCACGTCGGTGAGCACCACCGTTTCGAAGATGTCGTACTCGGCGAGGCGCAGGGCCGTCGTCGAGCCGTAGAACCCTGCACCAATGACTGAAACCTTGCCGCGACGAGCCATGGCAGACCAATGCCTTCCGAAAGGGT
>JBMOKH010000422.1:0-1575 GCA_049315365.1 Candidatus Nanopelagicales bacterium
CCCTCGAACAGCCCATAGCCGGTCATGCCGCCCCCGCCGATGGCGATGCGCGCCTGATTCGCGTTGTAGGCCGTCGAACCGGTGTCATCCTGAGGATTCATGAACGACGTCAGGCGGGCAACCTGATAGGACTTCAGCAGGCCCAGCTGAATGGCGAGCATGATGGCCGCAATCGCCCCGCCGATGAGTCCGAGGACCCATCTCGTCCGCGCGCCGGACACCGCGATGATCGACAGCGCCACCGAACCGAGGATGAGCACGGTGCCGGTGTCGTTCTGGACAAGGATGATGAGGAGGGGCAGCGCCGCTACTGCGATGCTCACGAGCACCTCGCGATCGCGTGGCTCGCTCTCGGAGTCCTGCTTCTCGGCCAGAACGCTTGCCATCATGAGGATGACCGCGATCTTCGCGAACTCCGACGGCTGGAGCGTGAAGCCTCCGGGCAGGTCGACCCAGGCCCGAGCGCCTGCAACGCTCGTGCCGATCCCCGGCACGAACGGCAGGATGAGCGTGAAGACGGACAGCCCGTAGACGATCGGGGTGTAGGCGAGCAACGATCGGTAATTGACCTTCGAGACGAGGATTCCGAGGGCCACGCCGATCGCGACATTCAGCAGGTGCCGCTTGAGATAGGACTGCGGGTCATTGTCGGAGGCCATGTCCGACCGGCTCGCCGACCAGACGAGCATCGATCCGAAGATCGCGGTGAGCGCGGTGGCGATGAGAAGGACCCAGTCGAGTTCGCGCCAGTAGGCAGCCCCCCGCTGCCGTGACGGAATCTTCGGCCGTGAGGTGACATCGGTCACCGAGAACATGCTCATCCGGTTGCTCCAGCCTCGTCGACCTGCACGCCTGAATCCTTGCCCTGGGGTGCGACCGGGGTCCCGTCGGGCCGCACGATCGGCAGGTTCTTACGCGGCGCACCCCCGATGAGCACGCTCTCGGCCGGGTTCACCACCTCGCCCGTGATGCCGAAGATCGACTCGAAGATGGCCCGGACGCTCGGCCCGGAGGTCTTCGAGCCGGTGCCGCCCTGGGTCACCATCATGACGATCGCATACCTGGGCTTATCGGCCGGAGCGTACGCGGCGAACCATGAGGTCGAGACCTTGTTGCCCGTCACCTGCGCTGATCCGGTCTTCGACGCCACCGGGATCTGGCCGAGGGGGAAGCCCTCGAACGGGGTCTCGCCTGACCCGTCGGTGGTGACCCCGGGAAGTGAGTCCTGCAGGAACCTGATCGTCGACTTGGGCACGCCGACCTTCGATTTGACCTTCGGCTCGACCTCCTTGACGACCTTGCCGTCCGGGCTCATGATCCCCTTGATGACCTGCGGCTCGTAGACGGTGCCGCCATTGGCGATGGCCGCGTAGACCATGGCCAACTGGAGTGGCGTCACGGCCGTGTCGCCCTGGCCGATGGCCGCATTCAGGGCATCGCCCTCGCGCCAGCGGAAGCCGTCCGCGCAGTTCTCCTTGTCGAGTGCGGTGAAGTAGTCGGCGAGCTTCGGATCCTTCTTCCGGGTCTCGGGGTACCCCTCCACCGCATTGCGGCACCAGACGTCCTTCTTCGCCT
>JBMOKH010000423.1:0-1569 GCA_049315365.1 Candidatus Nanopelagicales bacterium
AGAACGCGGTGAAGCTCGGCACGAGCGCCGAGCCCTTCTTCCAGACGTAGCCGCGGTCGACGATGGTCGACATGATCGATGCGTAGGTCGACGGCCGGCCGATGCCGAGCTCCTCGAGGCGGCCCACCAGCTTGGCCTCGGTGAAGCGGGCGGGCGGGTTCGTGCTGTGACCCTCGGGGGTGAGCGACGCAGCCGTGACGGTCTGCCCCTCCCGCAGGTTCGGCAGCTCGCGCTCGCGATCTGCGTCGTCCGACTCCTCGGTGATGTCCTTGAGGGCCGCGTAGAAGCCCGCGAACACGGTGACGGTCCCCGACGCCGTGAACTCGGCGTCGGTGCCGTCCGAGCCGGTCGCGCCGAGCTTCACGGTCGTGGTGGCGACCTGGGCATTGACCATCTGCGATGCGACGGTGCGCTTCCAGATGAGGTCGTAGAGGGCGAACTCGTCGGCATTGAGCTCGCGGGATACCTCGCCCGGGGTGCGGAAGGCATCGCCCGCGGGCCGGATCGCCTCATGGGCCTCCTGCGCGTTCTTCACCTTCTTGTCGTACCGTCGGGGCAGCTCGGAGACGTACTCGGGGCCGTAGAGGGCCGCGGCCTGCGAGCGCGCCGCGTTGACCGCCTGCTCCGACAGGTTCGTGGAGTCGGTTCGCATGTAGGTGATGTAGCCGTTCTCGTAGAGCCCCTGCGCCACGCGCATCGTGCGCTGCGAGCCCCAGCGCAGCCGGTTCGAGGCCTCCTGCTGGAGCGACGAGGTCATGAACGGCGCCTTGGGCTGACGTTGGCTGGGTTTCTGCACGACTGAGCGGACGGTGAAGTCGCGCCCGGCCAGGGCACCTGCCAGACCGCGGGCACGGCCCTCGTCGAGGAGCACCGTGTTCTTCGCGGTGAGCGTGCCCGACTGGTCGAAGTCGGTGCCGCGGACCACTCGCTGGCCATCGACCCCGGTGAGACGGGCATCGAAGGACTCCGGCTCGAACACGCCCTCGATATCCCAGTACCCGGCAGACCGAAAGGCGATGCGCTCCCGCTCGCGATCGACGACGAGCCGTACCGCCACCGACTGGACGCGTCCGGCCGAGCGGGCCTCGCGGCCGATCTTCTTCCAGAGCACCTCCGACACCGGGTACCCATAGAGACGGTCGACGATTCGGCGGGTCTCCTGGGCATCGACAAGCTGCATGTCGAGATCGCGCGGGTTGGCGACCGCCTCGCGGATCGCCTCCGGGGTAATCTCGTTGAACACCATCCGGTGCACCGGCACCTTTGGGCGCAGGACCTCGAGCAGGTGCCAGGAGATCGCCTCGCCCTCGCGGTCCTCGTCCGTCGCGAGGAGGAGTTCGTCGGCATCCTTGAGGGCCCGCTTCAAGTCGCGGATCGTCGCGACCTTGGAGGGGTGGATGACGTAGTAGGGCTGGAAGGACTCATCGACGTTGACCGCGAGCTTCGCCCACGGCTTCTTTCGGTCCTCCTCGGGAAGCTCCGACGCCTTCGAGGCGAGATCGCGAATATGCCCCACCGAGGCCATGACGGTGTAGTCAGGGCCGAGGTAGCCGGCGATCTTCTTGGCCT
>JBMOKH010000424.1:0-1569 GCA_049315365.1 Candidatus Nanopelagicales bacterium
GGCCTTGATGATCAGCTTGGTGTTCGCCGCACCGGTGCCGATCGCCGTGCCTGTCCTGAGCGCCTCGTCATACCCGGCTTCGCCCTTGTCGCACCAGATCCAGTAGGGGTCCTTGTTCCAGTTCGCCGGCGCGGACTCCAGGTAGCGCCCCCAAGCCTTCTCCGAACCGGCGTCGTAGAAGACGACTCCGCCACCGGGTCCGGTATCGCCGATCGAGCAGGTCGCGCTCGCCCCATCGCAGGTCGCCGCATGAGCAGACTGACCGGCAACAACCGACACCCCGACCAGCAGTGCAAACGTCGCTGCCGCCGCACTTGCGCGCCGAACGAACATGGTGCCTCCAATGGCTAGCCCGACCGCGTGACGATCAGAAAGTACCCGCCACGGCGGCGTCTGCCTCTGACGGGCCTGTGTCGGCGGTGAGAACGGTTCGCCCCTCACGAACAAGGATCGGACTCTCGTGCATCAGAAGAAGCTCACCATCAACATGTCAGCGGCGCTCGCCCCTTAAGAGGCTCGCGGACGGGGCACGGTCACCAGCCCAGACATTGAGGACGCGTCTCCTGGGTCCGTCAGTCCCATCATCACCCAAATGCAGTCAATGGATGCAAACCCCAAGGCCCCTTCGACGGAGCGAGGAGAGGAAATGCTCGCAAGAGTGGAGGCTCGGCGCACGATGCGGCAACGCGGTCGGTAAAATTCGGTAAAGTTACGTCCGCCACGCCCCCTTAACTCAGTTGGTAGAGTGCCTCACTTGTAATGAGGATGTCATCCGTTCAATTCGGATAGGGGGCCCAAAAAGACGGTCTCACCGCGAGGGTGAGGCCGTTCTCGGCATTCATGGGGATGAATTGGTGGAAAGCTTGTGGAAACAGCGCTCATTTCTCTATTCAGCGGTAGGTCGTCAGTTCAATCCTGACCGGGGGCTCAACCTCGGCCCTCGCCTGCGCCCTGCGACCGGTTGAGGGCATCGGCGATAACTTCGGCCATAAATCGCCGGCCCTTCGGGCGGTAGTGAAGGCCATCGTCGAATCGGACGCCGCGCGTCCGCGCCTGCGCGGACCAATCGATGATCGTGAGGTTGTCATTGCTGCGAGCCAGCTTGCGCAACTGTCGGTTGAACCAGCGCTCCTTCGGGCGGGTGAACCGGTCGGCTCCCGAGGAGTAGGTGTTCACCCACAGGATGTTGCGTTGTGGGCCGATCTGCTTGACGAGCGATCGCATCCGCGCCTTCGTGACCGGCCGCGAGATCCACCGCATGTCGTTCGTTCCGACAACCACGATGACGGTGCGCGGGAGCTGATCGATCTTCTTGGCCCGGCTGATCTGGCCGCTCACCCAGTCCAGCCGCTTGCCACCCCAGCATCGAACGGTGGGCGTCCATCCACTCGCCCGCAGCAGGTTCGTGAGGCGGGTCCTCGACTCGCGGACGAGGGAATCCCCCACCACGAGGACCCGCCTGCCGTTGCCCGGCGCGCCCTGCGCCACGTTCGAGGGCCAGATCGGGACCGGGCAGCCCTGCCAGCCGATGCGGTTCGGCCACCGGGGATCGCGGCGCTTGGCGAGCTC
>JBMOKH010000425.1:0-1550 GCA_049315365.1 Candidatus Nanopelagicales bacterium
CTGGGCCTGCTCACCAGTTTCCTGCTGCCGAAGAACGCGGCCCGGGTCGAGTCCGAGGGCTACCGGCCCCCTACCAAGAAGGACTGACGTCATGACGGGGAGCGTGCAGCACATCGTCGTCATCGGGCACACGGATGTCGGGCGCAGGGCCTGCGCGCTCCTCGAGTCACGGGGCGTACGCACGACCCATTTGGATGATCCATCCGATGCGGTCGTGCGCGAGGCCCTCGCGGCGCCGGTCGACGGCGTCGCCGTGCTGCTTCACGACGACATGCGGGCCCTGCGCTACTCCCTCATGATCGAGCACGTGCGGCCCGGCATTCGGCTGTTCGTGGCGATGTTCGACGGCACGGCCCGGGCGCAACTCGAGCGCAACGTGCCCAACTGCATCGTCCTGTCACCCGCCGCAATCTCTGTGCCGAGCATGGTTGCCGCTGCGATCGCCCCGGACTACCTGGCGATTCGTAGGTCAGGGTCGACTGCCGACCGCTCGTGGGTGTCGATCAGTAAGGCCGCCGATGCCCCACGGGCGAGCATTCACAAGTACTCCGTGCCCGTCCGTCTTCGAGTGAGCGGGCTCATCGGACGCCTCCGCGGGCAACTGCATCCGTACGACTCAGGTTCATCAGTACTGCTCGGCGGCGCCTTCGGACTCCTCGTCATCATCTGCCTCGATACCCTCATTGGCCTTCGTCACGAGTCGCTCATCCGCGCCCTCTACGACGCGACTCGCACGACCGCAACCATCTCCTCCCCCGACCTCGCCGACGAGACTTGGGTCCTCGCCTGGGCAGCTTTCGCCGCCATCCTCGTCATGGGATTCACCGCCGCATTCGCTGCGGGCATCGTCCATCACCTCCTCTCCGGCCGACATGTCGCCCTCGTGGGCAGGCGGGTCATGCCCCGCTCCGGACACGTGGTCATCGTCGGCATGGGGCAGGTCGGGCTCCGACTCGCGCAAGAATTGCGCGCAATTGGCGTCGCGGTCGTCGGAATTGAGCGGCACGCCGACGCGGCAGGGCTACCGCTCGCGCGCGACCTAGCCATCCCGGTTGTTATCGGCGATGCCTCGTCCCGCCGGGTCCTCCGCCGCACCGGCCTCGCTGGTGCCATCGCACTCGTGGCCGCCGGCAGCGATGAACGTGACAACATCGCGGTGGCGATCTCGGCCAGAGCTGTCGCTGATGAGCTCCGGGTGGTCATTCGCGCCGGCGCTGATGACGCAATCGATGAGACGACGTCGCTGTTCCATATCGGCTCGGTGGTAGACGTGAACGGCCTCACCGCAGCCTTCGTCGTTGAGTCGATGATGCGGGCCGCCCCGTACGCCGTCGTGGGGGCGCACGACCGGGTCTTCACTATCGACTCGGCCGGCTCGGTTATCGCTCTGCTGCCGGAGAGCAGCGCACGCTGCGCCTGCGACTGATCGTTGCCCAGCCGGGGTGGCAGGTTCGGTCAGCAGGACGGGAGGCGCTGCGCCAGCCACCCGACGACGGCATCGAGGCCGATGCGCTCCTGCTGCATCGTGTCGCGCTCGCGCACGGTGACCG
>JBMOKH010000008.1:0-28012 GCA_049315365.1 Candidatus Nanopelagicales bacterium
GGGCCGATGATGATGTACTTCAGGATCCAGTAGAGCAAGGCCCCTCCTGAGGCGATGGCTTCTGCGATGAAGCCCTCGGTGGCAGACTAGTGGCTATGAGCGTCATGGCACATGCACAAGCCTGGTCAAACACCGGTGATGAAATCGGCGTGCTCCTCCTGCACGGCTTCACCGGGTCCCCGAAGTCGATGACCCCGTGGGGTCAGGCGCTCAGCGGCAGCGGCTGGACGATTCAGGTGCCGCGGCTCCCCGGTCACGGAACGCGGTGGCAGGACATGAACAAGACCACGTGGGAGGACTGGTACGGCGAGGCCGAGCGGTCCTTCGACGAGCTCGCCGGGTCGTGCTCGACCGTCTTCGTCATGGGCCTGTCGATGGGCGGGTCCCTCACCCTTCGGCTCGCGCAGACGCGCGGCAGCGAGGTCGCAGGCATCGTCCTGGTGAATCCGGCCGTCCACTCCGAGCGCCCAGACCGCTTCCTCCTCCCAGTGCTTCAAGCATTCATCCCCTCCTTCCCCGGGATCTCGAACGACATCGCCAAGCCTGGCCAGGACGAAGGCGCCTACGATCGCATCCCGCTCAAGGCGGCCCATTCGCTCACGAAGCTGTGGTCCGCCGTGAAGCACGACATCGGCAGGGTCACTCAGCCGCTCCTGCTCTTCCGGTCGATCGAGGATCACGTCGTCGAGCCCTCGAACTCGGCTTGGATCCTCGCCAACGTCTCATCCGCTGACCTCACCGAGGTCCTCCTCCCCGACTCCTACCACGTCGCCACCCTCGACAACGATGCCGAGAAGATCTTCGAGGGGAGCGCCGCCTTCGTGCGGCGCGTGACGGCCAAATGAGTGATTCCGGCCGAATCGGCGACCCCGGCAACGAGCCCTCACCCGAGGAGCAGGCACGTGCGTGGGATCAGATCGTCGCCGACCTCTCCGGGCAGATCGACTTCGATGCTGCGACGAGCAGCCTGCAGATCAACGACCCGAAGGTGCCGGACGCCTTCATCGACGAGCTACTCGAGCCGGGCGAACTCGAATCGGATCGGTACCACCCGCCCGAGCCGCCGCCGATCCCCCGGCCATCGGACGTCGTTGCCCGATTCGCGTGGGCCGGGGCACTCGGCGGACCGGTGCTCCTCGTCATCGCGACCTTTTTCTCACTGGGCACCTTCATCGCCGGCCTCGGAGTGCTCGCCTTCGTCGCAGGCTGCATCACCCTTGTCGCGAGGATGGAGGACCACGGCTCGGCTGATGACCGGCCCGACGGAGGCGCCGTCGTGTGACTCCGGGTTCGGCTCAGGACCTCGGACGCGCCAATTCTGCCGCCCCGATGAGACCCGCATTGTTCCCGAGCGTCGCGAGGCGTACCTCGGGAGCCGGGCGCTGCTGATTGCCGCTGAGCTTGTCCAGGAGCGTCTGGCGAGCACTTGACAGGAGCATGTCGCCGGCCTCAGATACGCCGCCGCCGATGACGAACGTTCCGGGATCGAGGATGGCGCACAGGTCGGCAAGGCCTCGACCGAGCCACGTCCCGATCACCCGGAAGGCCTCCATCGCCACCGGATCGCCGGCACGCGCCGCCTGCGTCACATGCAGCCCCTGGACTCCCTCAGGAGTGCCGTCCCCCAGCCCGAGAAGCAAGGACGCCTCTGCGCGACGGTCTGCCGCGAGTGCCCGAGCCTCGCGGACGAGCGCATTGCCGCTCGCATACTGCTCCCAGCAGCCGCCGCGGCCACAGCCGCAGGCCCGGCCGTTGACGACCACGTTCATGTGACCGATCTCACCAGCCGCGCCGTGCGCACCCCGCAGCAGCTCCCCGTTGATGATGATGCCGCCGCCGATGCCCGTTCCGACGGTCACGACGGTGAGCTCGTCGACATCGGCGCCTGCACCGAAGCGGAACTCACCCCACGCAGCCGCGTTGCCGTCGTTCTCGACGGCGACCGGCATGCCCACCCGGGACTCGAGGATGGCGCGCACGGGGACCTGGGACCACCCGAGATTCGGCGCGAAGAACACGGTGGCACGGGCTGCATCGACCGGACCGGCCACGCCGAGCCCGACGCCCACGACCGAACCCTCGTGGGGTGCGACGAGTTCGCGTACGACCTCGGAGACGACATTCAGCACCTCGGTGGCGTCATTGCGCGGGGTCGGCCGACGCGCCGTGCTCACGACGGTGCCTGAGTCGTCGACGAGTCCGGCGAGGATCTTCGTGCCCCCGACGTCGACCCCGATGCTGAACGTCACTGCCCCAGCCTAGGGTCGGCCTCGGGCCCACTGGCATCCGGTCGCACCGGGTCGAGGTCGATCCACTGGACCGACGTCACCGCCTTTGCTACCCCCGACTCATCGTCAACCGCGCCAGCCGGTCGCCCGCGAACCTCGCCCAGCACGAGTTGGCCGCGACAGATGATGCAGTCGCCGTGCTGGGCCGGATCGTCATGATCGGCATGCGGGACCACGATCGCCTGCTTCGCCATATCGACGATCTGCTGGGCGCCAGACGCCAGGGAGGACAAGGATGCAAGGGACGACAGGGAGAATCCCCCACCGGCCGCACGGCCCTGGGTGCCCGTGGATTCATCGTCGTGCGTCGCTCCCGAGAACCACCATGGACGCTCGTCGCTCATGATGCCTCCGGCCAGAGCGCACGATTGCGTCCGAAGCGCACGACGAGCCGGTCACCGTCCATGCCGGCCCCCTCGATCTCGCAGCGGGCCAGGACGGGTGCCAGGGCCGCCTGGCGTCGCAGGCCCGCGACCTCCGTTACGAGCGTGTCGCCGAGCCTGCCCGCGCGCACGAGATCAGGCCGCACGCCGGGCAGGTGCGCATGCAGGTGGTAGCCACCATCGTCACGCTCCTCAATGCTGTCGGGGAGCGGACGCGGCAACCGGCAGATGTCGAAGACCTCGGCTGCCGTCGCCTGGAATGCCCCGGCGCCGGGCGCATCGTCGACGAGCAGCGGGATCTCGATGACCGGTACGTCGCGGCCGCGCAGGGATTCGACTCGTCGGCGCCGGGTCTTCGCCCATGACTCCGGCCAGCCCTCACCGGCGAGCGGCACCCTGTTCGCGAGGATCCCGTCGCACCGCGCGCGCACGAGGGAGAGCTGGCCGATCCGGGTGGCGACCCAGTCATCCAGCCCCTCATCCGGGACCACGACGAGCAGGATCCGGGAATCCTCGTCCGCAAGCAAGGCCTGAACCTCGTCAATCGCGTCGAGGATCATCTGCCACGCCGCGAGATCATCCTTCGACAGCGATTGAGCTGCCCGCATCGCCGTCAGGGGCGGCAGGATGCCCGCGATGCCGCTGCGGGTTGAGCTGAGCAGTGACATGAGACTGAGGAATCCGCCAGTCTCGCCCGCATCCCAGAGGATTGCCCCGCCGCGTGCGGCAGCCTCGCGCACGGCCAGGATCCCCGCCAGCCCCTCGAGGCGCATGAGGGTCCGAGACAGCTCAAGTGCGAGTGTCCCGAGGCCGGCCGACGCAATGGCCCGATCGACGAGGGCCTCGATCTCGGCCTCGCGCCCGCGCCCGTCGACGACCCTTGCCTGGACTCCGCAGCCGACGAGGCCCTCACGGATGCCCTGTGCGGCAGATGTCGTGCCGGCTCGCGACTGCCCGCTAAGAACCAGGAGTCGAGGTCGCTTCAACACGCTTCTTGAGTCCCTTGAGGGCCGTGTCGATGATGACCTTCTCCGCCTTGCGCTTGAGCATTCCGATCATCGGCATCTTCACGTCGACGGCCAGCCGATAGGCGACGCTCGTCGACCCGTCGCCGTTGTCGGACAGTAGGTATGAGCCGTCAAGCGCCGTGAGCATCTCGCCCTTCGTGAGCGTCCACGACACTGACTCGACGCCCTCCCAGTCGTACTCAAGCTCGTAGGTGTCCTTGATCATCCCGGAATCGACGGTGAATCGGGCGTCAGCCGGCCGGTCATCCTCCTCGTACCTGCTCAGCACCTCCACCGAGGTGATCCCGTCGCTCCACTCGGGGTACGCGGCGAGGTTCGCGATGACCGCCATGACGGCAGCGGGCGAGGCATCGATGACGATGCTCGATTCAGTCTTCTCAGCCATTGATGCTCCAAGGTCGGGTGCCTCAGGCTACCCCGTGCGCCCCCCGATCAGAGGTTGAGCACGAAAGGCCGGCCGGTCGCATGGAAGTGGCCAACATTGATGCACTCGGTGCGACCGATGCGCATTCGGCTCCGGAGCGGCTGGTGCACGTGGCCGAACAGGTGGAATGCGGGCTGGACGTCCCTGATGTACTCGAGCAGGGTGGCATTGCCGAACTCGAACCGGCGGGCCACCGTGTCGTAGGTGAGTTCCGGGACGCGCGGCGGGATATGAGTGAAGAGCACATCGACCGGGCCGAGCGCCTCGACCTTGCCGGCGTACTCCTCGGCCGTCAGCTCGTAGGGCGTCCGCATCGGCGAGACCATGCCGCCGCCCACGAAACCCATGCGGACTCCGCCCTCGGTCACGGCGGCCCCGTCGATGACGCGATGCCCGGGCCTGACGTACTCCGGCCACAGATCGGGGATGTCGACGTTTCCGAAGGTCATGAGGGCTGGGGCCGGCATCGCATCGAACAGCCGCTCGTACTGGCCTCGCACCTGCCCGCTCAGCGTGGCCCATCGCTCAGTTGGATCAAGGACGCCCCGCCGCGCCCACGCCGCGGCACTGAGCTCCCTGGCATCCTCGAACCGGCCCGCCGTTCGTGCTTCGATGTATGCACGAGTGTGCTCCTCGCCGAAGAGCTCGGTGTAGATGCCCTGGGTCGGATCGTCGTAGTCGAGAAACAAGATGAGATCCCCGAGGCAGACGAAGACGTCGGCACCGTCCGCTGCGCGGCGCAGGGCGACGTCAGCCCCATGCACGTCTGACACCACGTTGACCTTCACTGCGCGTAAGCCTAAAAGGTTCCCAATGCTCTCGCCAGAGCAGGTCCTATCGCGTAGCCTCGATATACCCACGATGCAACCGGGTGTTCGACCAAGCGCATCCATCAGACGAATGACAAAGGGAGTCCCACAGTGCTGACCGAATTCGAGCTGCCGGCCGTCGTCCCCGCGCACGAAACCGGAAACATGACCGATCATGTCCTGAAGAACGCTGCCGAGGTTCCGGACCATGTCGTCATGTCCGTCGAGCGTGACGGCACATGGGTCGGCGTAACCGCCGCTGAGTTCCTCGCCGACGTGGTGGCCGTTGCCAAGGGCATCGTCGCCAACGGCGTTCAGCAAGGTGAGCGGATCGCGATCATGTCCCGCAACCGCTACGAGTGGACCCTCGTCGACTACGCGATCTGGTACGCCGGCGCCGTGAGCGTTCCGGTCTACGAGACCTCATCGGCGGAGCAGGTCGAGTGGATCCTCACCGACTCGAACGCCGTTGCCGTGTTCCTCGAGAGCCACAAGAACAAGCAGGTCTTCGACGAGGTATCCGTCAATGTCCCCGAGTGCACGCGAGTCTGGGTCTTCGACGACTCGGTCATCGACGCCATCAAGGCTGACGGGGTCGAAATCACCGATGCTGCGCTCGAGGAGCGCCGGGCAGGAGTCACCCCCGACTCCCTCGCGACGATCATCTACACGTCGGGCACGACCGGCCGGCCCAAGGGATGCGTCCTCACCCAGCGTGCATTCATGTTTGAGGTGGACAACGTGGTCGAGGGCCTCGGCGACGTCTTCCTCGCCCCAGGCTCATCGACGCTTCTCTTTCTGCCGGTGGCCCACGTCTTCGGCCGGATGGTCCAACTCGGCTGCGTTCGCGCTCGTGCCCGCCTCGGGCACGCCGCTGACATCAAGGATCTCCTGCCCATGCTCGCCACCTTCCAGCCCACCTTCGTCCTGGCCGTCCCCCGCGTCTTCGAGAAGATCTACAACTCCTCGCAGCAAAAGGCGGTCGCTGCAGGCAAGGGGCACATCTTCGACACGGCCGCGAGCGTGGCGATCGCGTACAGCACCGCCCTCGAGGATGGCGGCCCCGGCCTCGTCCTGCGCCTGAAGCACGCGGTCTTCGACCGCCTCGTCTACGGCAAGCTTCGCGCGGCCCTCGGCGGACAGGTTCGCTGGGCGGTCTCCGGCGGTGCGCCTCTCGGAGCGCGGCTCGGCCACTTCTTCAGGGGTGCAGGACTCACGATCCTCGAGGGCTACGGCCTCACCGAGACAAGCGCTGCCACGACGGTCAATCGCCCCTCCGCCATCAGAATCGGAACCGTCGGTCAACCCATTCCGGGCGCGCGGGTGAAAGTGGCTCCCGACGGCGAGTTGCTCCTTGGCGGTTCGCAGATCTTCTCGGGCTACTGGAACAACCCGACCGCGACCGCTGAGGCCATTGAGCCCGACGGCTGGTTCCACTCCGGAGACATCGGCGAGATCGATGACCGCGGATTCGTCCGGATCACCGGGCGAAAGAAGGAGCTCATCGTCACTGCCGCGGGCAAGAACGTCGCGCCCGCCGTTCTCGAGGACCGCATCCGTGCGAACTGGCTCGTCTCCCAGTGCCTCGTGGTCGGCGATGCCCGTCCGTTCATCGCCGCCCTCGTCACCATCGACGTCGAGGCCTTCCCAGCCTGGCTCAAGCAGGCCGGCAAGCCTGCGGACGCCACGATCGCGGACATGGCGACCGACCCGGATCTGCTCGCCGCGATCCAGGGGGCCGTCGATGAGGGCAACAAGGCCGTCTCTCACGCGGAGGCCATCAAGAAGTTCGCGATCATGAAGACCGACTGGACTGAGGAGGGCGGCCAGATGACGCCATCCCTCAAGCTCAAGCGCGGCGTCGTCATGAAGGAGTGCGAGGCCGAGATCGAGGTGCTCTACTCGTAGTTCGGGGTCGCTAGTGTCGGGGCCGTGAGCATGCTGCGCGACCTCGACACACAGCGCTCGATCGTGCGCCTCCTTCTCGCCTGGGCTGCGACCCGAGCCGTCCTTGTCGTGGCAACGTTCGGCCTTGCCGAGTACTTCCTCCCTGACGTGTACCTCTACTCGACCTGGACGATCCTGCTCGATGAGCGCCAGTTCCCGGTGGGTGATGCCTTCTGGCAGTACCCACCGGGAGCCGGGGTGCTCTTCGCCCTCTCGGGAGTGATTGGTCCGGACCCGATCATCGGCTTCGTGGTCCTCGCTGTCCTCGCCGACGCCTCGATCCTCGCCCTTCTTGCGGCCGCCTCCCTGCGCGCCCACCGGGACCGCTACAGCCCGGCGTCGATGCGGGGGCCGTGGGCGTGGGTCATCGGCGGTATCGCCGTCGGGCCGGTCATGCTCTCGCGATTCGACCTGTTCCCGACGCTCCTGGCCGTTGCCGCCCTGCTCCTCGTCTCACGACCCTGGCTCAGTGGCATCGCTGCCGGGGTCGGCGGGCTGCTGAAGGTATGGCCCGCCCTCATGCTCCTTGCCCTTCCCCGCCGCAGCCTCTGGCGCGGCGTCGCTGCTGCACTCGCGACCGTGGCCATCGGAACCGCGCTCATCGCTGCCTGGGCGCAGGGGGGCGTGTCCTTCCTCGGGGAGCAGGGCGAGCGCGGGCTGCAACTCGAGTCCGTGGGGGCCCTGCCATTCGTCATCGCCGGAGCCCTAGGGCAGCAACAGGAGGTCGTGCTGCGCTACGGAGCCTTCGAGATCGTCATGCCCGGCGCAACAACCGCAGGACTCGTCATCACGGCGCTCGGACTCGGGCTCATCGGCGTGATCGCCCTGCAGCGCCTGCGAGGCAGGCTCGAGTCGGTGGCACCCGGCGACGTCGCGCTCGCGCTCGTGCTCGTGTCGGTCGCGACGAGCCGGGTCAACTCGCCGCAGTACTCGGTGTGGATAATCGGAGTCGCGGCCGCCGCGAGTGTCGACAGGCGGTCGCGGCTGCGAACGGTGACGGTCCTGCTCGTCGTCATGGCCGCGCTGACTTCGGTCATCTTCCCTTGGCTCTACGGCTCGCTCATCGAAACGACGTGGTACGCGGCCTGCGTGCAGCTGGCGCGAATTGGCCTGCTGCTCACCTGCACGATCGCGGCGGTCGCGGTGGTGCTCGCACCGCATGCCGTCGATCACATGCCCGTTATCCGAGGACTCGTCCGACCCCGGTGAAGTAGCGGTTGTACCAGGGGCCGAGGACATCGGTGACGACGACGCCCTCGTCCGGGTTCGCCGCATGCACCATCTTGCCGTTCCCGATGTACATGCCCACGTGGTGCACGCTGCCACCGAAGTAGAAGACGAGGTCCCCTGGCTGGGCCTGGCTCAATGGGATCTTCCGGCTCTTGCTGTACTGGCTGTAGCTGTAGTGGGGCAGCGAGATGCCGGCCTGCCGCCAGGCTGTCATCGTCAGGCCGGAGCAATCGAAGGTATTCGGACCGGATGTGGCTGCGACGTAGCGGTCGCCCACCTGAGCGAGGGCGTAGCGCACGGCCGTTGCCGCACGCCCACCGCCGGAGAATCCGCCCCCTCCGGCGCTTGGACCACTCTGCTGTGCCTGACCTTGGTCGATCTGACGTGCAGCCGCTGCTGCGGCCGCCATCGCTGCCTGCCGCTCCTTCGCAGCAAGTTGGGCGATGCGCTCGCGTTCCTTTGCCTCGAGACCCGAGAGGACTCCCTCGGCGTCCCTGAGCCGCTGGTTCGCCTCCTCCTGCGCATCCTTCATCTCGTTGCGAACCGACTTGGCGGAATCCTGCTTCTGCTGCAATTCCGCCTCGGCCTGCGCGAGCCGCAACCTTGCCGTCTGGGTTCTGCGGAGGGCCGCTGACTGGGAGTGCGCCACCTGATCGAGTGCGGCTGCCTGCGCGAGGAATTCATTCGGGTCGTCGGCGAGGAGCACCTGCAGTGACGCATCGATCCCACCGCTGGTGTAGGCGGAGCGCGCTAGCCCGTCGACGGCAGCGGAGATGCTGCTCAGTTGCCGCTTCTCGCGCGTCACCTTGCGCTCGAGGGAGGTGAGGTCGGACTCGATATCGCGCAGTCGCACCTGCGCCTCGTTGTAGCGCTCGGTCGCGCTCTCAGCCTGGGCCTGGAGGTCGCGCACCTGATTGCGCACCTGCTGCAGGTCCCGTGGCGCTGCCTGCGCAGCCGGGGCTGCGCCGGTAAGAACGAGGGCCCCCACGCCCACGGCCACGAGCACATGGCGGATCGATGCTGAAAACCTCAAGACTGCTCTCCTTCGTCCACGGCGCACTGCCTGGTTCGACGGAGCCAACCGGGAGGGGGTTCCCGCGTCGGCGGTGCAATTCCATCCCAAGGTAACAGAAAGATCTCGATAGCCCCTGCGCACAAGGGCCCTGTGACCCGAAAGGGACGGACGTACGCCTCAGGAGCGCAGGAAAACCGATGACGTCCTGACGCGGAACGTGATGTACGCCACACCTAATGAACTCGGTTGCAACGAAGGGCAGGCTCAGCTCGCCCGATGATGTCCGGGCCTTCGGTCTGCCGCCGGAGCCGGCACCAATCGAAGGGGCGGAACGAGTCCGGAGCCGGCCAATGCAGCAATGGCCGCGCAGTGCTCGTCGGCGATTTCGGGATGCGCCGCGCCGCCGATTGGACCAAGAAGGACGGAGACGACGCAATCGCCGCACGCGTCACCGGCAACCACGCATGTACCACAGTCAATAACCATGGGTCGGACGCTAGAAGCAGGGTCTGACAATCGCCGCGGAACGCAGGCCCTCAGGGCCCGCCGTCCCCCGCCGCCTCCTGCGCGGGGCCGCCGAATTCCGGTCTCGGCACGATTTCCACGCGGTCGGTCGCCGAGCACCACCGGCACTGCACCTGTTCGATCGACTCATCGAGGACGACCGACTCCTCGATGACCGGCTCACCGGAGATCGCGAGGTGCCAGAACTCGCTCACCCTCGTGGTGCGCACCACGTCGAACCGGGTGAGGTTGCCGCAGTGGGCGCAGCGAAATCGGGAGGTAACGTCAGGAAGGGTGATGGCCACGGCAACGAGGGTATCGACACGTGGCCTTCGGCTCGTCGCCGAGCATCGAATCCCCAGCGCGGTCAGTCGCGCCTGACCCCCGATGTCAGGGGCCTGCCCTAGCGTTCATGCATGCACGAGCAACTCTCCACCGACGCACTCGGCATTCCGCTGTCGCAGGCGACCTTCGTCGTCGTCGACCTCGAGACCACCGGCGGCAGTCCCGCCGAGGCGGGCATCACCGAGATCGGCGCCGTGCGGATCCGGGGCGGCGAGGTCATTGGCGAGTACTCGACCCTCGTCAACCCCGGCATTCCGGTTCCCCCCTTCGTCGCGGCGCTCACGGGCATCACCGATGCGCTCCTCATGACAGCGCCACGGCTCGAAGCCGTCCTGCCGTCATTTCTCGAGTTCATGCGCGGGAGCATCCTCATCGCCCATAACGCGCCGTACGACGTCGGCTTCCTCAAGGGCGCCTGCCGCAAGTTCGAGTACCCCTGGCCCGGACCGCAGGTGCTCGATACGGCCCGAATCGCACGCGTGACCCTTCAGCCGGGCGAGGTCCGCAACTGCAAGCTCGGCACCCTCGCCGCGCACTTCCACGCCACCGTCACCCCCACCCACCGGGCCTTCGACGATGCGCGCGCCACCGCCGATGTCTTCCACGCGCTCGTTGCCAGGCTCGGCAATCTCGGCGTCCAGACCGTTGAGGACCTGCAGGCCTTTTCGTCGAAGGTGTCGCCCACCCAGCGGACCAAGCGGCACCTCGCAGACGGCCTGCCTGATGCACCTGGCGTCTACGTGTTCAAGGACCAGACAGGCACCGCCCTGTACATCGGTACCTCGAAGAGCATCCGCACCCGGGTGCGCGGCTACTTCACGGCGTCCGAGACCAGGCGCCGCATGGCCGAGATGGTCGGCATCGCCCACGAGGTGACCCCGATCGTCTGCGCGAGCACCCTGGAGGCACGCGTGCGCGAGTTGCGGCTCATCGCCGAGCATCAACCGCGCTACAACCATCGCTCGAAGCGGCCGGAGAAGCAGGTCTGGCTCAAACTCACGGCTGAGCACGCACCCCGGCTCTCCGTCGTCCGCGCAGTGCTCGATGACTCCTCGGTCGGCGCCCGCTACCTCGGCCCCTTCCCGAGCACAGGCGCAGCCACTTTCGCCTCCGAGGCGCTGGCCCTCGCCTTTCCGCTGCGCACCTGCACCGCCAAGATCGCCCGCCGGCCCCGAACCGAGACTCCCGGCTGCGTGCGTGCCGAGCTCGGCACCTGCCCGGCCCCGTGCACCGCCTCGGGCGACACGGGGGCGTACGACGAACTCGTCAAAGGAGCCCAGCAGGCGATGGCCGGCAATGCCCGGGCAGTGATCGAGGCCTGCTCCAGGCGCATGGCAGATCTCTCGGAGGCGGGCCGGTTCGAGGACGCCGCCGGCTGGCGCGATCGCCTCGCGGCCTTCCTCCACGCCAGTGTCCGCACCCAGCGGCTCGCGATGCTCGCGGCGAACCCCGAGATCCTCGCCGCTCAGCAGACTCCTGACGGCGGCTGGGAAATCCACTGCATCCGCTTCGGCTCCCTTGCCGGGGCAGTCACGGTCGACCGCGGGGTCGATCCGAGGCCGGCCCTTGACGCTCTGCGGCGCTCCGCCGACCACGTCACCTCGACCAGAACCCTCGCCACGTCAGGCCTTGCCGAGGAGGCCGACGCCATCAGCGCCTGGCTCGAGGGAGCGCGGCTCGTCGAGGCCTCGGTGCCGCTCTCGCTGCCGGTCGCCTGCGGCGGCGAGCTCGCACTCCGGCTTTCACGGGTTCAGCACGTCATGCGCGATTCGGCGCCGGCCGCGGGCGACTACCAGTGGCACTCACGCCACGTCCGGGCCGGCGAACATCGACCGATCGGGGCACGAGCGCTGCCCGTGACAAGAATCCGCACCGCCTGACCACCCGAGCACCCCACTTCCTCGAGCGCCTTGGCTCATCCGGCACCGCCGCGCGCATGTCACTCGCGGCGAACGGCGGAGGAGTCAAGGCCTGCTGCATGTCGGCGCGCAACGGCTCTAGGCTTCGTCCGTGCCGGGGCTCGAACGACGTGCGTTCATCGCCGCAGCGGTGGCTGCTTCGGTGGGGATCGGATCCGGGCTCATTGCCGGCCGCCAGTGGGGTCGGAGCGCCAGCGACGAGGTGGAGGGCATTGACGTCGGCCTCGCGGCCGCCACGGCGGGCGCCGTAGGCATCGGTACCGGCTTGCTCGTCGGACGCCGGACAAGGGGACCGGCCCAGGGCCAGTCCATCGACATCGTCATCATCGGAGCCGGCGTGGCCGGGACCCTTGCCGCCCACCGGCTCGCGGCACGCTATCCGAACAAGTCCATTGCCGTATTCGAATCGCGGTCCCGCATCGGAGGCAGGCTCTGGTCCGTCCCCGTTCCGCCGGTCGAGAACGAAATGGCCGAGCTTGGCGGCATGCGCACCCCGTTCCAGCATCGGGCAACGCTCGATCTCATCGAAGAACTGGGATTGACGACCCACCCCGGCATCGGCACCGAGCAACTTCATCAGGCTGCGGGGAACCCGGCTGCGGCGACGCGATGTGACCCACGCAGGGCAATTTCCGTACCGAATGCGTCCAGACCTCGCGGCGCTTCCACCGGACGCCTTCTTCGCACGCCTCGCCGAGTCGGTGGGCCTGCACGACCTCTCGACCGTCGGCGGTGATGAGACCGGTGACTGGCTAGACGGCCTGCGCCATCACGGCACGAGGCTGTCGTTCATCACTGCCGGCGAGCTTCTCGAGGCCGAGTTCGGCGCAGAAGGCGCCGCCTTCGTCCAAGACTGGATCGGCTACGAACTCGCCGATCTATCGGCGAGCAAATGGCTTGGCACCGTCCTCGCGGTGTCCGACGCCGATTACATGGGGCTCGATGGCGGCATGCAGCGGATTCCGCTGACACTCGCAGAGCGCGCCAGCGAGGCCGGGGTGTCCATTCACCTGGGGTGGCAGGCCATCTCCGTCACCGACGACCCAACGGCAGCAGGCGGGCTCACCGTCCACTTCGGCCTGCGCACGGAATCCGGCACGCGCACAGTTCGCGCAGGGTCCGTCATCCTCGCCCAGTCAGGTTCGTCCATGCGCAGGCTCTGGTTCAACAGTCCGATCCTCCAGCAATCCCCAGTACTCAGCCGCGCCTTGAGCCACCTGATCGAGAACGACTCCATCAAGATCTATCTCGCCTACGACCGACCATGGTGGCGGGATCTCGGGCTCGAGCCGGGCAGGTCGGTGAGCGACGGACCACTTCGTCAAACCATCTACCTGCAGGAGGATCAAAGCGGCGCCTCGCTCATCATGGCGAGCTACTCCTTCGGGCGGCACGCCTTTCACACGTTCCCCTCGCTGGAGTCTTCGCCGACGGAGCAAGCGGGCGGGCAACTCGACGAGACCGTCATTCGCGAGGTCACCGATGCGCTGAGCGAGATGCACGGCATTGCCGTTCCCCTGCCCATCAACGGACGCGGGGTGCGATGGGGTGATACGTCCATCGGCAGTGATATTCCGCTGTGGGGGCCAGGCGTCGAACCGTGGAAGATGACGAGGGAGCTCATCGCGCCCCTCGACCGCCGACGTCTCTTCGTCTGCGGTGATGCCCTATCGCTCAACCAGGGCTGGGTACTCGGCGCCCTGCAAACCACTGCCCACGTTCTCGACCTCATGTGACGTCGTCCTCAACGGAGGACCAGTTCACCGCAGGAGTCGGCGAGTTGGCGCCCTGGAACAGGCCTAGGCGGTGAGCCGGTTGGCGAGTCGGACCCAGTCCTCGAGTACGCGCATTGCGGCCCCGCTGTCGATGATCTGCCGCGTGCGAGGCAATTGGGCCCCGACCCTTTCCGCGAGGGCGCCTTCGGTCGGCCCGCCGACGGCGGCTTCGTAGGCGACGAGCGCGGCGGCCGCGTTCACGGCCACCACATCGCGGATCGCCGCGACACGCTCACGGTCTGGCCCGAGGCCCTCGCCGGAGCCGGACAGCGCCTTGCGCAGCAGGTCGGCATTGCGCACGCGATCGCCGCCGACGAGGAGTTGCGGATCCACCGACTCGATACCGAGGCCGCGGGGGTCGAAGGTCACCCGCTGGATCTGCGCCCCGGTTGCATCCCAGACGGTCGTCGTCGTCACCGTCGAGATCTCGTCAAGGCCGTCGTCGCCGCGAACGACGAGCGCCTTGACGCCCCGGCGATGGAGGACGTCCGCCATGACCGCGGCACGTGCCGCGTCCGCGCATCCCACGAGCGCAGCCTCGGCGAGCCCCGGGTTCGCGAGGGGTCCGAGGATGTTGAACAGCGTGGGGACCCCCAGGTCGCGCCTCGCCTGCGCCGCATACTTCATGGCCGGGTGGTGTAGGGGCGCGAAGCAGAATCCAATGCCCGCCTCGCGTGCGCACACAGCGACCTGCGCCGGTTCGAGTCCGATCTGCACGCCGAGTTCCTCGAGGACGTCAGCCGTGCCCGTGGACGACGAAGCAGCCCGATTTCCGTGCTTGATGATCGGGGCGCCGGCGGCGGCCGCGACGAGGGCTGACATGGTCGAGATGTTCACGGAGTGAGAGGCATCGCCACCGGTGCCGACGACATCGAGCGCGATGAAGTCGTGGTCGACGCGCTTCGCGTGCTCGAGCATGACGGTGACGAAGGACTCGACCTCCGCTGCAGCTTCGCCCTTCGCCCGAAGCGCCATGGCGAAACCGCCGATCTGAGCCTCGGTGGCAGAGCCCTCGAGGATCGAGTTCATGGCCCAAGCCGCCTCATCGCCGGTGAGGTCCTCGCCCTTCGTCAGCGCACGCAGGACCTGCGGCCAACTCGCCACGATCGCCGGCTAGGAGGTCACGGACACGCGCTGCCGGAGCAGGCTCGCGACCGTCTGGGCGAGGGACATCGGGTTCACCGGGCGAGACGCCACAGCCTCAGCCCGCGACCAGGTCGCGAGCCAGGCATCCTGGGGCCGGGCAATCAGGAGCAGAACCGGCGGGCAATGGAAGATCTCGTCCTTGACCTGACGGGCGATGCCCATTCCGCCGGCGGGAGAAGCTTCGCCGTCCAAGATGAGCAGGTCCAGCTTGCCCCGGTCGACCTCGGCGATGACGGCGGGCTCGGTGGCGCACTGAACATAGGTGACATCGCCGAGTTCCGGCGCGGGCCTCTTGCCGAGAGCCAGCAGGACTGCGTCGCGTATCGACCTGTCGTCGCTGTACACGAGCACTCGAATGGGTCGGCTCGGGCCATCCTGCGGGGCATGCGCATCGCTCACGGGATGAACTCTAGCCAGCCTTGATTGCCATGGTCCGCCGCCGCCACGTTTACGGCTGCCCATGCGGGGGGTCAAAGCGCGTCAACCTCGCCGATCTGCCAGACTCCCCCTGTGGCAACAGTGACGACAGCGCCCCCGGCGTACAACCATGCACCTGCGAACCGACCGAACATGGTGGCGGTTGGGACCATCGTTTGGCTGTCCAGCGAACTCATGTTCTTCGCGGGCCTGTTCGCGATGTATTTCACGCTGCGAGCGGTAAACCCCGGCCTGTGGGCCGAGGAGACCAGCCTGCTCAACATTCCGTTCTCGAGCATCAACACGACGATCCTCGTGCTCTCGTCGGTGACGTGCCAGCTCGGGGTCTTCGCCGCAGAGCGTGGCGACGTCAAGGGGCTGCGCCGCTGGTTCATCATCACCTTCCTCATGGGCTCCTTCTTTATCGGTGGCCAGATCATGGAGTACACCGAGCTCGTGCGAGAGGGCCTCACGCTCTCGTCGAACGCCTACGGCTCGGTGTTCTACCTCACGACCGGGTTCCACGGCATGCACGTCACCGGTGGCCTCATCGCCTTCCTCTTCGTCCTCGCGACCACCTACGTCGCTAAGCGCTTCACGCACGATCAGGCAACTCGGGCAATCGTCGTGTCGTACTACTGGCACTTCGTCGACGTCGTCTGGATCGCGCTGTTCTTCATGATCTACATCCTCAAGTAACGGCCCCACCCCTCATCCGACGACTCCCCCTGCAGGAAGGTTCGATCGAAGGTGAAGTTCCTCGCCGCACGCCGAAGAAGCCCGCTGTTCGCCCCCTCGCTTCTCGCGATCGCACTCGTGGCGGTCGGAGGCGCGTACGCTGCCATCTCCAGCGCCCAGACCGCTCAGGCTGCTGACACCGGCCAGGTCGCGATTGAAGAGGGGAACAAGCTCTACCTAACGGGGTGCTCCTCCTGCCACGGCATGCAGGCCGAGGGCTCGGCGAATGGGCCCACGCTCATCGGCGTCGGAGCCGCGTCAGTCCACTTCCAGGTCGCAACCGGACGCATGCCGCTCGCAGCGCCCGGGGCCCAGGCCGTCGCCAAGGACCCGCAGTACAGCGCCGACGAGACCGCTCAGCTCTCCGCATACGTGGCATCGCTTGCTCCAGGCCCGGCGATTCCGACCGCGGAGCAGTTGGACTACGAGGACGCCGACATCGCCGAGGGAGGGGTGCTCTTCCGAGTGAACTGCGCCCAGTGCCATCAGGCGGCAGGCCAGGGAGGCGCGCTCACCTATGGCAAGTACGCCCCCAGCCTGATGGAGGCCACTCCCCAGGAGATGTACGAGGCCATGGTCTCCGGTCCGCAGAGCATGCCGGTCTTCTCGAATGGCACGCTGCCGGTCGAGGAGAAGAAGGCGATCATCGCCTACGTGAGCGAGTTGCAGGTCGCTCCCAACCCGGGTGGCCTGTCCCTTGGCCGCGTCGGTCCCGTCACCGAGGGTCTGTTCCTGTGGACCGCCGTCTTCGCCGCTCTCATCGGAGCGGCCGTCTGGATCGGAATCAAGGCACGATGAGCGATCTCACTCCCCACGACTCGCACGGCGACGCTCCGGAGCGTCTGGGCTACTCCCCCGTAGCCGACGTTCCGCACGCGCTGCGCATGACCGACACCGACCCGAAGGCGGCACGTCGCGCCGAGCGTCAGGTTGCGGGCATGTTCATGCTGTCGATGCTGCTCACCATCGCCTTCGTCGTCGCATACGTGACGATCGACAAAACCTCCACCATGTACGTCCCCGTGTTCGGGGATGTGGGAGCCAGCACCTTCGTCCTCGGACTCACCCTCGGGGCAGCCATCTTCCTCATCGGAGCCGGGGCCATCCAGTGGGCCAAGAAGCTCATGCCCGATGTCGAGGTCGTCCAGAATCGTCACGAGCTCGCGTCACCGGCGTCGGCCGAGCAGGAAGCCCTCGCCAACTATGACCGAGGCAAGTCCGAGTCGGGCTTTGCCAATTACAAGTTGATCAGGCGCACGCTCATCGGGGCCCTGGCTCTCTTTCCGATTCCCCTGCTCATCACGCTGCGCGACCTGTGGACGGCACCGGCCGGCAGCCCGAGCCCGGCGGACCTGCTGTCCGTCACCCTCTGGCACGACGGCCTGCGCATCGTCACCGACCCCAGCCTCATGCCGATCAAGCCCGAGGACCTGCCGATCGGCGGCCTCGTCTCCGGTATTCCCGAGGATCTCGAGGAGGTCCAGGAGCTCGAGGGCAACATGAACGCGCGCACGAAGGCCGCGATCATCCTCGTGCGCATGGACCCAAGCGACATCAGGGCACAGCAGGGCGATGGCTGGGACTACCAGGGCATCGTCGCCTACTCGAAGATCTGCACCCACGTGGGCTGCCCGATCGCCCTGTACGAGCAGCGCACCCACCACCTCCTGTGCCCCTGCCACCAGTCCACCTTCGATCTCGCCGATGCGGGCAACGTGGTGTTCGGTCCTGCGGCGCGGCGCATGCCGCAGTTGCCGATTGGCGTGGATGAGGAAGGATTCCTTGTAGCAAGGTCCGATTTCGCAGAGCCCGTAGGGCCAAGTTTCTGGGAGCGTGGATGAGCCAGGCAAGCCCGATCGAGAAGGCTGGTGGCGGGGTCGCCACCTATGTCGACCAGCGTGTCGGCAGCAACAAGTTCCTCGCGAGGAGCCTGGGCAAGGTCTTCCCGGACCATTGGTCATTCATGCTCGGGGAAATCGCCCTCTACAGCTTCATCGTCGTGCTCATCACGGGCACCTTCCTCACGTTCTTCTACAAGCCGTCGATGATCGAGGTCGTCTACGACGGTTCCTACGTGCCGCTCAAGGGCATCCTCATGTCCGAGGCGTACGCGTCGTCGCTCGACATCTCCTTCGATATCCGCGGCGGCCTGCTCATCCGGCAGATGCACCACTGGGCCGCGCTTATCTTCATCGCGGCAATGGCGGTCCACATGTTCCGGGTGTTTTTCACCGGTGCGTTCCGCAAGCCCCGCGAGTTCAACTGGCTCATCGGTGTGGTGCTCGTCACTCTGGGGCTGGTCGCCGGGTTCTCGGGCTACTCCCTGCCCGATGACCTGCTCTCCGGGACCGGTCTGCAGATCACCCGCGGCATAGCCCAGGCGATACCCATCATCGGCACCTGGGCGACCTTCCTGCTCTTCGATGGGCAGTTCCCGGGAAACGACTTCATATCCCGGCTCTATTCGGTGCACATCCTGCTCATCCCGGGCCTGATCCTTGCGCTCGTGACGGTGCACCTCATGCTCGTCTGGACCCAGAAGCACACCCAGTTCCCCGGGCCGGGCCGCACGAACGAGAACGTCGTGGGATACCCGCTCATGCCCGTCTATATGGCCAAGGCCGGCGGCTTCTTCTTCATCGTGTTCGGCATCATCGCCCTCATCGGCGGTCTCGTCACGATCAACCCCATCTGGATCTTCGGGCCATTCATGCCCGATCAGGTGAGTGCCGGGTCCCAACCAGACTGGTACATGGGCTTCCTCGACGGAGCCCTGCGCATCATGCCGAACTGGGAGACGAACCTCTTCGACTGGTGGACTATCTCCTGGAACATCCTCATCCCAGCGGTCATCGTGCCCGGCATCTTGTTCACCGGGCTCGCCCTCTACCCCTTCATCGAGGCGTGGGTTACCGGAGACAAGAAGGAGCACCATCTCCTCGACCGGCCGCGGAACAACCCGACGAGGACTGGCTTCGGCGTCATGGCCATCACCTTCTACGGACTGTTGTGGATCGGCGGTGGCAATGACGTCATCGCGACGAGTTTCGACCTGACGATCAACTCGATCACCTGGTTCCTGCGCATCGCCATCTTCGTCATTCCGCCGCTCATGTTCGTCCTGACGCGCCGCATCTGCCTGGGCCTGCAGCGTCGCGACCGCGACAAGCTCCTCCACGGGTACGAGTCCGGGCGCATCCTGCGTCTGCCCCACGGCGAGTTCATCGAGGTTCACGAGCCCATCTCCATCAAGGAGAAGGCCGTCATCATGAGCAAGACCGACATCACCCCGCTGCCCGCACCGGAGCGTCGTGATGCGGCCGGAGTCCGCAATAAGCGCTTCCATCTCCAAAACGTCCAGCACAAGCTCAGCGGCTTCTTCTACGCCGAGAACGTCGCCAAGCCGAGTGATGCGGAGATCGAGGCCGCTGAGCATCACGTGGCTCACGAGGCAGCGCTCGAGGCACCACTGCACGCTTATGAGGACGCCGACCAGATCAATCCCTTCCACGGCGGTGTCCTGCACCATCCGGGGATGCCCGAGACAAATGCGGAGCAGTTGGCAGAGCGTTCGCAGCACTAGAGCTCTACGAGTGAGGGGTCAGACCGAACCGGGTCTGGCCCCTCACTCATGTCCACACGGCTTTGTAATTCCTAGGCAACCGGTCAAGAATGCCCTTGAGCGACGAACACTACGACGGAGCAGGGTTCATGTCGGTCCGGCAGTGACGAAAGACCCTGCTGATCGGCGCCCAACCTCGCAGCCTCAGGGAACTACGGTCCAGACTTCCCCCGCGCATGCCCATCAACGACAGCCATGGCGTACTCGATCGAGGGGGCTACAGGGCAGGAAGGCTCGGGGACGCGGACGGCGACGCTGAAACACTCGGCACCACAAGACCCGGTACGCCGGGCACCACCGATCCCTGGGCACTCTGAGAGGGAGTCGGCCGCTCCGAGGGCACAACAACGTTGCCACCGTCTCCGCTCTGGTCTGACGCTACTGGCGTGCCGGTGGCCACCGTGCTCACACTCCCCGTGGCCGAGCGTGCCAACCACTTCAGCCACGTCTCATTCCAGACGGTTATCCCATTGCCGAGGTCCTGCACGTTCGAGGTGCCGGATACCTCGACGATGTCCCCCACCATGGTCTGGTCGTACAGCCACTGCGCGTTGGACGTGCTCATGCCGATGCATCCGTGGCTGACGTTCGCCCGGCCCTGCGAACCCACCGACCACGGAGCAGCATGAACGAACTCACCCGAGTAGGTGACCCGCATCGCGTACTCCACGTTGATTCGGTAGTACTCCGGGTCGCTGCGGTCGGTGCCACCGGTGGCCGCATCCATGATCCTCGTGCGCTCCTTGCTCACGATGACCTTTGTTCCCGATCTCGTCTCAAAGCCCAGCTTGCCGGTGGTGATCGGGATCGTCCGGACGACTGCCCCGTCTCGGAACACCTGGGCCTCAAAGGTCTGAGCGTTCACCTTCGTCACCATGGAGGGCCCGATCGTGAATCCCGACTCCAGGCCGCCCTTCCCGTACACCCCGTTGCTCGACTCAAGGCCTTGGAAATTCGCCACCACCTCGACGGTGATGTTCCCAGGCCAATAGGACTTCGGCCGAAACTCAACCGTGGTTCCGTCGCGCCAGGCCCAGGCGCCTTCAATCGACGTCGGGGTGCGGACGATCAGCGCTGCCTCAACCGCTGCGCGGTTCTTGATCGGACGGTCGAAATTCACGATCACCGGCATTCCGACACCGACCATCGCACCCGCTGCAGGGCTCACCACCTCGCCGCTGAAGAATTTAGACGGCGCGATGGTGCTGAATTCATTCGTCGTCGAGGTCGCGACTCCACGAGCGTCGATCGCCGTGGCCTCGACGCGGTATGTGCTGTCGTATCGGAGAGACCGAACATCCGCCTGCCAGCGGGTTCCGTCGTCAGAGAGCGTTCCCGGTAGCGGACCCTTCGGCCCGATGACATCGACGCTGGAAAGATGACCGTCAAACGCCGTCACGATGATCGGCTCGCCGGGCTTGACCGGGGTGGATCCGCTCGGTCGCGCCGAGATGGATGCCGCTGACACAACCTCACCGGTCGATGTCTCGAGAGTCACGCTGGGAATCTGCAGCGTGACTCCGCAAGCCGCGAGGAACACCGGCGACAAAATGAGCGCCAAAGGCCGTGGAACGTGCCCAGCAGCCCGGTTCACCTGACTCCCTCCATGACGACACCCGATTACCCTCGACTTCGAAGATGTCCCCGATCGGGAACCTGCCCCGTTTCAGGCAGCAATCGTGCGTACTTTGGGTTAAGGATACCCGCAGCGCAGGTCAGGTCGCCGGTCGAGTCCCACGCTCTAGGACGGCGACCTAGCGACGCCTAGTGCGCGA
Source organism: Candidatus Nanopelagicales bacterium (assembly GCA_049315365.1). Taxonomy (GTDB): domain Bacteria; phylum Actinomycetota; class Actinomycetes; order S36-B12; family S36-B12; genus WLND01. The sequence goes on from JBMOKH010000008.1 coordinate 21,366, forward strand.
AGGCCCCGCGGTAGTACTCGAACATCCAACCGATCAGGGCGATGAACAGTACGAACACACCGAGCACGATGAGCCAGACGGCGAAGATGAGCCCGAAGGCGATGACCATCGTGCTGAACCCGAGGATGAGCGGCCACCACGAGTGCGGGCTGAAGAACCCGTACTCCGGGTCGGCCTCCTCGACCTCCGCGTCGAGGCGATCCTCAGGCCGGGGATACACCCTCTTCGCGGTGTACAGCGAGTAGAACGCGACGAGGAACGCGAGAGCACCGGTCAAGGCAAGCGCGGTGGTGCCGATCTGGTCGCGGCTGAAGTACCAGTAGATGGCGGCGACGACTGCATAGAACACCGCCCCCATCGCGAAAAGCGCACCTTCAATCTTCACTTCGGGGATCCTTCGACGGCGGGACTGTGAGCTGCGGCCGCTAGCTCAGGGTGGTGCAGGTCGAACGCGGGCCGCTCCGACCGGATCCTCGGCAACGTGGTGAAGTTATGCCGGGGCGGCGGGCACGAGGTCGCCCACTCAAGGGATGCGCCCCATCCCCAGGGATCATCGACCGTCACCTTCGGTGCACTCCGCTGGGTCTTGATGACGTTCCAGAAGAAGAACAGGGACGAGATGCCGAGAATCGCAGCACCCACCGTCGAGATGGTGTTGAACAGCTCGAAGTTGTCGGCAGGCAGGTAGTCGCCGTAGCGGCGGGGCATGCCCTGCACGCCCAGCCAGTGCTGGATGAGGAAGGTGACCTGGAACCCGACGAACAGGAGCCAGAAGTGGATCTTCCCGAGTCGCTCGTCGAGCATCTTGCCCGTCATCTTCGGCCACCAGAAGTACAGGCCAGCGAAGAACAGGAAGACAACGGTGCCGAACACCGTGTAGTGGAAGTGCGCGACCACGAAGTAGCTGTCCGACACGTGGAAGTCCAGCGGCGGTGCGGACAGGATGATGCCGGTCAGCCCACCGAAAAGGAAGGTGATGAGAAAGCCCATGGTCCAGAGCATTGGCGTGTCGAAGCTCACCGAGCCTCGCCACATGGTGCCGATCCAGTTGAAGAACTTCACCCCCGTCGGCACCGCGATGAGCATGGTCATGAGCGCGAAGAACGGCAGGTACACCGATCCGGTGACGTACATGTGGTGGGCCCACACCGCCACGGAGAGCGCTCCGATGCTCATCGTCGCGAAGATGATGCCCTTGTAGCCGAAGATCGGCTTGCGGGAGAACACCGGGATGATCTCGCTCGCGATGCCGAAGAAGGGCAGCGCGAGAATATAGACCTCTGGGTGTCCGAAGAACCAGAAGAGATGCTGCCAGAGGATGGCGCCCCCATTCTCCGAGGCGAACACCACCGCCCCGTAGTGCCGGTCCACGAAGGCGACCACCAGCGCCGCCGCGAGGATCGGGAAGGCAATGAGCACGAGCAGCGCGGTGACGAAGATGGTCCAGGTGAAGACCGGCATGCGGAACATGGTCATGCCCGGCGCACGCATGCAGAAGATGGTCGTGATGAAGTTGACCGAGCCGAGGATGGTGCCGAGGCCACCGATCGTGAGGCCGAGCAGCCATAGGTCTCCGCCCACGCCCGGCGAGTTGACCGCGTTACTGAGCGGGGCGTACGCGAACCAGCCGAAGGATGCGGCGCCGCCGGGGGTGAAGATGCCCGCCGCCACGGTGATGCCACCGAAGAAGAACATCCAGAATCCCAGCATGTTCAGCCGCGGGAACGCGACATCGGGCGCACCGATCTGCAGGGGCATGATGACGTTGGCGTAGCCCACGTAGAGGGGGGTCGCGAAGAGGAACAGCATGATGGTGCCGTGCATCGTGAAGAGCTGGTTGTACTGCTCGAGTGACACGAATTGCAGGCCCGGGACGGCGAGCTCCGCCCGGATTGCCAACGCCATTGCCCCGGCGAGGAAGAACCAGAAGGTCGCGAGGATGAGGTACATGTAGCCGATGACCTTGTGGTCGGTCGACGTGATCCACGAGACCACCATGGCCCCGGGGCTCTTCTTTCGCACGACGGGTGTCGCGGGACCCTCGGTGGATGGCGCGGTGACTCTGTCGCCCAGGATCGTCATAGCGTCCTCTCATCTGGTGCCTGACCGGCGTCCGTTGTGCGACCGGTGTCCAACGTTCCTGTTTGTCCCTTGGCCTTGAGGTCGGCGATATACGCGTCGAACTCCGGGCGCTCGACGACCTTCACGGCGAAGAGCATCCGTGCGTGGTCAACGCCGCAGAGCTCCGCGCACTTGCCCACGTAGGTGCCTACCTTGTCCGGGGTGAGCTCGAATACGTTCGTCTTGCCCGGGATGACGTCCATCTTGAACAGGAATGCAGGGACCCAGAACGAGTGGATGACGTCGGGTGAGGTGAGCTCGAACCGCACCTTCTCGTTGACCGGGAGGACGAGCGTGGCCGGATCGTTCGTGGTCCCGGAGCCGACCGGCAGGCCGATTGTGTAGACGCCCTCGTCGAGGTAGTTGAAGCCCCATGCCCACCTGAAACCAACCACGTTTACCGTGTGCTGCTGATCGTTCTCCAAGGTGAGCAGTTCGCTCTGATCCTTCGCGGTGAACCAGAACAGGCCGAGGATCATGACGAGCGGCACGAGGGTGTAGAGCATCTCAATCGGCAGGTTGTACTTCGTCTGCTCGGGCACCTCGTCGCGGTGCCGGCGGCGGTATGCCACGGCGGCCCAAAGCATGAGCGCCCACGTGAACGCGCCCACGGCCCAGGCAGCGATCCACGACCCCTGCCAGAGATTCTGGGTGATGGTGGCCTCTTTGGACGCGGGCTCCGGGAGGTCGAAGAAGAGCGACTCGTTGACAGTGCAGCCGCTCAGTACGACCACGGCTGCGATCACGCCGACGGCGAGTATGGCACCTCGCCTGCGGCGGCGCCGAGCGTCTGACGGCACAAGCTCAGTGGAACCCACGTTTCGCCTTCCTAGTGGCTCGATTGGTCGCGCCGGTGCTTGCAGAATCAGTCATCCTCACGGGCAATGCCTTGAGAATGAGACTAGCGCACCTGCCCCATGGTGGCTTGGCGACCCCGCTGTGATTTCGACCTCCCACGGACGACCCTGACGACCGTGGGCGCTCAAGCGGCCGGGGCGCAACCCGATCTCGGCTATCTTGGCCAACGTGCAGGAATTCCCGCCTAGCCCGGACGGCTACCTCGATGCGGTGGGCGGCCAGCCGGTGCTCGACTCGGCGCGAACCGCCGGGGCAATCGCCGAGTCCCAGGCCTGGGCCGACCCCACTCGCCTGCACCACGCCGGGCGCATGGCGGGGATCCTGCTCGATGCTGCGCGCACGAGCGTCGCGGCCAGCCTGTCGTCCATCTCGGATGAGCCGATCTCGGCCGAGGAGGTCCATTTCGCCCCGTCGACGGCCGTAGCCGCCCGTGCAGCCGTGCACGGGCACCGGGGCGGCCTCGTCGCCGGCCGCGTCGAGACGGCAATGCTCCTCGACCTCGCCGACGAGCGCCCCGGCTCCGTCCTCGTCGATGTCGACGAGTTCGGACGCGTCGACGCCGGCGCGTTTGCGGGAGCGCTCATGGCGACCGGCGGCCTTCTCGGATGCCTCCAGGCCGCGAATGCCGAAGTCGGCACGACTCAACCCGTCACGGCGATCGCCGATAGTGCAATGCAGGGCGGCAGCGCGGGACTCCTCGTCGATGCGGGCCAGCTCATCGGCCGCGCTCCCCTCCCCCGCGGATGGACGACCCTCATCGCCTCGGCCCGCGACTGGGCCGGGCCCGCGGGCGTCGCCATCCTCGTGGTCCGGCGCCGGGCTCGTTGGCAGGCTCCCGATCACGGTGGACGCGGCTGGATCGGCGGGTTCCCCGACATCACTGCGGCCGTAGCTGCCGCGTCCGCCCTTGAATTCGTGCTCCCTCGGGCGAGCGCCGAGGCCGACCGCGCGCGCAGGCTCATCGATCGCATCCGGACGGCCGCGTTGAGGGTCCCCGATGTCGAAGTCCTCGGCGATCCGGTCGGGCGGCTCCCCCACATCCTCACATTCTCGGTGCTCTACGCCTCCGGCGAGGCGATCGTGACCGAGCTTGACCGCCGCGGGTTCGCCGTCGCGAGCGGCTCCGCGTGCGTGGCCGAGAGCCAGCGCCCCAGCCACGTCCTAGCCGCGATGGGGGCATACACCGGCGGCAACGTCCGGGTATCGCTTCCGTTCGGATGCACCGAGGCGACCGTCGATGCCTTCATCAGCGCGCTTCCCCTCGTCGTCGCCCACGTTCGCGGCGACTCCTGATGCCAATACGCTCCCCGGACGAATCGAAGGACGAGGCCACCCGGGTGTCCGTCGGCCTCTGGCTGGACGAGCGGGGGCAGCGCTGCCCGTTGCCCGTGATCGCCCTGAATCGAGCCGCGCAGGCGGCCCCGCTTGGTCAGGTGATCGGCGTCCTCGCGGACGATCCGGCTGCCGCCTACGACATCCCGGCGTGGTGCCGGCTCAAGGGATTCACCTTCGTCGGGTCCGAGCCGCCGCCGGACGAGGGCGCCGGACGCGCGTACCTCGTGGCCCTGACGCCCTCCGTGTAGCCCGCGCGACCTTCCGTTGTCGCTATTGAACGAGCACGACGGCACCCGAGGTCACTGCCACCACGAGGACGTACACCGGGACGCCGAGAACGCGCTTCGGCCAGACATTCGACCAGCCCGCTCCGTTCCGGGCGAATAGCTGCAGGGCCGTGATGACGGCAGACGGGATCAGCAACAGGACCAGGACCCCGGGCAGCAGACCCTGAGCGCCCGGCGCCGCGAACAGATAGCCGGCGAGCAGGACTCCGGACACTGTGGTGAACAGGATCTTCGTGATCCCGGTGGGAATCCAACGCCTCATGCCTGGCACCGACGGGAGGCTGGACTCGTAGACGCTCAATAGGAGGGGTATAGACAATGCGATCGCGGCCGCCATCGCCATCCAGGAATACCCAACAAACGCAGCAATGAGCAGATACGTGATGGCGGTGCGACACGCGATGGCTGCCAGGCGCATGGCCGGCGATGGTGGCTGCGTCATCGGCATAGCGGCATCTGCGCAGCGCTGCGGATACAGCTTTCTGAGGACGTCTTCGAGTGCCAGCCTTACTACGACCGCCACTGCGGCCACGGCCTCTATCGGGAGGAGATCCTGGGAATCGACGATCTGCAATCCGGAGAGGCCGTTGAGACCCTTAGAGATGCCTGCCGCCGCAAAGGCGATCAGGACGGGCGGAATCACGTAGTCGGCTACGCGGTCCCAAAGGCCGACAAGACCGCTGTGGCCAACCCGACGAAGCGGCCTGAGATAGTTCGCGAAGAATGACAGGCTAATCGCCAGACACCCTAGGCCCACCAAGGTGAGAAAATCCTGAACGGTCTGCACGTGGAGCGTCACGAGGGCGCCGATACTGATGGTGGCCCATGCAATAAATCCAGCCATCGAATCGAGAAGCCCGAGCGCGATTATCGCCAAGATGACTCCAAGCGAGCCGGGTATCACAGTGAAGCCGGATTGCAGGAGACTCACGATGCCAACGACCAGGCCCGCAACCCAAAGGAGCAACGCGTTAGAGCCGAACATGGCTCTCGCCCAAGTGCCGTCGTTCATCGCCCGAGGCAAGATGACCGAAAACTTCCTCGTCGCCATCGTTATCCGCACGAGCGCATCGTGAACATGATGAGTGCCCGGTACTCGCCAGGTGGGGCTGCGGTCACCCAAACCCATCGCTACGGCTCCCACGATGACAAGGTCTTTTGGGTCAAACACCCTGCCGTGAGCGAGACCATCATCACCACTAGCCTGGGCAGGGATCACACTTGGCGCAGTTCCGGCTGCGACAGCGCTCCCGGCCATGCCCGCGGCGGCGGCTCCCGCGGCGCCAATGACCACGGCACCCGTGACCGCCACTGCGGCCACCGCCGCGGGGTGAGCGCTCGAATTATAAATCGGTCGCCCGGCCGTTAATGCGCGTTCGACCAACGTGCCATCCGGACTGACACCCAGCCCATCACCCGGCAACCCAACCGCAGTCACTACACCCGACTCATTGATCTTCAGGGAATTGAGCACCTGAACATCATCGCCCTGTGCGCCGACCCCGGACACCACGACCGAATGGATCCCTGGCGCAAGACCGGACGGCAACGCAGTGTCGATGACAACGGCGCCTGCAGCATCGGAAGTCGCTGACGCAATGACCACGGGATCCGAATGGACCTCCACTGTGACGACCGAGTTGGGCCGCAACCCCCGGGACCGCACAGTGACAGGAGAGCCCGAGGCAGGCTCTCCGACCGAGGCACCAAGCCGGAGCGTGATCTCTGTCTTGGCCTCGCTCCTTCCGAACAGATCGCCGTTCACGACGGGCGTGTCAGGCGAAGCCGTGTCATCGCCCTGCAAACCGGGCCCGCCGGGCTGATCTGTCGGCTGCTGATCTGTCGGCTGCTGATCTGTCGGCTGCTGATCCGTCGGCTGCTGATCCGTCGGCTGCTGATCCGTCGGCTGCTGATCTATCGGCTGCTGATCCGTGGGCTTTAGCCCCGACTGCTGACCCGTCGGTTTCTGCCCCGGCTGCTGATCCGTCGACTGCTGACCCGTCGACTGCTGACCCGTCGGCTGCTGCCCCGACTGCTGACCCGTCG
>JBMOKH010000426.1:0-1549 GCA_049315365.1 Candidatus Nanopelagicales bacterium
ACCTGCTCCTGCGCGCCCCCGAGTCGGTGGCCATGCTTGCCGATGACAGCGAGCTCACCCCGCGATCGCTCGCAATGCTCCTCGTCGAGACGAATGCGGCCCTGGCACGACACGACGACCCGGAGGCGGCAGTGGCCGCGGTCCGGTCGCTTCGGCGCCGCGAGCTGTTCCGCACCGCCGTCGCAGAACTCGTCCATGTCTCCGGGGCCGACCAGGCCGGGGTGTCGCTGAGCGATGTCGCGAGCGCCACGATGGCGGCCGCACTCAGCGTCGCGATCAGCGCGGTCGAGGCATCGACCGGCGGAGCGCTCCCGATGCGCTTCACGGTGATCGGCATGGGCAGGTTCGGCGGGCATGAGCTCGGCTTCGGGAGCGACGTCGACGTCATGTTCGTCTACGAGCCACTCGATGGCGCTGACGAGCAGGCGGCCAACTCCGCGGCGTTCTCGGTCGCCAATGAGCTCCGCCGCCTCCTCATGGCGCCGTCTGCGGATCCGCCGGTCGACGTCGATGCGGACCTTCGGCCCGAAGGCAAGCAAGGCCCGCTCGTCCGCTCCCTCGACTCCTATCGCGCCTACTACGAGCGATGGTCATCGGGCTGGGAGGCCCAGGCCCTGCTTCGTGCCGACTTCGCGGCGGGCGACGAGAAACTCGGGGCAGCCTTCCTCGACCTCATCGACGGGCTGCGCTACCCGGCCGGCGGGATCGGCGAGGATCAGGTGCGCGAGATCAGGCGGCTGAAGGCGCGGATGGAGTCCGAGCGGCTTCCGAGGGGAGCCGACCCGGCACTTCATACAAAGCTCGGCCGGGGCGGGCTGAGCGATGTCGAATGGGCGGTGCAGGTCCTCCAGATGCAGCACGCCCATGAGATCCCCGAACTTCAGACGACGAGGACCCTCGACGCCCTCGCCGCCGCGGAGTCGGCGGGGCTCGTGACCGAGCCGGACGCCTCGGCACTTCGCGCCGCATGGCGGCTGGCGACCGGCGTCCGCGATGCGACGATGCTCGTGCGCGGCAGGGCGTCCGACATGGTCCCGACCGACCTCCGCGATCTCGCGGGCATTGCCCACGTGCTCGGCTACCCGCCGGGGGAGTCGGGGCGATTGCTTGAGGACTACCGGCGGGTCACGCGCCGGGCGCGCCAGGTGGTCGAGCGGCTCTTCTACGGTGAGACCGCGGAAGACTGATGAGCTCCTCCCATCGCGACTTGAGCAGGAAGAACACCGCGATGACGATGGATAGGACGGCAGGAACGTGGAAGCCTATTTATGCAGTGCACAACTTGCACGGACAAGGTTGCGCACTGCATAATTCGGTGATGCAGTTCGAGGTCAAGGTCGCGAGCAGCGCGCGTAAGCATGGCATCAGCCGCTCGCGGATCCAACAGGCGCTGAACTCTCAGACCTTTGCCGCGACGATCCCGGTTTCTGGCAGTGACCCGAAGATTGTGCATATCGGTACTGACGATCGGGGTGTAGAGATCGAACTGATCGGGGTCGTGCTTCCTTCGATGCTCCTCATCATCCACGCCATGCCCACCCACTACCGA
>JBMOKH010000122.1:0-6661 GCA_049315365.1 Candidatus Nanopelagicales bacterium
TGGGAGTGCACCGCTTCGATGGCGACCTGGGTCGACAGGTTCTCAAGCACCGCGACCACCTCTCCCACCCTCACGACGAGTGGCGCCCCAAGCACGGCCAATGACTCCCGTAGGTCAGTGAGGCCATCGAGCACCAACTCGACATGTCGCGGGGACGTATGCGGGTGGGCGACGAGGCTTGGCTCAATGACGTAGAGGGGGAGTACGGGTGCCCCGGTTTCGACCGCGGCCGTCAAAGAAGCGTGGTCGCGCACGCGCAGATCGCGCTTGAACCACACAACCTGGACGTCGGGGCGACCCATGATCCCCTCCGACTCTGGGCAAGGCTGACGGCGCGCGCTGCGCCGTCCTGTAGAACGTGAGGCGCAAGCCTTGCCTGCTCGTGCGCATTGCGCAACACGGTGCCAGATCGCGGCTGCGGCCAGCGGGTGTCAATCGCCACGGTGATTGACGTGACGTCCGGGTGGGTGAAGCAGACACGCGTCGACTGATTGGTGCTGCTGGGGGACCCTATTGATGGAGACGCTGCAGAAGGGGTTGATTGCGAAAATGAATCGACCCCGACTCACCGGAGTACTTGCTCTCACAGGGTCGGCACGCACTGGCCGGCTGCGCCGCGGGTCCCGGATGAGCCGTTTTTGGATCTCTCCGAACACCATGCCGAACACCATGCCGAGCATCGCATCGGAGATGGTGTTCGCCTGCGTCATGACGATGAACGGCACACAATTGCGCCGCCGCGACCGCGCCCATTCCGCCGTGTTGATGGCCGGCCCTTCGAGCACCATGTGCTCCTCGGGGAGCGAAGCCGGTTGGGCTGCAACGAGGGTGCGGACGTACACCTGATGCACCGCGATCAGGAGCGTCGGCCGCATGTGACGGTGATGCTATTGACCCGGCGACCACGTCGGAGGCCATCGTGGAGAGCCTGGAAGGGGTCGCAAGCGATGTGCGGGATGGGTAACGGCTAGATCGAGTTGGTCCAGAAGTCCTGCCACCGCAGGAAGATCAGGCCGAGGACTGTGAGGTACCAACCGGCGAGCACGAACACGCGCAAGCCAGCGAGGGCTTCAAGGCTTGTCTGCCATGACTCCGGGGCGGGTATCCGCGCCGCCGCGAGGTTTGCCGCTGTCACCCAGATGGTGATGGGTGCCGTGACTGCCCAGACGACCATGCACCAGGGGCATAGTGCCCCGATGGAGTACAGGCTCTGCCAGACGAGCCACTGGACGAAGGCGAAGCCAAGCAGTGCGCCGGCGTTGAGGCCGAGCCACACCCACCGGGGCAGTGTCGTGCCGGTAGCGATGATGACGCCGAGGGTGATCGCCACGCTGAAGCCGATGAGACCAAGGATCGGGTTCGGGAAGCCAAAGGCTTCCGCCTGAGGCGTGGTGATCACGGATCCGCACGACAGCACTGGGTTGATGTCGCACGTGGGGACGTACGTCGAATCGCTGAGGACCCGTACCTTCTCGATGGTCAGTTCGACCGCAGCGAGCAGGCCTAGCGCACCGCCAATGATCAGGATCATCGCTGTGGAGCGATCCAGACGTGGCCGGGTGAGGGCCTGCGTGGACTGCATGGTTCCGCTCCTTCGTCGTTCCCCGGTCGGTCACGGCGACGCATCGCCCTAGGTGCGCGCCGCGTGCGACTACATCCGCGACAGCCCCGTTAGCGTACGACAGACTCCCGCCGCTGGCATCCCGGTCAGCCGAACAACTCCGACTGCAGAACCCCTTGCAGATTCTGCTCAGTGTCGGCAAGGGTGGGCGCGTTAAGGCCCGTAGTGCATAACTCGAGGCAACAGCAGGAGCCCTGAGCCTCGCACCCTGGACCTGATGCGCACTGTTCTACGCGCCCAAGGGGCACCCTTCGAACGGCTCCGGTCTTGGCGTGCCGGGCTCGAGCCTCCTTGCGCCGACCCCCTCGGCTGCCATCGCATCGCCTGTGTTCACGAGGTGGCAACGAGCGAATGAGAGGCATCCGCATCCGATGCAATTGGTGAGGTCCTCACGCAGCCGGGTGAGCTGCTCGATCTGGTCGTCCAGGCGCGTGCGCCATGCGGTGGACAGCGTGAACCAGTCCGCCTCGCGCGGCGTGCGTCGCTTGGGCAGCGCATCGAGGGCGGTTCTAATCTCCGCGAGCGGGATTCCGACGCGCTGCGAGGCGCGAATGAATGCCAGGCGTCGCAGGACATCACGCGCATAGCGGCGTCGATTCCCTGAATCGCGCGTGCTGCGGATGAGTCCGCTGCGCTCGTAGAAGTGGAGGGCTGAGACCGCGAACCCGCTTCGGTCAGCGAGCTGGCCGACGGTCAGGATCGGGCTCGTGCATGCATCGGGCGACATGCCGCGACGGTAGCACTTGACCTCAACATAAGTTGAGGTAAGAGGCTTTGCACCTTCCACTTATCCCACTGACAGAAGGAATTCGCATGGACTCATTCATGGTGGTCTGCACCTTCGCCCCCGGCACCGACATGGGCGAGGTCATGGCCGTGGTCGCGGAGGAGCAGGCGAAGGTTGCTGAGCTCAAGGAGCTCGGCAGCATCGGCGCCGTCTATCTCTCGACTCGAGAGCGTGGCACGGTATTCCTCGAGATCTTCGCCGACAGTGCCGATGGTGCTCGTGAGGCCGTCGTCTCACTGCCGATGTCCAAGTGGTGGGATCTCGACATCTTCCCGATCAACGCGCCCGTGGCACGTGACCTCGCCGCGAGCCAGTCATGAGTGCCTTCACCCCGGCCGAGATCGAGTACCTCCGGACCCAGCCGCTGATGCGGTTCGCCACGGCATCGCTGAACGGCCGGCCCGATGTTGCCCCGGTCGTTTTCGAGCTCGATGGCGACGACATCGTCACGGCCGGCTTCGACATTGCCCGCACGGTCCGCTACCGCAACGTCCAGTCCAATCCGCGAGCGACGGTTGTCGTCGACGATCTCGCCTCGATGAACCCATGGTCGCCGCGAGGGGTCAAGGTGATCGGTTCCTGCGTCGTCGAGAGCCATGAGGGCAGCGAACGGTTTCGCATCTCGCCCGATGTGATCATCAGCTGGGCGATCAACGACACCACCCCGGGGATCCCGGCAATGGAGCGACGGGCAGTCGAGAAATAGGCGTAGGTCGCTGCGGCGATTGCGACACCGGTTGGGTTGCTCCCGCTGAGCCATAATGTGGCGTCGGAATGTCGGGAAACTCGGTACATTCCTCCCAAGCCACCCAAGGAGAGTCATGCCCATCGATCCCAGCATCGTCCCGAACATCGCACTCAACGACGGCACCACCATTCCGCAGATCGGCTTCGGGCTGTGGCAGGTGCCGCCGGACGGGGCTGAGGCAGCCACGGCTGAGGCCCTCGCCGTGGGATACCGCCATGTCGACAGCGCTGCCGTATACGCGAACGAGGCCGAGGCCGGCTTGGCCGTGGCCCGTAGCGGGCTCGCTCGCGAGGACGTCTACGTGACGACGAAGCTCTGGAATCCCGATCACGGCTACGACGAGGCCATGCGGGCGTTCGACCTGAGCATGGGCAAGCTCGGATTCGAGTACCTTGACCTGTACCTCATTCATTGGCAGTGCAAGCAGCTCGGAAAGTACGTCGACACCTGGCGGGCGCTGATCGACCTGCAGGCATCGGGGCGCGTCCGCTCCATCGGCGTTTCCAACTTCAAGGAGACTGCGCTCCGCGAGATCATCGATGTCACGGGCGTCGTGCCCGTGCTGAACCAGATCGAACTGCATCCGTGGCTGCCGCAACTCGACATGCGCGCGGTGCATGCCGAGTACGGCATCGCGACGGAGTCTTGGAGCCCCCTTGCATCGGGACAGCTGATCGACGACCCGCTGCTCGCCACGATCGCGGCCAAGCACGGCGTCTCGACTGCTCAGGTCATGATCCGCTGGCACCTGCAGCAGGGGCTGATCGTGCTGCCGAAGTCGGTGACCCCGACGCGCATCGCTGAGAACATCGATGTCTTCGGGTTCGAGCTCGACGCCGAGGACTTGGCCGCGATCGCAACCCTCGAGAGCGGGCGACGCACCGGGCCGGATCCCGATGACTTCTTCATGCTCGGCTGGGAGTAGCGACCCGCCGCTTCGTGAGCTTCGGTCGCTGTGATCACTCTCGCAGGATCTTGTCCATCTTCCTGCCCTTGGCCAGTTCATCGACCAACTTGTCGAGGCGGCGAATATCGCGCAGCAGTGGATCCTCGATGTCTTCGACACGGATTCCGCAGACAACGCCGGTGATGAGCGCGGCATTCGGATGAAGCTGCGCATCCGCGAAAAAGGCCTCGAAGGTCGTGCCCTCGGCTAGGTGGCTGCTCAAAGCTGTCTCGTCGAAGCCCGTCAGCCATCGAATGACCTGATCGAGTTCCGCGACCGTGCGGCCCTTCCTCTCAACCTTGTTGACATAGAGGGGATAGACCGATGCGAAGCTCATGGCGGATAGCCTGCTCACGAGGCGCCATCGTACTGACGCTGGACCGGTGAGTTCTCTCTCAGCATCGGCGCCAACCCGCGAAACAGCGAGGCGAGCATTGCGGCGTAGCTCTCGGCCCTGTCCTGCGCGAAGTGCACGCCGGCGATCTCTAGGCTCACGGCGCCATGCATGGCACTCCAGACCTGCTGGGCAACCTCGGTGCTGTCGCCGGGCGTGAGGTCGCCGGAGTTCATCGCATCCTGGACCCTGTCGACGAGTGTCGTGAAGGAGCGCCTCGCAGCCTCGCGCGACTCCGGTGAGAGTTCCAGGAGCATCATCTGCTCGAACATCAGGTGGTAGAGCTGCGGGTTGTCGATGGCGAACTGCCGATAGCCCAGGCAACCGATGGTCAGCCGGCGCAGGGGGCTCGCGTCGGAAGGGGTCTCGACCGCCGTCTGGAGGGTGTCAAAGCCGTGCGCGAAGAGGGCCTCCAGCAGTCCGTCCTTGTTCCCGAAGCGCGAGTAGACACCCATGGGGGCGACGCTCGCCCTCGTGGCCACGGCTCGCACGGTGAGGGCGGGAAGGCCGGCTTCCTCGAGCAGTCCGAGGGCCGCGTCGATGAGGGAGGCGGTGACCTCGACGCTCGCGGTTCGCGTTCGCACCCCTTGCCTGATGTCCGACATGCCTCTAGGCTACCGTTCCACAACTAGAGAACAATGTTCTATAAAGGGAATGGTGGCCATGAATACGTTGAGCGCGACCCGTCGTTGGATAGCGCTGGGCATCCTCTGCCTGAGCCTGCTCCTGGCCGTGGTCGACAACACGATCGTCAACGTCGCGCTGCCCACGCTCAATCGTGAGCTCGGGGCCGGAACCACCGAGTTGCAATGGATCGTCGATGCTTACACCCTCGTCTTCTCGGCACTCCTGCTCACGATGGGGCACTTCGGTGACCGATTCGGACGCAAGCGCGCCCTGCAGCTCGGCCTCCTGCTCTTCGCAGCCACGTCGGGGCTCGCGGCATTGGCGACCACTTCGGGTCAGCTCATCGGGGCCCGGGCGCTCATGGGCATCGGCGCAGCGCTGATCTTCCCGGCAACCCTGGCGATCCTCGTCAACATCTTCACCGACCCCAAGGAGCGTGCAGCCGCGATTGGCATCTGGACGGCGATGGTGGGAGTCGCGGTCGCTGTCGGGCCCATTGCAGGCGGCCTGCTGCTCGAGCATTTCTGGTGGGGCTCCCTCTTCCTCGTCAACATCCCCGTCGCGATCATCGCGATCGGCCTCGGGGCCCTTCTGCTGCCGGACTCGCGTGACCCGAAGGTCGGACCGATGGACTACCGGGGGCTCGTGCTCTCGGCGGCCGGCGTGGGCCTGATTATCTGGGCGATCATCGAGGGGCCGATGTGGGGCTGGACTTCGGTGGCGATCCTGAGCGGTCTCATCGGCGGTGTCGCCCTGCTCGTGGTCTTCACCCTTGTCGAACGACGCCTTGTCCACCCGATGCTCGATGTCCGGCTGTTCAAGAACGCCCGGTTCACGGCGGCAAGCCTGTCGATCACCACCGCGTTCTTCGCGCTCTTCGGCTTCATCTTCCTCATCACCCAGTTCCTGCAACTCGTTCAGGGCTTCTCGCCCTTGGAGGCTGGGGTCCGAACGCTGCCCTTCGCGATCGCCACCGGGATCATGTCGCCGCTGGCCATCGTCCTCATGCATCGCTTCGGCTCGAAGTCCATCGTGACGCTCGGACTGCTCGTCATGTCAGCGGGATTCCTCATCGCCGCGACCATCAAGGTTGACACCCCCTATGTCGGGGCGGTGCTCATCTCGATGGTGACGATCGCCGCGGGCCTCGGCCTCGCGACGAGCCCCGCGACCGAGTCGGTCATGGGCGCGCTCCCCGCGGAGCAGGCGGGCGCCGGCGCAGCGGTCAACGACACGACGCGCGAGTTCGGCGGCACGCTCGGTGTCGCGATCGTCGGATCGGTCTTCCTCAGCGTCTACGGGGCAACAGTGATCGACGGCTACCGAAGCCTTGGCCTGCCAGCGCAGTTCGAGTCGGTCGTCCGCGAATCGATGGGTGGTGGGCTTGCAATCGCCGGGCAGTTGCCTGATGACGTTGCGGCGAAGCTTGCCGATCTCGTGAAGGTTGCCTTCATCGACGGACTTTCGCGGGGATCGCTCGTGGCAGCGCTCGTCGTCGTGGTGGGCGCGGTCGTTGCGTGGAGGTACCTGCCGGCCCG
>JBMOKH010000123.1:0-6636 GCA_049315365.1 Candidatus Nanopelagicales bacterium
TCAGCCAGAACGTCATCCTCATCGCCGCGACGAACCGCCCCGACATCCTCGACCCCGCGCTCCTGCGCCCCGGCCGATTCGACCGTCAGATCGCCGTCGACCGGCCCGACCTCAACGGCCGCGAGGCGATCCTCGCCGTTCACGCGCAGGGCAAGCCGATGGCCCCGGACGTCGATCTGCGCGCCGTCGCCAAGCGCACTCCCGGCTTCACGGGCGCCGATCTTGCCAACGTCCTGAACGAGGCCGCGCTGCTCACCGCCCGCAACAACGGCACGCTCGTCGACAACGCCGAGCTCGACGAGGCGATCGATCGAGTGATCGCCGGTCCGCAGAAGCGCACCCGTGCGATGGACGACCACGAAAAGAAGATCACCGCGTACCACGAGGCTGGCCACGCCCTTGTCGCAGCGGCGCTGCCCGGCAATGACCCGGTGCACAAGATCACGATCCTCCCGCGGGGCCGCGCGCTCGGCTACACGATGGTGCTGCCCGAGCAGGAGCGGTACTCGACGACCCGCAGTGAGATGCAAAACCAGCTCGCCTACATGCTCGGCGGCCGCGCGGCCGAGGAGCTCATCTTCCACGACCCGACGACCGGCGCGTCGAACGACATCGAGAAGGCGACATCCCTCGCGCGGGCCATGGTGACCCAGTACGGCATGACCGAGCGGCTCGGCGCGATCCGCTACGGCCAGGAGCAGGGCGAGGTCTTCCTCGGCCGCGACATGGGCCATCAGCGTGACTACTCCGAGGAAGTGGCAGCGGCCATCGACGAGGAGGTCCGGACCTTCATCGAGTCAGCGCACCAGGAGGCGTACGACTGCCTCGTGGCAAATCGCGATGTCCTCGACGCCCTCGTCATCGAGCTCCTCGAGAAGGAGACCCTCGACAAGGCCCAGATCGAAGCGGTTTTCGAGGCGCTCACCCTGCGCGAGCGCCGCCCGGCATGGACGGGGTCGGCGCGCCGGCTGCCCGACGAGCGCGGCCCGATCGCGACGGTTGTCCTGACCCCGATCCAGGCCCCTCCCGTCGCCGCGGAGTCGTCGAATGGACACCACCCGAGCAGCGATTCCACGCTCGACGAGCCTTCGTGACCGCCATCAACCCGGTGACCCTCGGACACGAGGGCCCGGCCGGGCCGTATGACGAGGCAGGCGTCGAGCGGGCGATCCGCGACCTCCTCATCGCGATCGGTGAGGACCCGACGAGGGATGGCCTGCAGGACACCCCGGCTCGCGTGGCACGGGCCTACGGCGAGATGTTCGCAGGCCTTCGGTCCAGGGCGGAGGACGTCCTGACGACCACCTTCGACATCGGCCACGGAGAGATGGTCATCGTCCGCGATATCGAGATGTACAGCACGTGCGAGCACCACCTCGTCCCCTTCCACGGCGTCGCGCACATCGGCTACATCCCCAATGCCAGCGGACGCGTCACCGGGCTCTCGAAGCTCGCGAGGCTCGTCGACGTCTACGCCAAGCGGCCGCAGGTCCAAGAGCGACTCACGACAGAGATCGCCGATTCGCTCATGCGCATCCTCGAGCCGCGCGGGGCGATCGTTGTCATCGAGGCCGAGCATCTGTGCATGTCGATGCGTGGCGTTCGCAAGCCGGGTTCCAAGACGGTGACGAGCGCCGTTCGCGGCATCTTCCGCGAGGCTGCGCCTCGTGCCGAGGCAATGTCGCTCATTCAGGGTCGTTAGGGCGCCGCTCATGGCACTGCGAGGCCTGCCGGCGGCACTTGCCGGCGTCGATCGCACGCTCGTCATGGGCATCCTCAACGTCACCCCCGACTCCTTTTCCGACGGCGGCGAGCACCTTGCGGCCGACGCGGCTATTGCGCACGGCCTCGCGATGTGGTCGCATGGCGCTGACATCGTCGATGTCGGCGGCGAGTCCACCCGGCCAGGTGCCGTGCGCATCACGGCGCAGGAGGAACAGGATCGAGTTCTCCCGGTGGTGTCTGGCCTCGTCGCTGCCGGCGTGGCAGTGAGCATCGACACGATGCGGGCGAGCACGGCGTCGGCGGCGGTTCGCGCGGGTGCCTGCATCGTCAATGACGTGAGCGGCGGCCTGGCCGACGATGAGATGTATCGCGCCGTGGCCGGCCTAGATGCTGCGTATGTGGCGATGCACTGGCGCGGCCCGAGCACCACCATGGATCAACTCGCGGTGTACGACAACGTCGTGGCCGAGGTCGTGGCAGAACTCGGTGCCCGCATTGCCGATGCCGTCGCATCCGGCATCGACCCGGCCGCGATCATCGTCGACCCCGGCCTTGGGTTTGCGAAGGAGGCCGATCACAACTGGGCGCTCCTTCGCGACCTCGGAGCCCTCCAGGCCCTGGGGTGCCCCGTGCTCGTGGGGGCCTCGCGCAAGCGATTCCTCGGGTCAGTCCTCGCCGAGACGGCAGGTGGGGGAACAGTGGAGCCGAGGGGCATGCGTGGCCGCGACCCCGCGACCGACGCCGTGTCCGCTCTCGCCTCGGCGGCGGGAGCCTGGGCCGTCCGGGTCCATGACGTGGCCAACTCGCGTGACGCCGTCGTCGTCGGACGCGCCTGGGCAAGGGGGTACGAATGAGCGACCGCATCACGATCACCGGGATCCGAGGGTTCGGGTTCCACGGTGTCTTCGAGCACGAGCGCCGCGAGGGCCAGGAGTTCATCGCTGACGTGGAACTCAAGGTGTCGACCAGGGAGGCTGCCCGGACCGACGATCTCGCCGCGAGCGTCGACTACGGAGATGCCGCGAACCGGGTGCACGCAATCCTCGTGGGCGAGCCGGTCGATCTCATCGAGACGGTTGCGGAGCGCATCTCGGCCGCACTGCTGGCCATGGTCGGGGTGCAGGGGGTCGTGGTGACGGTGCACAAGCCATCGGCCCCGATTGTCGTCCCCTTCATTGACGTGTCCGTCACCATCGCCCGGCCGTGAAGGAGGAGCGCATGCCGCCGGTGAGTGCCGTGATCGCCCTCGGCGCCAACCTCGGCGATCGTCGGGCGGCGCTCCAGGGCGCCCTCGACGGACTCAGGGCCACGCCCGGGATCGAAGTCATCGCGGTGTCGTCCCTGTATGAGACGGACCCGGTCGGCGGGCCGGAGCAACCCGAGTACGCCAATGCCGTGATTCGGGTCAGGTCGGAAATCTCGTCCCAGGGGCTTCTTGATCGCGCGCACGAGCTCGAGGCGGACTGGGAGCGCACGAGGCAGGTGCGCTGGGGGCCTCGCACCCTCGACATCGACATCATCGACGTGGATGGTCAGGTGAGCAATGATCCGTTGCTTACCCTTCCGCACCCGAGGGCGCATGAGCGCGGATTCGTCATCGTGCCCTGGCTGGAGATCGAGCCGGAAGCCGTGCTCGTCGGCCATGGCCCCATCAGCGGGCTTCGCGTCGATGTCTCTGGCGTTCGGCTGTCGAGCGATGGCCGGGCCCTACGGTGAATGCCATGACGCCGACGCGAATTCGACTGCTCATCGGCCTAGCCGTCATCGCGGCGGCGGTCGGCTTGGGCGCGGTGATGCTCGTCGAGGGCCAGTCCGGCCGGGTGATCCCGGTGCCTTGGCTCGCGGGCGCGACCATGTGGTTCCTCGCACTCGCGCTGCTCATCTGGACGCTCCTGAGCCGTCCGCGACTCCTGCGCAAGCCGGGCTCGCGACCATTGCCGCCGCTCGTCGCCGCACGAACGGCGGCGCTGGCGATGGCCGCCTCGCGAACCGGCTCGCTCGTCGCGGGCTTCTACGCCGGGATCTCGATCGGAAGCCTCCCCTCGCGTGCGACGGAGGCAGGTAGCGCCGCTGTGGCGGCCGCGCTCACGACAGCGGTTGGATCGTTGGCGCTCGTCGCGTCAGCCCTGTGGCTGGAGCGGCTGTGCAGGCTGCCGCTCGGTGATGATCGCGATGGCCCGGGTGGCGCGATCGCGCGTATAGGCTCGCCCTCATGAGCGATGCCGCGATCCTTGAGGACCTGCCCTTCGACGAGCTACGTCACCGAGCCTTCCATCTGGCCGAGAAGCGCGTCGATATCGGCTTCTTCACCGACCTATTCGCGCACATGCCCGGCATGGTGGCGATCGAGGGCGAGGGCGGCGACCTCGGCGCGATCGGCGGCACCTTCATCGAGACGGTCAAGGCCGTGCGCGAGATGCTCGGCGACAACGAGCTTGATCCGACGACCGAGGCCCTCCTTCGAGCCCGCTTCGCGACCTATATTCGGGACCACGAGAAGTAGCCCTGGGATTCGTCAGCGGTCGATATCGCCGACAACGAAGAAAAATGACGTCACCGCCGGCGCGAGCGCATGCAGGCCAGTGCCGGGCAGGGATCGTGCCAGCGCCTGAACGTTCGTGAATGACGGCGTGCGGAGTTTCAGGCGCCACGGGGTCTTCTCGCCGATGCTGCTGAGCAGGTAGCCGCTTCGGCCGAGCGGGCCTTCAAACTCGCCGTAGCTTGTGCTCTCCGGTACGCGCACGACCTTGGGCAGGGGCACGTTCACCGGGCCTTCGCCGAGCTCGCGCAGGCGATCAGCGGCAGCGCAGGCGAGCGCGATGCTCACGGGGATCTGGGCGAAGAGGACCTCGTAGCGTGCGGGGATGTCGCCGGCGACGAAGACCGGAACGTCGATGAGCGACGCCAGCTCCGGGTAGGCGAGGAGCGCCGCATCACGACGTAGGTCGAGGTCGACGCCGCTCGCGCGGGCGACAGGCCCGCTCACCCCGATCGAAAGTGCATCGTCGGTCATGAGCACGGCGCATCCGGCGTACGACTGCATTGCGGATGTCACCGCCTCGCCAACGGCGGGCAATTGATGGGTGAGCAGTGCCAGCACTCGTGCGAGATCGTCGAGCCAACGCGCATCGAGAGGACGCGCGAGACCGCCGATTCGGGTGATCATGGGGTGGACGCGGCCGCCGGTGGCCCGCTCCTGGAGCTCCTGGAGGTCTTCGCGCACGTCAAGGATCGGCGCGGCCTCGGCTACGGCTGCCCCGATGAGCAGGAGCGATGCCGTGATGCGGTTGACCTCAGCGAGCAGGGTGCGCGACCAGGTCGCGCGCACCGGCGGAACGATGCCCATCGCCGCCTCGATGGTGAGCGCGACCCCGAGTTCGGAGGAGAAGGCCGATAGCCAGTCGTGCCGGTTCGCGAGCATGAGGATCTGCCGGTAGTCGCGCGCCTCGAAGAGCTTCTCGGCGCTGCGATGCAGGAGGCCGACCCGGGCGTCAGCCCCGACGATGAGGTCGCCGTCGAGCTCGAGCGCCAGTTGGAGGGCGCCGTGCTGGGCGGGGTGGAGGTCGCCGAGATCGAGGACGAGATCGGCGTCGAGGTGACGTGCTGCCCCGATCGCGACGAGAGCCTGCCGTGTCGTCACTGGGCAAGTGTGTCAGTTGAAGGTCTGGACGAGGCTGACGAAGTCCGCATGGCCGGGCGCGGTGGACCAGCGGGTGATCCGGCTGGCCTGAGCCCGGGTGGCCGCAGCGGCGACCGCATCGATCGCGACATGGGCGGTGAGGTTGCAGGATCCGTCGGCGATCGGAGTCACGGTTCGGCCATCGCGGTAGCCGGTGAGCGTGCCACCATCCCAGGTGCCCGCCACTCGTTCGTCACGCGTGTGGCCGTAGTCGATGGCGAGGGCGGCCCCACTGCTGAGCATCCCGGTGATCGAAGCCCACGCGGCGTCGCGCCGGCTCCCGATCTCGGCGCGCATGAAGGGCCTGGCCACCGGCCACCACTTATCGAGCCAGGCGAGCTGGGCGGGGTCTTCGAGGGGGTCGCCGAGCCGCAGTTCGCGGCTCTCCGGGTCGATGAGCAGCCGGTGCGGCCGACCCTCGTCATCGGCCTCGACCACCTCGCACGGGATGTCGTCGAGGAACTCGTGGGCGACGACGACGCCGCGGATCCCGCCGAGCTCGGCCGCGACCTGTCGGGCGTCGCCGGTGATCCAGTCGATCCCCGGATCGAGGTCTAGGGGACGCGGCCGAAGGTCGATGCCGATGAGCCGGGCATGAGTGCCGGCGAGGGCGAGCCTGGTGAGGAGGCCGCCGGCGCCCGAACCCACATCCACGACCGTGAGCGGGCCGGTGGCGCCGTCGCAAGCGACGGCCAGGAGTTGGCCAACGATCCCGATGATCTGAGGGCTGGCTGCGATGTCGGTGGCGAAGTGCCGGTAGGGGTCGCCGTCGGGGCCGAGGTAGAACGAGCGATCCCCGGTGAGGGTCTCCTCCCATGCCTGCACGAGCGTCAGTTCATCCGGCACGACCACTGACGGTACCGGCCTCTAGGCTCCACCTGTGAGCGATCTGGGCCCGCCGAGGCTGCGCGTCGGGGTGATCGGTGCCGGACGCGTCGGTGCGGTCCTCGGCGCTGCCCTGCGCCGCGCTGGGCATGAGCTCGTGGCGGTCACCGCCGTGTCGGACATGTCCCGGTTGCGGGCGGAGGCATTGCTGCCGGGAGTGCCGATCCTCGACCTTCCCGCCGTGGTGCGCGATGTCGACCTCGTGCTCGTCGCGGTACCCGACGATGCGCTGCCCGGTCTCATCGCGGGCCTTGCCGAGACCGGCAACGTGCACCCGGGGCAGTTCTGGTGCCACCCGGCAGGGCGGTTCGGAATCGCGGTGCTCGACCCGGCCACGCGAATGGGCG
>JBMOKH010000427.1:0-1522 GCA_049315365.1 Candidatus Nanopelagicales bacterium
TGTTCAAGGAGGCCCGATCGCGCTACGAGTTCCCCGCCTACGCGATCATGCGCCGGCTCAGTGCCGTGCCGGCTCCTTGGACCGGGGTCCGAACGCCCGCGACCGCGACGATATGGCCGACCCTCGCCGTCGACCTGCTGCCGAAGTAGCCGGAGCGGTCAGGCCCACAGCGCGGAGTACGGAAGCGCCCAGAGCCTGTCGCCGAACGGGACCGCCTTGCGGCCGGTGTGCAGGACAATCCCCATGGCAAAGCGCGAGCCGAGTTTGTCGCGTAGGAATCTCAGCCCCGTGAAGTCGCTCGCTCCGACGGAGCCGGCGGACTTCATCTCAAGCCCCGCGACCCGTCGGTCCGACGTCTCAAGTACGACATCGACCTCGATACCGTCGCGATCCCGGAAGTGGAACATCCGCGCCTCGGTCTCCGCCCAGCCGAGTTGGCGGCGGACTTCACCGGCGGCGAACGACTCGAACAGTCCTCCGGCCGCATCGCTGACAGCGCCCGGCTGCATCGCACGGGGGGTGACGTTATTGAGCCTGGCAGCCAGCCCGGTGTCGAGCAGCGACACCTTAGGCCGCCGGACGACCCGTTTCGTCAGGTTGTTCCCCCAGGCAGGAAGGACATGGATCAGGTAAAGCGTCTCCAGCAGATCGACATACGACGTCAGGCTTGTTTCAGGGATCTGCGCATCGCTCGCCAACCGCGCTTTAACAAGCTCACCGGAGTTGTTGGCGGCAAGCAGCCGCATCAACGTCGGCAGTCGATCGAGGTGGGCGAGCTTGCTGACGTCCCGGGCATCTGCCGACACCACCCGGGCGACGTAATTGTCGAACCATGCATTGCGTCGACGGCCCTGCCTTGTCAGCGGCTCTGGGAAGCTGCCGGCGCACAGGATCTCAAGGTAATCCTCGCGAGTCAGGGTTCCGTCACGTCGTGCCGCGGCGGATGTGTCACCTGCAAGCAGGAGATCGACGAAGTCCTCCCGCTTCCCCGCGATCTCCCCCTGGCTCAGGCCATACAGAACGACCGTCTCGGCACGGCCGGCGAGGCTCTCCTGCGTCCCGGGCAGCTCGAGGAGATTGGCGGATCCGGTGATAAGGAACCGACCGGGCCGGCGATCCTCGTCGACCGAGTCCTTCATGGCCCGGATCAGCTCAGGCACTCGCTGCACCTCGTCGATCACGAGCAGGCCATCGCCTTGTCGAACGAACGCGTCGGGGTCTGCCTTGGCAGCGTTGTAGAGCGCAGGCGAGTCCAGTGACAGCACGCGCACATCACGCTCGCCTAGAACCTGCCGGACCAACGTGCTCTTGCCGACCTGCCGCGCCCCTTGCACAACGGTGATCGGAGTGTCGGCGAGTGTCTCCTCAACCAGCCGAAGGGCGTGCCTTGGCTTCAGGGGGAGCGGTGATGCAGGCTGCAGCGTGGCCAGCAGACTACTACCGATGACCTGCGTGAACCGTGGTCAAGTCGCGGATTCGCGGTACCCCCGTCGCGGATTCGCGGTACCCCCGTCGCGGATTC
>JBMOKH010000124.1:0-6603 GCA_049315365.1 Candidatus Nanopelagicales bacterium
AGCATGTGGGCCTTGCCTCAGTAGTGGTAGCGGGCCTGGATGATGACGAGGCTGTTCCCGTCGACCGATTAGACCAACCGATGCTCGTCGGTGAGCCGGCGCGACCATTGGCCGGACAGGTTCTGACCCAGGTGCTTGGGCTTGCCGATGCCGACTCCGGGGTCGCGCCGCCGAAGCTCGCACGATCAGCCGCCTTCACGCGTACCGTCAACTCCTAGCGCCCGGCCGCATCCGACGTAGCGGCAACGAAGGCTGGCACGCACGCCTGCTTGCTCCGTCCGCGCCCGTCGCCGAGGACCGCACGGCGAAGGCCAACACAGGTGCGTCAGGTCGTACGGTTCCCCGATCACGCGCACCGCACAGAGGCGGTCGACTCTCGCAGCGCGTGTCCTATTCGGACGCACCGGCCCTACGGGATGCGGAAGACCCCATGGTCGCCGATGCGGCGCCAGACGCACACCCACTTCCCGTCCTCACGGGCGAGGTGGAACGTCGCACGCCCGTCGGGTGACGCGAAGCTCCATGTCATCTCCATGATGCCCCCGCCGTTCACGATGGCCGACACGCGGAGGGACTTCGGCCACACGTAGTGCTCCCGAGCGGCTTGCGCTGTCGCCCAGGCGTCGCAGGCAGGGATGAACTTGGCACGCACAACCTCCCTGAACTCTCGCCGGTGCTCAGGCTTCAGGCGATCCCAGTCCGTCTCGAAGCTGGCTGTGCGATCGAACCGCACCTCAGTCGCTCAACGACGCGAGGAAGGACTCGCCGTCGTCGTAGGACGTCACGCGACCGGCTGCGAGATCCTCGTCGGCCTGGCGTTCGCGTGCCTGCCAGGCGTCAGTCCAGAACCAGGCCTGGCTCGCGGGAACCGGGACGTGCGGTCGAAGCTCGATCACGCCGTCCTCACGCTCAGTCACCTCAACCTGCGCCCCGGGTGAGTCAAGAAGCAGACGCTTGCGCACCTCAGGCGGCAATGCGAGCACCCCACGAGTCTGGAGGCTGATAAAGCCGTGGTACGTCTCACGAGCGTTCCCCATGCCCACAATGGTGCGGCATTGCGGCAATGCTGTCAAACGGCTACAGCGATTCGATTCGGTTCAGGGACCGAAGGTCGCCTCCCCTCGGTGCAGGTACTCCAGCGAGTCGCCACGGAGCGGGTCCACCACACTCAGCTCGACGTCGAGCCCGGCCTCCTCGCACCAGCGCCGCTGGGAGGCGATGAAAGATCCCGCCGGGTTCGTTCAGGGATGGAAGTACTCGAGGACCACCCGAATGACCCCCAACATCACGATGCCGAAGGCAGGAAGTTGTTCGTGTAGTACATCGTCCAGTCCGGCTCCGTCGTCAACGCGTTGCCCTCGTTGTCGGCGAGGATGCCGTTGTCGAACAGGAAGCTGCCGTACTGATCCCAGATCTCGGGACTTTGCGAGCCGACATTGCCCTGCGCATCCCTGAGGTAGCCGCCGGATGCCAGCAGTTCCTGGCTCTTGAACACGAGCTGCGGGTCCGTGAAGACGCCGGGGTTCGCGTCGATGACCAGCTGGGCAGCCTCCTTCGGATTGTCGGCCGCGTACGCGTACCCCTTTGCCGTTGCCTCGACGAAGCGACGCGAGACCTCGGGGTTCGCCTCAAGGAATGCGGTGCTCGAGATGATCAGCGCTGAGTACTGGTCAGGGAATCCATAGTCGGTGAACGCGAATGTCTTAAGCGGCTTGCCCGCCAGCTCGGCCGCTACGCCCTCCCAGGTGACCACGGGGATCGTGAAGTCCGCCCTCCCCGCATGGTCGCTCCGCTGCGTAGCCCGCCGCCGATCAGGACCAACTCATCCTCGGACAAGTACCTCGTGCATGCGCTTTTCGAAGAACGGGAAGTCGTCACAGGGGCAAACTCCAGCACAGCGCCGGAGGAGAGGACCACCCTTCGGCCGAGCCGCCAGCGCGTGCCCGTCCGCCCGTTCACCCCGACCCTGCGGCACGCCTCGAAGTTTCGCACCCCGATCAAGATTAGCCGCATGAACTGCGTGCGCTGACCTCCAAGGGGAGCCGGTCCTCGCGTCCCCTTCGTTTCCTTCTTTGATCTCGTAACATCCTCCAACGCTCTCGGCGTTGCGACGTTCGCTGGAATCCGTCCCATCATTCTCACCGGGGTCGAGTCCCTCGGATCCATTGGGTACTGGTCGATCACCAGTGTCTCGGCCTCGCGGCACGGGTGCAGTGCCGTGCGCCGGACGTGCGGTGCTCCCAGTTGAGGATCGTCCAGAACGCCATGTCGGCGTCGTACCGGTTCCAGTCGCTGAGGGGGTGGCTGCGCAGAGTGCGTCAATGCAGGTGCCGGCCTTACGGCCGCACTCGCGGACGAGCTCGGGCTGGACCATCGCCCACAGGCCCCGGCCGAAGGGCCGTGGGGGCCAGCAACTGAGCAACACTGACCGCGCCTGACAGCTGCTGAATGTCACTGTCTAGGGCTACGCTATTCCTCACAACTCAAGTACGGCCATGGGCGTTTGGGGCCCTCTTCAAGTCCCGTCACTCACCCCACGGATAGTTGTTGCAGTGCAACAATAATCAGAGAATCACCCTTCCCCTTGTCAGCAGAAACGATCCGCAACGTCCATTCAGTCGCGTCGGCGGGCTTCGATTTGCTGCTCCGGGACGGAGACATTCCCCTTCACTATCGCCCACTCATTGAGACGCTCGTTCGAACCGGATCCCGGGCCTGCGTGACCACATGAGCGGGGATGCGGGGAATCCCTCAGGTCCTGGCGCGACGCGCATGACCAATGTGCCGAGTCGGCATGATGTATCCGCCGATCGCGGTTCGCCGCACGAGACGGGGAGCGGCCGTCTGTACCCGCGTGGTCCGGCGACGTCAGGCGATACTCAGGACGAGCACGAGCGGCCAGATCGACATGGCCGCCGCCACGATGCGCTCGGTGAGCCCCACGAACCCTGACTGCCGGCGCAGGTTTACCACGAATACTCCGAGCAGGAGGAGCAGGAAGACCGAGCTTAGGGTCGCACCCAGCGGGGTGAGCAGATACGGGGCACCAGCCGTCGTGACCAAGCCAGCGACGGGCCACAGTGCCATCGCCAGGAAGTGGACTCCAGCGACCCGGGAATGGGCGACGGAGTTGCCTTCAGGCGACGGTAGCGGCGCGGCAGCGACGCCGAGCAGAGCGATTCCCCCGACTGCCAGTGCGAGCCGCCCCAGCGCTCCGAGGTCGGTGATCGAGACCGCCACGACGATGTAGCAGAGCCCCGACACGACGAACGCCGTCGTCTCGACGTAGCGACTGGGCGAACCACGGGCAGCAAGGGCGCTGATGGTCTGGCGAATAGAGTTGAAGTCCCTCCACATCAACGGGCTGACGAACCAGCTGCCGATCGTCGCAATGGGCGCCAAGAGTGCTGCGTAGAGCGCTGCGCTCATGACCGGGTGCCGAGGATCATTCGCCGTCCGTCGTCATCGTCTCGTATCCAAAGCGCCAGATCGGCTTTAGTCGCCCGTGGAAGTCGTCGAAGGAGTAGCGCATGTGGGTCGGTCCGGACAGCCTGCGGATCGTCCGCTGCGCCTCGTGCAGCTCCATCCCCCACTCGAGGAGCAGGATCTCGATCTCGAACTCGTCGACATACCCACGGCCATCCACGTCGAGGAAGTCGAATACAACCCTGGCCTGCTGCTCATCCGTCAGGCTCGTATCCCGCTGCATCCCCGCGGGCTCGCGAACCCGTGATGGCAGCCACAGGGTCGTGTAGAAGGTGTCGAAGGTGATGGCTGTGTCGGCACCGTGATCGTGGTGGTAGCGGAACGAAGCCTCAAGGCGGGTCGACACCCCCAGTGCAGCGAGGATGGGCTCCATCTCCCCGAGATCCAGGGTCCCAGAACCGTTGGCGTCGAGCTGCCGGAAGGCGAGCTCCGCCTCCTCTCGGGAGCTGAGACCCTCGGGCAGCGCGATGCCCAGCCTGAGCCAGGCCCCCTCCATTCGCGGGACGAGCGAGCGGCGCACGTGCTCCACGAACAGGCCCGACCATTCGGCCGGGGTGGGCCGCATGATCAGGGAGTACAGCGCGAGGTAGAGCAACACGATCCCGATGAGGAAAAACGGTGCGATCGGCCCGATGATGAACGGGAGCGTCACCGTTCCGCCAAGGATAACCGCCACGGTATACGCAGACCCGCGGAATGCACGCGTGCGGTTTAGCATAAAGAACACTATGCGGACGAAGGCGTAGGTCTGCAGGGCGATCCAAGTGAGCTTGAGCCAGGTGACATCACCGGTTGCGATCAGATTGATCGCGCAGAAGAGGTGAATGGTGATGCCCGCACAGTACAACGGAACAGTGACGCCCTTCATCCCGAACACGGCGGGTATCTGGTAGTACGCCGCGGCGATCTGGAAGAGGGCGAGTACCCCCGTGAGGATCGCCAACGTGCGCGATCCCGTGGCCCAGGCAATGATGCCAAGGATGGTCTCCGCCGAGCCGGCAATGGCGTGGACCCGGATGGCCAGGCGATGATCCCAGGTGAGCAGAAACTTGGGATGGGGCGGCTGCACCGTGTGGTAATAAATGATCGCAACGTCCGCCACGGCGGCGGTGCCCGCCACGATGAAAAAGGCCACCCCCAAGGTGCGGACTCCGGGGTTGAAAGGGTTGTTGAAGCTGTCCGTGCACAGCACACACACGATGATCGTCGCAATGCTGGCTAGCACGGCCAGACCAACCAGCCTAAAGCGCACGAGTATTCCTACTCCTGTCATGGTGGCTGCCTTCCATCACCCCTGCGTAAGCCATCGGCCCAGCAAACATTGACATATACGTTGCCAACCGTATCCGATCGTGCATCGCGAGGGCTCGCGGCACGAGGGCATCCACCTCCGGTGGCCCGGCGAATGCCACCGAATGCGTTCGTGAGTTGCACCGATGTAATCGCGTCTGCCGCGCGTCGTTCGTCAGCCGCAGTAGCGCAATCAGCAGCGCGGATCGCTGACGGTCCAGTCCCTCGCAAGCGCGGCTGCGCTCACGACTCACCTCCGACCTTAGATTCATGGACAGGCGATCCACCATAAGTCTGGCTCTCTTTCGAAAGCCGACAATGCGGACGGTCTGGAGATTTGAGATGGTCTGATGACGGCGTCAGCACGAACAATCATCCATAGAGGCACACAAGCTCGCGTGGGAGCGGGGTTTCCCTCGTAGATGAGGGCAACGTGGGTGGTTCAAGTCCCGTCACTCACCACATTGAAGGCCGTTGCCCAGCAACGGCCTTTATCGTTGTCGGGGCACTTCTTCCCGCACAAAGCGGACGCAGTACGTCGCAGGCGACTGACAGAACGAAAGGTTCCGGACAGTGACGGGTGGTTCCCGACCGATAGGGCACCGCAATGACCTCGATCGAGCAGCGTCGCCGCAGATACTTCCTCTACTCCCGCGCGGATGGCGCGAAGGCCAAGGGCCGTCATATGCGGTGCGCCCGGACGCCGAGCTGTACGCCTGCCTCGGCGGCCGAGCGGACAGTGCGCGCAGACGATAGACGCGAGCCGACCCACTGCCGGGAGCAAGAGAAATGCCCGCTGGGCCCCACCCACGCTCACGTCACCGACTCCCTAGTTGCCGCCCTCGTTCAAGGTGACGGTGATCGGCGCGAATGCAGCACCGGTCGTGTCGAGCCCCGCCGCCGTGAGCTCGGCGTTTGCTGCCTCCGCGAACGCGTTCGTGTAGGACTCAGGTGCTGGCTCTGCCGTGATGACCGTGGAGCCCTCGGCGTCCTTCGTGCCCCGTGCGACGGCAACCGTCTCCGCCCAGAGCTCAGGCACGACAATCCCGATGCCCGCCGGCGACGGCCAGATGAGCTTGTTCACCTCGTTCAACATCCACAACTGGTGGCTTGCGCCGAGATTGGAGCCATTGGCGGTGACGATCTCCGCCGACTCCTGAGGGTTGTCGCGGCAGTAGATCCAGCCGGCCAGTGATGCGGTGACGAACTTCTGGGCAAGTGCCTGATAGTCAGGATCTTCGAGTCGCTCCTGCGAGGCCCAGATGGCGTCCTGGTACATGCCGAGGCCCTCGTCGGCGTCGTTGATGATGATGAAGTCCGCGGCAGTGCAGCGCTCACCGGTCTTCGGGTTCCTCGCCTCGAGGAGTTCCGCATACTCGTTGTACGACATCGCCTCGGCTACGTCGATCTCACGGTTGAGCAGGGCCGACATGCCGGGCTGCTGCTGCACGAACTCGATGTCCACCGCTGGATCGAGTCCGGCCTTGGTGATGCCGGCCTCCTCCTCGATCTCGTTGCCGAAGCCCCAGCTGCCGATCCTCTTGCCCTTGAAATCAGCCGGCGTCCTGATGCCGGAATCCGCCCACGCGATCAGCAGCGTGCCCGACTTCTGGAAGACCTGGGCGACGTTCGTGATGAGTGCGCCCTGCTCCCGCGAGACAAGTGCCTTCGGCACCCACGAGGTCGCGAAGTCGGCGCCACCCTGACCGAGCACCATTGGCGACACGATCTCGGCGCCGCCCTCGACGATTGTGACGTCGAGCCCGCGCTCGGCATAGAAGCCCTTCTCCCTGGCCACGAAGTATCCGGCGAACTGCGACTGGGCGA
>JBMOKH010000125.1:0-6594 GCA_049315365.1 Candidatus Nanopelagicales bacterium
GGGCTCAAGCGCAGGCTGCGCGAGCGAGGCGCCCGGCTCCACGACCATTTCCCCGACTACGGCCGTGACTTCCGCCGCATGCTCGGCATCGAGTCCGAGCAGGCGATGGACCTGTTCCACCAGACCGTGTCGATGAAGTCCGTCGGAGACCTCAACGACTTCGTCCGGCAGCACATGCTCGAGCCGTTCGACGCCCGGCCCGCGATAGACGATCTCATCGCGCATTTCGAGGATCTGAGCGCCGCGCACGAGGCGGTGCTGAGAGCCCGCGCCCAGCTGGCGGAGCTCGCACCTCTTCTCACAGAGTGCGACGAATTCGCCGGGATCGAGGCGCAGATCGGGGCGATGACGGCCCAGCGCGACGGGCTGGAGCGACACGCGGCGAAGGTGAAGATCGGGCTCCTCGATGCATCGGTTGCCGGATTGAGCGCAGCGATCGAGGCCCGCGGTCGAACCCTGGCCGAGGTGGATGTGCAGATCGCAGGCCTGGACTCCGATCGACAGCGGCTCGAGCTCGAGCGCGCGGGCTTCGGGGGCGATCGCATTCGCGAGATCGAGCAGGCCTTGACTGAGGCTGACGCCCAGCGGGTCGGGCGTCGCGCCCGGTTCGAGCAGGCCGCCGAGCTCCTTCAGCGGGCCCAGCTGCCTGCGGTCGCGTCCGCCGAGCAGTTCGCCAGCATGCGCGTGCTCCTCGAACCAGCCCTCGCCCGGGTGGGCGAGGAGCTCGCGGAAGCCGACAACAGAACCCAGGAGATCGCGGTCGAGCGGGGTGGAGTGGCCGACGAGAGTCGCGAGGTGAACGAGGAACTGCTCAGCCTGCAGGGCCGGGTGAGCAACCTGCCGCGCCAGAGCCTGGACCTGCGGGCCCGCATGTGCGAGGAGCTGCAGATCGCCGACCACGAGCTTCCCTTCGCCGGCGAGCTCATGCAGGTTCGCCGCGAGGACAGCGCATGGGAGGGTGTCGCGGAGCGGGTGCTGCGAAGCCTCGGGCTGTCACTGCTCGTGCCCCAGGAGCACTACTCGGCCGCATCGCAGTGGATCAATGATCGGCACCTAGGCACCCGTCTGGTCTACTACCGGGTCCCGGCGAGCCTTGGCCCGGCGTCTGGAGCCTCAGCGGATGCTGCCGCGAATCCGTTGCATGCCATCGTCCAGGTGAAGGCCGGCACCTTCGCGCCCTGGCTCGAGCGGCAGCTCGTCGCTCGTGCGCGCCATGAGCTGACCGAAACGATGGAGGACTTCCGGCGGGCAGAGTGGGCGGTCACCAAGCAGGGGCAGGTGAAGTCCGGCGGCGGGCGTCACGACAAGGACGACTCGCGGCGCATCGATGATCGACGCTCCTACGTGCTGGGGTGGAGCAACGAGGAGAAGGTGCAACTCCTCATCGAGGAGGCCCAGGCCCTGCAGGGTCAGCTCACGCGCATCGACGACGAGCGATCGGCGCTCGCGGGCGTCCGCAGGCTCGTGGAGGAGCGGCGAACATCGCTCGAGCGCCTGCACGTCTTCGGGGACTGGTCGGAGCTCGACTGGGAGGCGAGCGTCAACCGGATCGCCGAGCTGTCAGCCGAGAAGCAGCGGATAGAGGCGAGCTCGAGCGAACTGGCCAAGGTCACCGAGGCGCTGACCGCAGTGCACGGCGCACTTGTCGAGCGCCGGGGCGAGCGCGACCTCCTCATCGGAGAGAATCGCGGGGACGAGCGCGAACGCGACTCACAAGGCCTAGCGCTGCAGCGCCTCCGTGCGATCCTCGGCGGCGGTGAGCCAAACCTGCCGGCCGAGGTCACGGGCGAGCTGGAGCGGCTCTTCGAGAAGCGGCTGCGCGCCGAGCCCACGGTCGATGTCGAGGCCGTCGACCGGGCTGACGCGGCGATCCGCACGACACTCACGAACGGCATCGACACCAAGCGCCAGGACCTGCAGCGACGCGGCCAGCGAATCGTCGGCCGCATGAGGGAGTTCCGGTCGAAGTTCCCGCTCGACGTGGCCGAGGCCGACGACTCCGTGCAGTCGGCAGACGAGTACCGCCGGTTGCAGGAGCGGCTTTCGGTCGATGACCTGCCGAGATTCGAGGCGAGCTTCAAGGAGTACCTGAACACCAACACGATCCGCGACATCGCGGGCTTCTCCTCGCAGTTGAACAAGCACGCCGAGCTCATCCGCGAGCGGGTCGACACGATCAACGAGTCGCTCGTGAGCATCGACTATAACCCGGGTCGTTACATCAGCCTCATCGTCACCAGGACTCCATCGACGGAGATCCGCGATTTCATCTCCGACCTGCGGGCATGCACCGACGACTCCCTCGCCGGCGATGATCAGGACCAGTATTCCGAGCAGAAGTTCTTGCAGGTCAAGCGGATCATCGAGCGGCTCAAGGGACGCGAGGGCCAGACCGAGGCCGATCGAGCGTGGACCAAGCGCGTCAGCGACGTCCGTAACTGGTATGTCTTCTCCGCCTCCGAGCGCTCGCGCGACGATGATGTCGAGCATGAGCACTACACCGACTCGGGCGGAAAGTCGGGCGGCCAAAA
Organism: Candidatus Nanopelagicales bacterium; assembly: GCA_049315365.1. Taxonomy (GTDB): domain Bacteria; phylum Actinomycetota; class Actinomycetes; order S36-B12; family S36-B12; genus WLND01. The sequence continues at coordinate 2,532 of JBMOKH010000125.1, forward strand.
GGAGAAACTCGCCTACACGATCCTCGCCGCCTCCCTCGCCTACCAGTTCAAGCTGGAGTGGGGGGTCACCCGTTCGAAGACCTTCAGGTTCGTCGTCATCGACGAGGCGTTCGGACGGGGCTCGGACGACTCCACGCGGTTCGCGCTCTCGCTCTTCGCCAAGCTGGGGCTGCAGTTGCTCATCGTGACGCCGCTCCAGAAGATCCACGTCATCGAGCCATTCGTCTCGAGCGTCGGCTTCGTCGACAACATCACCGGACGAGACTCCCGGCTGCAGAACCTCACCATCGAGGAATTGCGCGAGCAGCGCCTGGCCAGGCGACGTGACCGCTAGGGGCGAATCCGCGAGATGGAGCACCCCGTCAGATGTCGTCGGGGCCCTTCGTCGGCGGTGGGACTCCGGGAGCCTCCTGGCCCGCTATGCATCCGGCGAGGGTTGGGAGCCCATCGGACTGCCCCTGCGTGGCCCGACCGCAACGGATCTGGCATCGGACTTCGGCGCCGCGCAGGACTGGGCGCGATCGTGGCTTGCGCCCGCCCGCCACGGCTTTCGGATCGAGAGCGCGACCGTAGGCGGCCGGGTCGTGGGATTCAATGAAGTGCCGCGCCGCGCCTGGGTCGACTCCTTCGAGCAGGCCTGGCGAATCCTGAAGGTCGATCACCTCGTGCGCGAGTTCGACAGCGCGGTCGCCCTCGCTGTCGCGGACACCCCCCGGCTGGCTGAGTGGGCGCGGGCGAATCCGATGGCGGCCTTGATGGTCGGCGACAGCTGGGCCGATCTCCTGCGCACGATTCGCTGGATCGACCAGTCGGCAGCGTCGAACCGGTACCTCCGCGAGATCGACGTGCCGGGCATCGACACGAAGTTCATTGAGCAGCACCGCGGCATCCTCACGACCCTCCTGGAGGCACAGATCGATCCGGCGCGCATCGACCTGTCCCACCCACGGTCGGATTTCGCTGGCCGGTTCGGGTTCCGCCGCAAGCCGGAGTACGTGCGGATGAGGGCGCTCGAAGGCGAGCTTCCTGGCGGGTTTACCGAGCTGACCCTCCGCATCGACGAGATTGCTGCCCGCCCGCCGGCGCAGGGAACCGTCGTCATCGTCGAGAACGACACGACCTACCTCGCCCTTCCCGCGGTCACCGGTGCGATCGCCATCTGCAGCGGCGGGTACGCCGTCTCGCGGCTTGCGGGGCTGCCATGGCTCGCGCACCGCCGGGTCGTCTACTGGGGCGACATCGACACCCACGGATTCGCGATGCTCAGCCAACTGCGGGCGTCCGTACCGCATGCGACGAGCACGCTCATGGACTGTGCGACCCTCCTTGCGCATGAGGGCCAGTGGGTGCGCGAGCCGAAGCCGACCAATGCCCGGCTGCCCTGGCTCGACGAGGCTGAGAACCGACTCTACGTCGACCTGATCGAGGGCAGGTTCGGTGAAGCTGTCCGACTCGAGCAGGAGCGGATTCGCTTCGGGTCGGTACGGGAGGCCCTCGGCCCCCTCTCTGTCCGGTAGTTGGCCCACGCGCACCCACCGTCTCCTAGACTGCCGGGATGACGAAGCCTCCGGCGGTCGATGAGGGTCAGCGACACCGCATCCCCCGTGACCCGACCGACGACTACACGGAATCCGCCGCGCGGGCCCGTCGCGAATTCGTGGCATCCAAGGCGGGAGGTGACCTCTCGCACGTCGCCGGATACTCCATCGATCCTGTGACCCTTCGGGGGAATATCGAGAACTTCATCGGCGCGGCGCAGGTCCCCATCGGGATCGCCGGGCCGCTCCTCATGAACGGCGAGCACGCTCGCGGCGAGTTCTACGTCCCGCTCGCCACCACCGAAGGCGCCCTCGTCGCGAGCTACAACCGGGGGATGCGGTTGCTCCATGCGGCCGGCGGTGTCAGGGCAACCGTTGTTGATGACCGCATGCAGCGGTCGCCGGTCTTCAGTCTCCCCGATGCGCTTCGGGCCCGAGACTTCGGCGACTGGATCGAGGAGAACCTCGATGAGATAGGTGCGGCGGCAGAGGCGACGACCCGGGTGGGCGAGTTCATCGGCCTCGAGAAGTTCGCCCTCGGCCCCCTCCTCTACCTGCGGGTGAACTTCCGCACGGGCGATGCCGCCGGCCAGAACATGACGAGCAGGGCAACCCTCGCGGCCTGCCAGTGGATTCAGGCAGCCCATCCGGATCACCCGGACTTCATGCTCTCGGGCAACACCGACACCGATAAGAAGCACTCCGCGATGAACACGATCATGACGCGCGGCAAGCGGGTGATCGCGGAGGTGACGCTTCCCGCTGATGCCCTGCGCGACATCATGAAGGTGGATCCGGCATCGCTCTTCCGCGCCCGCCAGATCTCGCAGGCTGGCGCCTTCCTCGCCGGATCCGCCAACAATGGATCACACTCGGCGAACGGGCTGACGGCCCTTTTCATCGCGACGGGCCAGGACGTCGCCAATGTTACGGAGTCGCATGCCGCGATCGCCTATACGCAGTTGATCGAAAATGGCGACTACTACTGGTCGATCACCCTGCCGTCGCTCATCGTCGCGACGCACGGCGGTGGAACGGGCCTTGCCACCCAGCGGGAGTGCCTTGCCCTTCTGGGCTGCAGTGAGCCGGGGAGCGTCCGAAAGCTCGCTGAGATCGCCGGCGGCCTCGTCCTGGCCGGGGAGATCTCGCTGGCGTCGGCAGTCCTGCACGGAGACTGGGTTGCCGGGCACGAGAGCCTAGGCCGCAACAGGTAACGGCCCGTCCGCGTGAATCACCCTCGCGGGCGAGCGAACGGGCCGAACCTGGTGCGGGTTCTCAGGAGGTGGTGCGGGCCTGGAACTGGAAGCCGACGAACTCGGGAGAGTCGCTATCGGTCTCATAGCCGACCCGGTAGCCCCAGAGTCCGACGCGACCGAGGTTCGCGATCATCGTGAAGCTCCGGTCGGGCCGGACGGTCGAGGTGATCTCGAGGACCTGGAAGGTTCCGGTGCCCTTGCGGTTCTCGGGGAGGAATCGCTCCATCACCAGGACGGTGCCGGGCTTCACGAACTTCGGCGCTGTTCCGGTGATGGTGATCGGCTCCGCGGTGCTCGCCTTATGCGGCTTGACCTGGGCAGTGCCCTTGCCCCAGCCGACGGTATTCGGCCGGCGCGGGAAGCCGGCGTCCTTGAGCTCCGCCTGGGTGAGCATGACGACCGAGTCCATCGGGGCCGCAGCCGAGGCGGACGGGGCGAGGAGGGTCATCGGGGCAAGCGCGATTGCCACGCCGAGGACACCGAGGCCCAGATTGCGAGTGAACTTCATTGCACACCTTTCTCAGTTGGTTGCACCAGCCTATGTTGAGGAGTTCACCTTCGGGTGGATACCGCTCCGCGATACCGGAGTACCGAGGACCGGGACCTGGCCAAGGCCTGTTTGCTCGTGCCGTTGTTGGCCGGGACGGTTGGCGTCGGGACTCTTGGTCTGCCAGAGGAGTGCGCGGAGCCCCTGCAAGGAATCGAGTCAAGGCCATCGGGCAACATGAGATGGACGCGGGTGCGTCACCCGCCGAGGAGCGGCCGCAATTCAACCCGTCGATTGCAGTGCTTCGACGCCTCGGTGGCGAGGGTGCGAGCCTCCTCGAGGGTGCGGGCGTCGATGATCCAGAATCCGGACAGATACTCCGGCCCGGAATGCAGCGGGCCCTCGGTGACAAGCGGGTTCATGTCGCAGTCGTCGATGACGACGGCCTTGTCGGGCGAAGAGAGCCCGCCGGCGAACACCCAGTGGCCATGTGCGGCGAGCCGCGCATTGAACGCGTCGATGGCCTCCATCTCGGCCGCGCTGGCGAGCCCCGTCTCATGGTCGATCACCGATATCAGGAACTGTGCCATGAAGGATCCCCTTGGTCACGAAGCAGCACAAGGGCTGCAACATGTATATCAGCAATTGTTGGACGATAGACAATGCACCATTCGGCGTTTGGTGTCCACAAGTGTGGGAAACCGGCCGATTCAGAACTGATCGGCACGCAGGATCGCCCTGATGGCTGCTACATCGCCGTCGGGCTCCCACAGGACGAGCCA
>JBMOKH010000428.1:0-1514 GCA_049315365.1 Candidatus Nanopelagicales bacterium
AGCGCGCGCATCGCTGATGGCCAGTTGCGGCTCGAGGACTACCACCGGTCGCTGCTTCGCCTCGTCTACCGGTTGCTCTTCCTGTTCGTCGCAGAGGACCGCGGACTGCTCCAGGATCCCGCGGCCGATCAGGTGGCCGTCTATCGCTATCGCGACTACTTCTCGACCGGCCGCCTGCGCGCCCTTGCCCGCAAGCGCCGCGGTGCACGTCACACCGACCTGTGGCAGGGCCTTCAACTGGTCATCAGTGGGCTCGGCGATGAGCGCGGCCTGCCTGAGCTGGGCCTGCCCGGCCTCGGCGGGATCTTCAATCATGAGCCGATCGACGTGGTGATCGGCCAGCGATTGCCGAATGAGGCGCTGCTCACGGCGATCCGGCGGCTCAGCGTGGTGCAGCCGAAGAACTCCCCGCCGCGCATCGTCGACTACCGAAACCTCGGTGCCGAGGAGCTCGGCAGCATCTACGAGAGCCTGCTCGAGCTTGTTCCGCGGCATGACCATCTGGGCCGCACCTTCACCCTGGAGAACCTGGCCGGCAACGACCGCAAGACCTCCGGCTCCTACTACACGCCCACGAGCCTCATCGACCTCGTGCTCGACCAGGCCCTCGATCCGCTCCTCGACGAGGCCGAGAAGGTGAAGGACCCCGAGCAGGCGCTGCTCGCCATGACCATCTGCGACCCGGCCTGCGGATCCGGCCACTTTCTCGTCGCGGCAGCGCGGCGGATCGCGAGCCGGCTCGCAACGGTGCGAACCGGTGAGCTCGACCCGACTCCTTCAGATGTGCATGAGGCACTCCACGACGTGGTCGCCCGCTGCATCTACGGCATCGACCTCAATCCGATGGCCGCCGAGCTCGCGAAGGTGAGCCTGTGGCTCGAGGCCATGCAGGAGGGGAGGCCGCTGTCGTTCCTCGACGCCCATATCAAGGTCGGCAATGCCCTGCTCGGCGTGACGCCGAGGCTCCTCGAGGAGGGCCTGCCGGATACCGCGTTCGTTGCCCTCACCGGCGATGACAAGGCGTGGACCTCGAGCCTGAAGAAACGGAACAAGGCCGAGCGCGAGCAGGCCGACCAAGGCGAGCTCTTCACCACCGGCGGCCTGCATGCCGGCAATACCGATCTCGCGACGAAGGTCGCGAAGGTCGACACGGGCGCCGCGCCTTCGCTCGCCGATGCCCATCAGCAGGCCCAGCGATTCCGCGACCTGCAGAAGGATCCCGACTATGCCCGGGCACGGCAGGTCGCCGATGCGTGGTGCGCCGCGTTCGTGCAGCCCAAGCGGCAGGGCGATCCGGCGATCACCCACTCGACCCTCCAGGCTCTGCAGGACGACCCGGGGAGTGTCGATCCGGCCATCATCGCGATCATCGAGCGGGAGGCGATCGACTACCGGTTCTTCCACTGGCACCTGGAGTTCCCGCAGGTGTTCCGGGTGGATCACGGCGCCGAGGCCGACCCGGCCAGCGGATGGTCGGGGGGCTTCACCGCGATGCTCGGCAATCCGCCGTGGGA
>JBMOKH010000126.1:0-6556 GCA_049315365.1 Candidatus Nanopelagicales bacterium
GCCGCCCTTTTGGCGTTCCGTCGCCTAGGGCGCCTTGACCGTGGTGCGAAACAGGACAGTGTTGTCGAGTTCGAGGTTGCTGCTCCAGATGAGCTTGGCGGTGGGGCCCCAGGTGATCGCGTTGTAGCCCTCCTTCACCCCGACCTGCTGCGCGGTGTAGACGGAGGCATTCGTCCAGCCGATGTTCGAGGCACCGGCCTTTGACCATTTTGCGGGCTCAGGGGTGATCGAAGACTTGCAGTCGGCGAGCGGGCTGCTCGAAGTGACGCACTCGGGGTTGAGCGGTGCCTTGTTCAGCACGAGCGCCTTCCACGCTGCACTCGTCGCAGCGACGATCTTGCCGGTTTTGTTGTCGCGGATCTGAGCGATGAGCCCGGCGTCGCCGATCTGCTGCCGATTGGTACCGATGTACTCCAACCCGGAGGCGTTTTCGGTGAAGTCTTTACCGATGATCCCGATGGTGAGGGGATACGTGGCGGTGAAGGTGATGGTGTCGGCGTTGAAGGACCGCTCGGTCGTAATCGGCACTGAGTCCTCGCCAACCTTCTTTCCGTTGACGTAAAGGGCGAACCAGTTGTCAGCCCATACCTGAGCGGTGAACGAGGAGGTGGGTGCGGCTGGTTGTGAGGCGATCGCTGGTGCGTACGAAATCGCAGTGAGGCTAAGCAGGCCGACAATTGCGGTCGCGGCGAATCGTTGGAGAAGGGGTCCTCGCTTCATGTCATGCCTTTCGTGCGTAGGTTTGGGTGGACTCGCTGCCGTTCGGATCGATGAAGGTCATGGAGACCGACTGCAGTGTTGCGGTGTAGTTGATCCGATACCGGCTGCCGCTGAGGGTGTAGGCCAGTGCGAACGCCGATGACCCGTTGCGTGCGAACTCGGTGATCTTGGCGCCCCTGAGGGGTTCGCCGGCGGGGCGGAACGGGTTCGCTACCGGCTGCGGGTCGACCTGGCCCTCCTTGACGGTCACGACCCCGCGCATCCCACCGTTGGCGTACGGGTAGGTCTTCGTGCCGTGGTAGTGGTACTTGCCCTTGAACATGTGGCCGTTGTACTCGTCCAAGGGCTGTAGCGGCGTGCCATTCGGCTCGACCGCTCCGTACATCGGATAGCCGTCAAGGGCGTAGGCGATCGGCTTCGTCGCTCCAACCGTCTTCGAGAGGTGCAACGGCGCCGTGTGATAGTGGTAGTCGTCGGCTCGGCCGCAGTGGCCGCCCCATTCGTCGAGTTCGCCGATGAGGTAGGAATCCTCACCGCGGTTGTTGAGTGCGTTGAAGATCGGGACGCCATCGGCCGCGAGCGCGATGGCGCCGCGGAAGAGATTCGTCTTGGTGGAGATGGGGTTGGCTGCAAGCTTGGGGGTTACCGGGAACTGCCAGGCGTTCGAACCGGAGTAGGGCTGCGGAACCGGCACCTGCTGCTGCCAGTTCGTGATGCCCACCATCATGTTGTGCGGGGGCAGGCCGTTGCTCTCGACGAGGTAGTACTGGCCTGACTTCAGGGTCTTCACGGACGACGCGAAGGCGCTGAAGCCCGGGAGCTTGACGGCTGATCCGGCTGCGACTGCCTCCTGGGCAGTAACGAGCGATGCTGTGACGGCGGCGCCGAACCCGAGTGCCAGGCCCTGCAGCACGGTGCGGCGGGTGAGTCCCGGGTGGCCTCCGGGCTCATGCGGGTGCACGTGATCGTGGGGGCCGTTACCGGGTGTACGTGACATCGAGTGCCGCCTTCGTGATGGTGATGTTTGAGATGGCAGAAAGGAGCGCATCCCTCGTGATGGCAGCCGACGATTTCTTCGGGAGGTTCGGCGTGCCGGACAGCGCGAACAAGGTGATCGTGTAGGTCTTGGAACCGGGACCCTGGGAGCAGGGGGGTGCGTAGCCGCTGTTCTTGTTCACGCTGTTGCCGCCAAGGTAGCCGACCTTCGCTGAGTTCGCAGGGATCGCCCGCGTCTTTGAGGGAATTCCCCAATTCAGCCAATACCAATGGTGCCCGCCATCCGGTGGCACGTGATCCATGACCACCGCGTACCCCTTGGTGCCCTTCGGCGGATTGGCCCAGGAAAGTGGTGGGCTGGTACCCGCGCCGTCGCATGTGTACCTGGCTGCGAGCGCGTTTCCGGCTCCGAGGCCCGGGCTGGTGACAGTGAACGCGTCCGCGGCGCGAGCGGGTCCGCTGAGGGTGACGGTGACCACGATGGCGGTGACGAGGGCGAGGGATATCCGCGATGTGAGTCTCATGGGGTGCATCCTCGTCGGGCGTTGGTTGGCGTGCGCGCGAGGGGGGTGCCGTCAGAGGCGTGCACTGCCGTGGCAGGGTGGCGCCGTGAACGCGATGGGCGATTGGTCAGTGCTGGGCCTCGACGGCGCTGAGGTCCGGTTGCGCAGCGGGAGGATCGGCCTGGTGTCCATCGACGTCAAGGCACCGGTCACCTCGGGCGAGTTGCACGTGACGAGCGCGGGAGTCCGTCTCACCCTCCGTCTTGCCCTCGACCAACTCAAGACCCGCAACTTCCTCATGGAGGGCGCAGCCCGTTCCCTCATCCGTCGGCATGACGCACATGCGCTCGACTACACCGGCCATGGAGCGGGGGGCTCCAACCCATGGCAGGTGAGCGGCAACGCGGTCTCGGGCGATGTGAACCTCGAGCTGAAGCTGACTATCACCCCGGTCGGTCCGAAGGACAACCCGATGGCCGAGATCGAATTGGCCGGCACTGCGAACCTCGGCACGGTGAACATTCCGCTGCCCGGCATCGGCAGGGTTGACGACTTCTCATTCGAGGTGGATGCGCGGCTCGCGCTGTCGCTCAAGGGGAAGTAGATCCTCCCCTCCGTTATCAGGCTGGCGGGATAGCGTCGGCCACCGAGGTCGGGAGAGGTCTAGCCAAGCGGCTGCACGGCAACGGGCACCGATGTCCGTCGCGACTCGAGGCGATCGACTGCGGCCCGGATGACGAAGCCAACGACCGCGCCGATGATGGCGAAGGGCGCGATCGCCGCGCCGGCGACGCCGACGAGGAGCATCGCGAGGAGCGCAGAAGTGAACGGCAGCCGAGTCATGACGGTTGCGGCGGCGGCGATGCCAACGGCCGCCATTGCGCTGATCGACAGGTCGGTGAGCAGGAGGCCCGTGAGGGCGCCGCACGCAACGCCGATGAAGGTAGCGGGGAAGATCGGACCGCCGCGAAAGCCGGATCCGAGCGCAACCCCGTAGACGACGAGCTTGCCGCAGATGATGACGATGAGCGTGGTGATGCTCGTCTCGGTGATGAGGGCAGGCATGCCCGTCTGGCCGGAGAACAGGATCTGGTCGACCTCGACGTCGAACCATGTCACCGCGGCCACGGCGACCGCAGCGGTGACGATTGCGGCCAGCATGATGGTTACGGTGGGCCGGCGCTGGCCGAGCAGCGACGCCCGTTCGCCGATCTCGCGCGCAAGGCAGGCGGCCAAGCCGACGACGACGGCGAGAATGATCCCGCCGAGGAGATCGCCGGGCTGGACGGATGGATAGTCGGGGAGCCCGGGGACGCTGAGTCCGTTCGTGCCGATACCAGCCCAAGCGCCCCACCCGATCTGCGTGAGGTAGCCGGCACCGAGGGCGACAAACGCTGGCAGCAGGATCACCTTGGGCGCTAGGCCCATCGCCGCGAACTCGAGGATCATGAATGCGGTGACGAAGGGGTTGCCGAAGATGGTGCCGATGGCTGCGATGCCGCCTAGGAACATGACCATGCTCAGGACATTCGGCTCGGCCCTGCGCATGAGGAGCGCTGCCGCCGTGGAGCCGACGACGATGAGCGGGCCCTCCGGGCCCAGGGACGCCCCGAAGATGAGGGTCGCGGTTGCGGCGAGCAGGACCGATGGCACGGTCCGGACCGGATCATTGAAGTGAAAGCCGGTGAGCGGGCTCCCGCCGGTGTGCCCGGGCAGGCGCTGGGCAGCGATGATGATGAGTGCCGAGAGCAGGAGGCCGCCCGCGATCCACCATCCCGGTGCCGAGTCCCATCCGAATGCCTCCGGCAGACCGGTGAAGAAGAGGGCTTGCCCCTCCTCGATGAGCCAGAGGAACAGCGTCGCAACGCTGGCCCCGATCAGGCCGACGACGATCGCGAGGGCCAGCGCCTTGATGGGCAGTGACTCCGGGGGCTCAGCGGGAATATCGACCATGCGCGCATCCTGCCGCAACCCCGGGGAACTTCGGCTACCTGAGGGTGGTGCCTTGTCGCAGTTGCTCCGCGACGTCGGCGACTTCGGTGAGCTCGCTGCTGGCGATAGCGATGACGAGGTCGTACGCCTCATCATTGGTCAGGGAGAGCTTCCAGCCGTTGACACCGAGCATGACGATGGTGGCGGCTAGCGCGAGTCTCTTGTTCCCGTCGATCAGGGCGCGGTTCTTGCAGATCGAAAGGAGCAGTGCGGCGGCCTTCGAGTGGAGATCGGGATAGGTGTCCTCCCCGAAGACCGTGGTCTGCGGACGCGCCGCAGCGGACTCGAGAAGCCCGGCATCGCGGAGCAGGACGTCACCGCCGAGGACACGCTCGGCGACGACGAGCAGGTCCTCGATGGTCAGGTAGATCATTGGCCCAGGCGATCGAGCGCTTCGGCGTAGCGTGGCAGTTCGGCGTTCATCACCTGCTCGATGAGCGAAGCCCGTCCCCGACGTTCGATGTACTCACGAATGGCAACGAGGACGATGTCGTGCTGGGAGCAACCCTCGAGTTTGGCGGTACGAGCGAGGGCGAGGGAATCCTCGGCGGGGAGGCGAAGGGTCATGGCCATACCCCCACGATAACACGGTGATACCACAAGTGATACCAGCTCGCTGAGCGCGAGGTGTTCGGGATCAGCTCACCATGACCCTCACCGAAGCCGTCACGTCTCCCAGCTGCCGCTGTGGATGTCCTCCGCATCGATGATCCGGTAGGAATATCCCTGCTCGGCGAGGAACCGTTGCCGATGCTGCGCGAAATCGGCATCGACCGTGTCGCGGGTGACGATTGAGTAGAAGTGGGCGGTGCGGCCGTCGGTCTTCGGACGCAGGATCCGCCCAAGGCGCTGGGCCTCCTCCTGGCGCGAGCCGAACGTGCCGCTCACCTGGATGGCAACCGAGGCCTCGGGCAGGTCGACGCTGAAGTTCGCCACCTTGCTCACGACGAGCACGCGAAGGCGTCCCTCGCGGAAGTCCTTGAAGAGTCGCTCGCGCTCCTTGACCGACGATGCTCCGGTGATGACGGGGGCGTCGAGCTGCTCGCCGAGCTCTGCCAGCTGATCGAGGTATTGCCCGATGACGAGCACCTGATCAGCGGAATGCTTCTCGGCGATCTCCTGGACGAGGCGGATCTTCTGCGGTGCGGATGCTGCGAGCCGGTAGCGGTCCTCGGGCTCGGCCATCGCGTAGGTCATCCGGTCCGAATCGGGGAGGGTGACGCGGACCTCGACGCAGTCGGCCGGCGCGATGTAGCCCTGGTTCTCGATGTCCTTCCACGGCGCGTCATAGCGCTTGGGCCCGATGAGGCTGAACACGTCGCTCTCGCGACCGTCCTCTCGCACGAGCGTGGCGGTGAGACCGAGGCGTCGTCGGCTTTGGATATCCGCCGTGAACCGGAAGATGGGAGCGGGGAGCAGGTGCACCTCGTCGTAGATGATGAGCCCCCAGTCTCGGGAGTCGAAGACCTCGAGGTGGGGGTAGATGCCCTGACGCTTCGTCGTCATCACCTGGTACGTCGCGATGGTGACCGGACGGATCTCCTTCTTCGCGCCCGAGTACTCCCCGATCTCGTCGGCGGTCAGGGTCGTCCGGCGTAGCAGTTCGTCGCGCCACTGACGGGCAGCGACGGTGTTCGTGACGAGGATGAGGGTCGTGGCCTGCGCGAGGGCCATGGCGAGGGCGCCCACGATGGTCTTCCCGGCGCCGCACGGGAGCACGACGACACCTGAGCCACCGTGCCAGAAGCCCTCGGCGGCCTCCGTCTGGTACGGCCGTGGCTGCCAGGTCTCGGCATCGAGCCCGATGGCGTGCCGCTCGCCATCGACGTAGCCCGCGACATCCTCGGCGGGCCAGCCGAGCTTCACCAGCGCCTGCTTCAGGTGCCCGCGCTCGCTCGGATGAACGATGATCGTCGTGGCATCGACCCGGGCCCCGAGCAGGGGCGCGACCTTCTTGCTGCGCAGCACCTCCTCGAGCACGGCCTCGTCGAGGGCCTGGAGGACCAGCCCGTGGACGGGGTGGTTGTTCACCTGCAGTCGGCCGTAGCGCGACATCGTCTCGGCGACATCGACAAGCAGCGCGTGGGGCACGGCGTACCGCGAGTATCGAATGAGGGTGTCGATCACCTGCTCCGCATCGTGGCCCGCTGCCCTGGCGTTCCACAGCCCGAGCGGGGTGAGCCGGTAGGTGTGGATGTGCTCTGGCGCGCGCTCGAGCTCGGCGAAGGGCGCGATCGCCTGCCGGCAGGCGGGCGCGAGCGCATGGTCGACCTCAAGCAGGAGCGTCTTGTCGCTCTGCACGATGAGCGGGCCATCAGCCACGTTGAGTCCTCACTTGTCGTCGA
>JBMOKH010000127.1:0-6517 GCA_049315365.1 Candidatus Nanopelagicales bacterium
GCGTGGCCGAGCGAGGGCAGTTTCGTCCCGGGGCCGACCGATCCGAGCACCCATCGCGGATGCTCCGGCGTCGACCAGGCATCGGCCGAGGTGCGGGCGATGACGGCGCCGGCGCGCGCGAGCTCGAAGATGCGGTGCTCGATGTCGTACTCGGCGAGGTTCGCGAAGTTCGCCCCGAACGTGTTGGTCTCGACGCAGTCGACGCCGACCTCGAAGTAGGCATCGTGCACGGACGCGACGATGTCGGGCCGCGTGATGTTGAGGATCTCGTTGCAGCCCTCGTACCCCTCGAAGTCGTCGAGGGACGGGTCTGCGGCCTGGAGCATCGTGCCCATCGCTCCGTCGGCAACGACGACGCGGGTGGAAAGTGCCGTGCGGAGCGAGGTGTTCTTGGGGCTCATAGTGACGTGAGTCTACCGAGGGCCCTGCCTGCTGCCCGCTCACGCGATAGCGTGACGTGCGTGACATGGCGTGAGCAATGCAGCCCCCACTCGACGCATGCCTCGAGGGGCCGAACCCGGTGAAGGAGGTCGTGCTCCCGACCTCCGATGGACTCGTGAGCGCCGCGTCGGTCTATGCGCCTGCGGGTGCCACTGGCATACCGGTGGTCCTCCTGCATGGCCTTTCGCAGCAGCGCCGTTTCTGGGACCCCGTGGTCTTGCGGATGCGCCACGTACCGGTCGTGACCCTCGACCAGCGGGGACACGGGGAATCGACCGCTGGCCCGGACGCCGACTACTCGATCGATCGCTGCGCCCGTGATGTCATCGAGCTGGCGGAATCGCTCTCCTACCCCGGAATCCACGTCGTCGGCCACTCGTGGGGAGGGGCCGTCGCACTTCGGGTCGCGGCTGCCGCACCGGATCTCGTCGAGTCCTGCTGCCTCATCGACGGCGGGCTGTCGACGCCCAGCGCCCCGATCGGGCCCGGGTCGGACCCGGCCATCCGTGCCGCGCTCATCGAGCGTCTCCGGCCGCCAGCCCTGGGCATTCCGATCGACGAGATCTGGGCGATCGTCGCCGAAGGCATGGGCGATGCCTGGTCCGACGAGGCGAGAGCAGCCCTCGTGCCCACCTACTCGGTCGCGCCGGACGGCACCGCGCGAACCGTGATCGGCATCGACCGCCACATGGCCGTGCTCGAGGGCCTCCTCGACTACGACCCGTGGCCCGACGCCGAGGCAGTTCGCCGGCCCCTGTGGGCGGTCTTCTGCGAGCCGCGCGGAGGGCAGGCGGACGAGTCGCGGCTGCGGGTCATCGAACGCGCACAGCGGCTGCCGACGGCGTACGTCCAGCGTTGGAATGGAGCCCTGCACGACGTACCCTTGCAGTGGCCGGCGCTCGTCGCCGGCCTCGTCGACAGTCTCGTAGAGTCACGCTCGGGCGATCGTGCCCGGAGCAGTTGAATGCCGAACGTCACCGATGTGACGGGGGTCAGCGGTTCATGAAGGGGGTCAGCGCTTGATCGACGTCGAAGGCCTGCCCGAGCTCGTCGACCCCGTCCTCGTTGCGGCATTTGAGGGCTGGAACGACGCAGGCGAAGCCGCGTCCGGTGCCATCGCGCACCTTCGAGGTGTCTGGGATGCCCAGCCGCTCGTCGATCTCGACTCCGAGGAGTACTACGACTACCAGGTGAACCGGCCGCACATCGCCACCAGCGAGGACGGCACCAGGCAGCTCACCTGGCCGAGCACCCGGCTCTACATCGCGCGGGTGCCGCTCTACCCTCGCGACATCGTCCTCGTCCAGGGCATCGAGCCGAACATGAAGTGGCAGCAGTTCGTGCGCGAGATCCTCGGCCTCGCCGCCGAGCTCGACGTCCAGATGGTCGTCACCCTGGGAGCGCTCCTGTCCGACACCCCTCATACCCGCCCGGTCCCGGTCGTCGGCACGACGACCGACCTCGCTCTCATCGCCTCGATGGATCTGGAAACCCCCGTGTACGAGGGGCCGACAGGGATCGTCGGCGTCATCCAGGATGCCTGCGGCCAGTTCGGCATTCCGGCAGTCTCGCTGTGGGCCTCGGTCCCCCACTACGTCGCGCAGCCGCCCTGCCCGAAGGCGACCTTGGCGCTCATCCGCAGGGTCGAGGACCTGCTCGACCTGCCGGTCCCGCTGGCCGATCTCGTCGAGGAGTCACGGGCCTGGGAGACCGGCGTCGACGAGCTCGCATCCGAGGACGACGAGGTCGCCGACTACGTCCATCAGCTCGAGGAGGCGCGCGACACCGCCGACCTGCCGGAGGCGAGCGGCGAGGCCATCGCCCGCGAGTTCGAGCGCTACCTGCGACGACGCGCCGACGACACGTAGTCCCGCTGCAGGAAGTCGCACCGGCCCGCCTGCGGCCGCCACCTTTGCCCAGCCGGAGTCTCGCCGTGCCTACCTGAGGGCGAGGTACCGCTCGATCGACCGCGTCGACGCCGGGTCGCTGACCGCGGTCGGCCGGCCCGTCTCGATGGCGTCGAGAATCCCGAGCGCTACCCTCTTGCCGAGCTCGACCCCCCACTGGTCGAACGAGTTGATCCCCCACACTGCACCCTGCACGAAAACGCTGTGCTCATAGAGCGCGACGAGCGCCCCCAATGCGTGCGGGTCGAGCTCCTCGACCATGAGGACCGAGGTGGGCCGGTTGCCGGGCATGACCTTGTGGGCGACGAGCTCCTCGGGGGTGCCGTCCGCGCGCACCTCATCGGCCGTTCGGCCGCGTGCGAGCACCGATGCCTGCGCGAGGGCATTCGCGACGAGCATGTCCTGCTGGCGGCCGAGCGGGTTCGGGGTCCGGGCCACGACGATGACGTCGCACGCGACGGCGCTCGTGCCCTGGTGCAGCAGCTGGTAGAAGGAGTGCTGGCCATTCGTGCCGGGCTCTCCCCACACGATCGCCCCGGTCGGGCACGATGACGGCGTGCCATCGGCGCGCACGCCCTTGCCGTTGCTTTCCATCGTGAGCTGCTGTAGGTAGGCGGGGAATCTCGCGAGGTACTGCGAGTACGGGAGCACCGCGGTAGTGGGGATGTCGAGGAAATCGCGATTCCAGAGGGCGACGAGGCCCATGAGGAGCGGGAGGTTCTCGGCCGGGTCGGCCGTCGCGAAGTGGACGTCCATCGCATGGAATCCGTCGAGCATCGACCTGAAGTGCTCCGGCCCGATCGCGACCATTGTCGACAGTCCGATGGCGGACTCCATCGAGTAGCGGCCGCCCACCCAGTCCCAGAAGCCGAACATGTTCGCGGGGTCGATGCCGAATGCGGTGACGAGCTCGGCGTTCGTCGACACCGCGACGAAGTGACGGCTCACGGCCGCCTCGCCATGGGCGCGGACGAGCCAGTCGCGCGCAGCCGACGCATTCGTCATCGTCTCCTGCGTGGTGAAGGTCTTCGAGGCGATGATGAACAGCGTCGTGGCCGGGTCGAGTGGCTGCAGGACCTCGGTGAGGTCGGTGGGGTCGACGTTCGAGACGAAGTGGCAGCTGATCGCGCGGTCGCTGTAGTGGCGCAGGGCAATGTAGGCCATTGCGGGGCCGAGGTCCGAGCCTCCGATGCCGATGTTCACGATGTCGGTGATGCGAGCGCCTGTCGATCCGCGCCAATCGCCCGTACGTACATCTTGGGCCCATGCGGACATCCGGTCGAGGACTTCCGCCACATCGGCCGCTACGTCGCGGCCGCCAGTCAGCAGTGACGAACCAGGCGGCAGTCGCAGTGCCGTGTGGAGCACGGCCCTGTCCTCGGTCGTGTTCACGTGCTCGCCGGCGAGCATTGCATCGCGGTGATCGAGCACCCGCTGCTGCACGGCGAGGGACTGAAGGGCGGCGAGTATGCGCGAGTCGACCCGCTGGCGGGAGAGATCCAGGCTGATGCCGGCAGCGGTGACGGTGAGCTCGTCGCAGCGCGCCGGGTCGGCGTCGAGCAGGTCTCGAACGCTCATGGCTCGGCTCGAGTCACGCAGCGAGGTGAGCTCGGACCAGGCCGGGGCGATCGTCGGGTCGGCGGCAAACTCGTTCGTCATGCGTGCAGCCTTCCACTAGCGTTCCTGTCGGGTGCGACCCCCGCCCCCGACAGTCAACAGGAGTCGACGTGGCCACGCTCGCCGAAGGACGCATCTCGCTCGGAATGGTCGGCCTCGGCCGGATGGGCGCCAACCTCTCGCGGAGGGCGATGCGCGACGGGCACCACGTCGTAGCGTTCGACCGGTCGCCCGATGCCGTAGCCGAACTCGTCGCCGACGGCGCGACCGGCGCAGCGACCCTCGAGGAGCTCGTCGCGGCGCTCCCGGCGCCGCGGACCGTCTGGGTCATGGTCCCTGCTGGCCACATCACCGAATCCGTCGTCGCGGACCTGACCTCGCTCCTGTCCCCCGGCGACTGCATCATCGACGGCGGCAACTCCTACTACCGCGACGACATCCGCCGGGGTCTGGCGAGCGCAGCCGCGGGCATCGACTACCTCGACGTCGGCACGTCCGGCGGCGTGTGGGGCCTCGATCGCGGGTACTGCCTCATGATCGGCGGCCCCGACGCGACCGTCAGGCGCCTCGCCGGCCTGTGGGACACAATCGCCCCCGGCTTCCAGACCGCGGAGCGCACGCCCGGGCGCACCGGCGACATCGCTCCCGAGGAGCGCGGCTGGTTGCACTGCGGCCCCAGCGGCGCCGGCCACTTCGTGAAGATGGTCCATAACGGCATCGAGTACGGGCTGATGGCCGCTTATGCCGAGGGTCTGAACATCCTCAAGCATGCCGACGCCGGCATGCACGCACGCGACGCTGATGCCGAGACGGCGCCGATGAGCGACCCACAGTTCTACCAGTACGAGATAGACGTGCCCGCGGTCGCCGAGGTCTGGCGTCGCGGCAGCGTCGTCGGTTCGTGGCTGCTTGACCTCACCGCATCGGCCCTGCAGGAGTCGCCCGGGCTCGCGGAGTTCAGCGGCCGGGTATCCGACAGCGGCGAGGGCCGCTGGACGGCGCTGGCCGCGATTGAGGAGGGCGTGCCGGCCCCCGTGCTCACGGCGGCGCTGTACGAGCGATTCGAGTCGCAGGGCTCAGGGGCGTTCGCGGGGCAGATCCTCAGCGCGATGCGCAAGGAGTTCGGCGGTCACGACGAGAAGGCGGCCCCTCCGGCCGAGTGATCGGACGCCACGAGCCTGCTTCATGACAGAAGGCGGACGCCCAGCAGCGCATCGCACATCATGGCGATGAGCCCCGGAGCCTGCGGATCACTGCCCGCGCCGGACTGCTGCTCCATCGCCCACGCGTCGATGGCATCGAGCGCCGACGGGCACTGCATGTCATTGCTCAGGTGCTCGCGCACCCGGGCGATCACGGGCGCGGCATCGGTGCCTGCGGGCCGGGCAACCGCGCGCTGCCACAGGGCCAGGCGCTCCTCGGCTCCCGTGAGCCCCTGCTCCGTCCAGGCCCAGTCCGAGCGGTAGTGATGCGCGAGGAGCGCGAGCCGGATCGCCGCCGGGTCATGGCCCCCGTGCCGCAGCTGCGAGACGAACACGAGGTTGCCCCGCGACTTCGACATCTTGTGGCCCTGCCAGGCGACCATGCCCGCGTGGGCGTAGTGGCGGGCGTAGGGCCACTCGCCGGTGAGCACCTGAGCCTCCGACGCGCCCATCTCATGGTGCGGGAAGGCCAGGTCGCTGCCGCCGCCCTGGACGTCGATGGTCATCCCGAGCGTGTCGAGCGCGATGGCGACGCACTCAATGTGCCAGCCCGGCCTGCCGTGGCCGAGCGGGGTGTCCCACGCCGGCTCGTCGGGCCGCGCATCCTGCCAGACGAGGCAGTCGAGCGGATGCCGCTTGCCGGGGCGGTCGGGGTCGCCTCCCCGCTCGGCGAACTCGGCGATCATCCGCGGCTCGTCGAGGTTTGCGACGGTCCCGAACCTCGGGTCGGCATGGACGGAGAAGTAGAGGTCATCGTCGACTGCGTAGACGGCCCCCTTGACCTGCAGGTCCTCGACGTAGCGGGCCACCGACGGGATCGACTCGACGGCCCCGAGGTAGTCGCGCGGTGGGATGACGTTGAGCGCCGACATGTCCTCGCGGAACAGCGCGGTCTCGCGATCGGCGATGACGCGCCAGTCCTGCCCGGTCGCGACGGCCCGCTCGAGGAGCGGGTCATCGATGTCGGTGACGTTCTGGACGTAGTGGACGTCATGCCCGGCATCGAGCCACACCCGCTGGACGATGTCGAACGCGACGTACGTGGCCGCGTGACCCATGTGGGTGGCGTCGTACGGGGTGATGCCGCAGACGTACATGCGGGCGACCGGGCCCGGCTTGGTTGGCCGGACGGTGCTGGTCGCGGTGTCGTAGAGGTCAAGGCCCCTGCTGAGGCCGGGCAAGGACGGTACTGGGGGCACGCTCCACGATTCCACGTCGTGAGCCTATCCACCGGTGCCGGTCAGAACACCGGACCTGCTTACGGTGCCGGTCAGAACACCGGACCTGCTTACGGTGCCGGTCAGAACACCGGACCTGCTTACGGTGCCGGTCAGAACACCGGCCATGGAA
>JBMOKH010000009.1:0-27038 GCA_049315365.1 Candidatus Nanopelagicales bacterium
AGCGCCAACCGGGCACGAAGATCTTCTCCATCTCCTCGGCCAGGCATGCATCGGATAGGTACGCGTCCTGGGGAAGGGAAACTGCCGGTAGTTGAGAGAGGGGAATGGTGGCGGTCATCGGCGCTCCTGGTTTTCGACGGAGGCCAAATAGTAACATGACAGTGTCATATTTACAATGGAGGTGCCCAAGTCGCGAGAAAATCTCGCAGCATTGCCCGGATCCTCGCCTTGGAGTAGCGAAGAGGGTTGGTGAAGGCATTCAGCGACAGGCCATCGACGAGCGTTATAAGTACGTCGGCCGCCTTGTCCGTCGGGAAGGGCGGAGTGAGGCTTCCTTGCGCCAAGCAGTCGGTCAGGTAACCCCGTGTTACGGCGTCGAACCGCTCTGATTCCGTCGCCACGGCGAGGCCTAGCCCAGGGTTCCCGGCCGCCTTCTCGGCGAATGCCAGGTAGATGGTGTAGTTGAGCGTTGAGGTCCGATCCAAAGGCATTGACGTCAGGAGCCACTGCGTGAGCAGGTCCAGGGGTTGTTGCCCGGCCTTGGGACGCCAGGCGTCCAGTGCGCGGGTGAGGCCCTCGCGGTAGGCGAACAACAGAAGGTCGTCGCGATTGTCGAAGTAGTGGCCGATGACGCCACGCGTCCAGCCAGCTTCGGCCGCCACCTCCCGAATCGTCGCTGCGGCTATCCCATCGCGCTCGATGACCGCAAAGAGGGCGTCAGCCAACTCGGCCCTGCGCGCCTCGTGGTCGACGCTCTTGGGCATCCGCTCCTCCGTCTCATCGCGCTAATGGGGCCATCCTCTCGAACAGCGACCTCGGGCCACCTCGGCCCGTTTTTCTTTCATGTCTAGGCCGAAAGAGCCTGAAAAAGAATATGACGAAACCTGTTGACACGTGATTCAGTCTCTACTACCGTCTCTACACGGATTCGTACCGTAACCATACATGCGGCAGAGAGGAACCACAGATGTCCCGTGGAACAACGCGCTTGGGTGGTGCAACCACCGCCCTGGTGCTTGCAGGTCTGGCTCTAGCCGCTTGCTCGAGCTCGTCGGGGTCGGGCACGACGTCCAGCAGCGAGGCTGCTGCGACGGCCGCCGCAGCTTCCGAAAGCGACCAGGCGAGCGCGGGCGGCCAGGCCAGCGCGGGCGCCGGCGCGTCGGACGCTGTCTTCGCTCCGGATGGGTATGTGGAGCCGGCCAGCGGTGGCCCGAAGGCTACGCCCGGGAAGAAGGTGATGGTCCTTTCGTGCGGCCAGAACCAGGAGACCTGCTCGGTTGCGGCCGATGCTCAGATGGAGGCCGCAAAGGCCATTGGCTGGGACGCGACCCTGGTCGACTTTGCTAGTGACTACGACGCCGCGCAGAAGTTCATCCGCAGCGCAGTGGCAGGACAGTACGACGGCATCGTGGCGTACGCGCTCGATTGCCCTCTTGTCTCTGAGGCAATGAGTGAGGCTCGCGGCGCGGGCCTGTTCATCGTCGGCGCCGAAGGCGAGGACTGTCCGTCCAACGGCTACTCCTCCATCGTCTCGTACACGCAGGGCGACTTCCCGACCTGGTTCACCGCCTTCGGGAAGAAGCAGGGAGAGGTGGCGCTGGCGGAGGCTGGCCCCGGAGCCAACATCCTCGTGATCCGCGAGACGGACATCCCGAACCTCGATTACGCCTACAACGGATTGATGGAGGCGATTAAGGAGTGCGCGGACTGCACCGTTGCGGACACCGTCGAGTTCACGTACACGGACTTCGGGCCAAAGCTTGAGCAGAAGATCGGCCAGGCTCTCGTCAAGAACCCTGACGTCAACGTTGTGACGATCCCCTACGACTCCGTTCTCCTTGCCAGCGCGCTGCCGGCACTGCGGTCGGGCGGCAAGTTGAACAGCGTTGTAGTGGCCGCAGCTGAGGGCCAGACAGGAACCCTTGACCTCATTCGCTCGGGCTCTTTGAATGCGACGGGCGTGGGCGTGGCCCAAGGCTGGGAGGGCTGGGCGACCATCGACGCGATGAATCGCGCGTTCGCGGGCGCTGAGCAGGTTCCCTCCGGCATCGGCCTCATGGCGTACGACAAGGATCACAACCTGCCCGAGTCCGGCCCCTTGCAGTACCCGGTCGACTACGTGTCCGCGTACAAGGCGAACTGGGGCGTCAACTAGTTCGTTGCACGATTGTCGTGCCGCGCCCGATGGCGCGGCACGACAATCGTCAGAGGCAAGAAGCCCGTCACCCGTCAGGCTTAGTGGTAGCGATCGGATAGTTCATTGAGCCGGAAGGGTGACGAGGATGGCTGAACGTGCAGAAGGCGCCATCGTTTCGCTTCGCGGAATCCGCAAGTCATTCCCTGGAACGCGTGCTTTGGATGGCGTATCCATTGAACTGAAACCCGGCGAAGTACATGCCCTGCTGGGGGGCAACGGCTCAGGAAAGTCCACCCTCATCAGGATCATGGCTGGCGTCTACACAGCAGACGCCGGAGACATCGAGGTTCGGGGCACGATCACACCGGGAGATGCATTCACCCCGGAACTCGCGGATAGTTCCGGACTGCGCTTCGTTCATCAACAGGATTCAGGCTTCCCGACGCTCACCGTGACGGAGAATCTCTTTGCTGGACATCACCTACCAACGCTCCTGGGCGGCATCGTCAACTGGCGAGTTGCGCATCGGCTAACCGGCCAGGTGTTGGAGGAATACGGTCTCGACATCAATGCACGCGCTTTGTTCAGCGAACTTCGGCCGGCAGCACAGCAGATGGTGGTGATCGCCCGCGCGCTGTTCGGAACCGCCGACGTCTGCGCTGTGGTTCTTGACGAGCCGACTGCCAGCCTGCCCCCTGCAGAGGTTGAGCACCTCCTTGAGTCTGTACGCGGCCTAGTGGCCCGCGGTCTTGCCGTCATGTACGTTACCCACCGACTCGACGAGCTGCCAGGATTCGCAGCACGCGCCACCGTGCTCAAGGATGGCCGAGTAGCCGGAACCATTCGTGATGACGAGCTCACGCATGAACGAATGATCGACCTGATCACTGGCGGACTCATCATCGCGGGAGGCCGTCCCACCCTGGAGCACCCCGCCGGAGATGTGGTCTTGACGGTTAGCAACCTGAGAGCTGGTCCTGTCCGTGATGCCAACCTCGAAGTCCGAGCCGGTGAAGTGCTGGGGATCTCCGGGCTTGTCGGTTCCGGGCGGACGTCACTGCTTCGCGCCATCTTCGGCGATCTGCGCCAGGACGCGGGGGCCATAACTCTGAAGGGCAGACCACTCAAGGGGGGTGTCGCCTCCGCCGTCGCGGCCGGCGTTGCCATGGTTCCTGAGAGTCGGCTTACAGATGCGGTATTCGCACAACTGAGGCTGGACGAGAACCTCGTCGGCGCTGCCCTGGAGAATTACCGCGGCCGAACGGGCCTCCTGAACTACAAGTCTGCGGTTCATGACGCAGCGGAGCTGAAGGTCCGATACGCCATCAAGGCAAGCTCCCTCGCCTCACCGCTTGAAGTGCTTTCTGGTGGCAACCAGCAGAAGGCGGTCCTTGCTCGGTGGATGCACCGCGATCCTTCGTTGATTCTCCTGGACGAGCCAACGCAAGGCGTTGACGTCGGTGCGCGAGCCGAGATCCACGAAATAGTTCGCGATGCCGCGCGACGAGGTGCCGCCGTAGTGGTCGTCTCGAGTGACGTCGAGGAGCTGGCCGTGCTTTGTGATCGCGTGGTGGGGATGGTCCGGGGAGCGACGATGGGCGAACTCTCCGGTGCCGATGTTTCGGCTTCAGATCTTGAGCGCCTTGCATATGGGAGGACCGCATGACCCGGGACTTCGATGAATCGTCGATGAGCGCCGACGTGGTGGCCGAAGAGGCGACCGCCGCCGACGGCGACGTCGCCGTACCGACGCCCACTGGCCACAGCAAGAAGGCCCGAGTGGTCGGCTTCGCGGAGGCCTACACACTCCCTGCCGTCATCCTCCTGCTCGTTGCCTTCTTCTCCGTGTGGCCAGCGACGAGCGAAACCTTCCTCACGATGGCGAACCTGAATGCCGTTGCCTCGAGCCAGGGTGTCATCGCGATCCTCGCGTTGGCGGCGTTGATACCCCTTGTCACCAAGCGATACGACCTGTCCGTGGGAGCCAACATGGGGCTCTCCTCGGTAGTGGCGGCCACCGTAATGGCTCATGGGTATGGGCTGATACCCGGCGTGCTGGCGGGCCTTGGAACTGGCGTGCTGGTCGGCCTCGTCAACGGCTTCATCATCGCCTACCTGAAGATCAATGATGTGGTCACAACGCTTGGCACCACGATCATCATGATCGGCATCGTGTCGTGGATCACAGACGGCAGACCCATCACGGAGAACATCTCGCCTGATCTCATCAATTTCACGTCGAGCATCGTCTGGGGAATCCCGGTGATCGTTGTTGTGGTGGCGTTCATAGCTGTGGCCGTTCACATCACCTTCGAGTACACCAGTCCAGGCCGTCGCTTGTTCATGCTAGGTTCGAACGAGAACGCGGCCCGACTTATCGGCCTTCGCACCAACGTCCTCATCATGGGCAGCTTCGCCGCTGCGGGACTCCTCGCCGGTTTCGCTGGCATCATGCAGCTTGGACGTGCGGGCGGAGCATTGCCTTCGGTCGGAGACAGTTTCACCCTGCCCGCGCTAGCTGCGGCCTTCCTGAGCCAGGCCGCCATCAAGCCTGGTCGTGTCAACGTAGGCGGCGCGATCACGGCCATCATCTTCTTGGCAGTTCTCAACGCGGGGCTCAACCTCGCAGGGGCGCCGCCGTTCATCACCAACTTCGTCAACGGAACCGCGCTGATTCTGGGCGTGGGGCTCGCGGTCTACATCGGCAAGATTCGCGACTCGTTCGCGAAGAAGGTGTAGATACAGACGAGATTCTCGCGGGGCTTGGCTCCTACGTTGTTTGCGTTTGGCGTACGAGTCCCGACCAGGATTGCGGCAACTTGGTGAACCGCTGGTAGATCGTTGTCTCTGTCGATTCAACGCCCGGAATGCTCGGGAGGATCTCACCGGCGAACTCGGCAAGGTGCGCGCGATCGCGGCAGGCGACATCGAGGAGGAGGTCGAATGGGCCTGTCGTCAGGACTGCGACTTCGACCTCCGGCAACTCGATGATCCTGGGCGTGATCTGCCGAATCGGTCCCGATGTGCGAAGGCCTACTGCGGCCACGACCGCCGTGCCCTCCACGAGTCGATTGACGACGGTCTCGACTCTGACCACTCCTGAGTCCAGAAGGGCTTTGGCCCGTCTGCGAGCCATTTGGTACGAGACCCCAGTGCGATCGGCAATGTCCTGAAAGGAGGCTCGCCCGTCCTCCTGAAGGACGGCAATGACCTCGAGTTCGCTGTCCGACAAGTGCGGGACCTCGTTGTCGGGTACTCGATCAGTGGATGGTGTGCCCGACGGCGAAAACTTCTGGACCTCGAGATAGTTGAAGCTCGTCACGGAAGCAACGTCTGCTCGACTCCTGAGGTGACGATCCACCGTTTGCAGAAGATGACGTTCGTCGCGGCAGACGGCCTCGACGAAGAGATCGAACCGACCGGCCGTGCAGCCGACCAGATCAAACTCCGGAACGTCAGCCAATTCCTCAGCGATCTGCTCCGCCGGGCCGGTCGCGTTCACCCCCAGCAGCGCAAGTGTGCTGAACCCCAGCAGCCTCGGATCGAGGCTGCATGTCACCTTGACGACGCCTTCTTGCGTCAAGCGGCGTAGGCGTTCCCTCACCGCATCACCCGAGAGACCCACCTCGGCTCCCAGCGCAGCCAGGCCCATTCGACCGTCGCCCCGGAGAGCGTCGATGAGACTGCGGTTCGTGTCGTCGAGCACGGGAATGCTCTCAGCGTCATTGAGTTGATCATCGCCGGCCGACATGAGGAGACTGTACCGAATCCAAGCACGCGCGCGGGTTACTGACCGATCAAGAGTCACTTTCGCGCTTGTCCGACATAGTGACTCATCGGCGGCTGGCACTGAGCAAATGAAATGCTGGAGATATCTAACCATCTATATAATAAAACGCCTTGCGGGCTAGCACTGTGAATGAAAATGTGTAGTCACTACAATCGAGTGTCTGAAACTGACTTCGTTGCCGCCGCAAGATATCGGCTGAAGCGTATGGGAGCACCTATGACGTACCGCCCCCGCCGATCGACGCTCGCGGTTCCGGGGAGCAACCCCCGGATGCTAGAGAAGGCGAAGGGCCTCGCAGCTGACGGCATCTTCATGGACATCGAAGATGCCGTAGCACCAGCCGCTAAGCCTGATGCCCGCAAGAACATAGTGGCGGCACTGAATGAGGGCGGCTACGACGGCAAGACTCGCGTGGTACGGGTGAACGACTGGACGACGCAGTGGACGTACGCGGACGTCATCGAGGTCGTCGAGGGCGCGGGCCCGAACCTGGACTGCATCATGCTGCCGAAGGTGCAGACGGCCGACCAGGTGGTGGCGCTGGACCTGCTGCTGACGCAGATCGAGAAGTCGAACGGGTTCGAGGTGGGCCGGATCGGCATCGAGGCGCAGATCGAGAACGCGAAGGGCCTGATCAACATCGACGCGATCGCGCAGGCATCGCCTCGGGTGGAGACGCTGATCTTCGGGCCGGCGGACTTCATGGCCAGTATCAACATGAAGTCCCTTGTGGTGGGGGAGCAGCCCCCGGGGTATGACGTGGGCGACGCCTACCACTACATCCTCATGCGGATCCTCATGGCGGCGCGGGCGTACGACAAGCAGGCGATCGACGGCCCGTACCTGGCGATCAAGGACCTCGACGGCTACCGCCGGGTCGCCGGCCGCAGCGCGGCACTGGGCTTCGACGGCAAGTGGGTGCTGCACCCCGACCAGGTCGCGGCGGCGAACGAGGTGTTCAGCCCGCGCCAGGACGACTACGACCATGCCGAGCTGATCCTGGATGCGTACGACTACTTCACCTCGGCGGAGGGCGGCGCGAAGGGCGCCGTGATGCTCGGCGACGAGATGATCGACGAGGCCTCGCGCAAGATGGCGCTGGTGGTCTCGGCCAAGGGCCGGGCCGCCGGCATGACCCGCACCAAGACGTTCGATCCGGGTGAGGTCTGATGACGGCGCTGGCGCATCTGCCGCTTGTCGGCATCACGGTCATCGATCTCACATCCAACATCGCGGCCCCCTTCGCCGGTGCGGTCCTCGCTGATCTCGGAGCGGACGTCGTCCACGTCGAGAGCCGCATCGGAGACGACAGCCGACGCATGTCGCCCCGGATCGGAGACACCTCGGCCTACTGGCACGTTGTCAACCGGAACAAGTCCGTCCTCCGTTTGGACATCCGTGAAGACA
This sequence comes from Candidatus Nanopelagicales bacterium, assembly GCA_049315365.1. GTDB lineage: Bacteria > Actinomycetota > Actinomycetes > S36-B12 > S36-B12 > WLND01. Next base: position 7,335 of record JBMOKH010000009.1, read on the forward strand.
CCGACCGTGCACAGCTCGATGAACTCCTAGGTCGAGCGGACGTATTCATCACGAACCTCCGCCCCGCGAAGCTCACCAAGTACCGGCTGGACGCCCCAAGCCTCACGCTTGCGTACCCGAGGCTCATCCACGCCTCCCTTTCCGCCTACGGCGACGCCGGCGACGAGCGAGACCGCGCCGGCTACGACGCCGTCCTGCAGGCCCGGACTGGCATCGCCGAAGTGACCGGAACGCACGACGGCCCCCCAGTGCGGGCTGGGGTGTCTATCCTTGATGTCGGCTCCGGAACGTGGCTCGCGCTCGGGGTGCTGGCTGCCCCGCTCAACCGACAGAGCACCGGCCGGGGCGGCGCAGTCGCCACCTCCTTGTTCGAGACCGGAGCCAGCTGGGTGGCGTACCATGTTGCGGCTAATCAGATCTCGGGTGAGCCGTCCGAACGACACGGCAGCGGCCACCCGGCGTTCGCCCCCTACGGCATCTTCGCCACGAAGGACCATCAGGTCTGCCTCGGGATCGGCGGCGACGACCTCTTCCGCAGGCTGTGCGTGGCACTCGAACGGTCGGAGCTCGCCGATGCACCGCGCTACGCGCGCAACGTCGACCGCGTGGCGAACAACGCCGCACTTCGTGCGACTCTCGAGTCCATCCTCAGTGAGATGACCGCCGTGGACGTGATCGAGCGCCTCGAGCGACAAGGCGTCGCCTGCGACCTCGTCCAGAAGCCGGAGGAGCTCCTCACCGACCCGCAGGCGCTCGCCACGCAGGTGTTCATCACCGAGCCGGTGGAGGGCTTCGGGGACCTCCGCTTCCCAGGCCTGCCCCTCACCTTCGATGGCGAGCGCCCTCAGGTCCGCCATACCGGACAGCACGGAGGCCATCCATGACTTCGACCAGCCACCTCGTCCGACGACTCGTGACGGAGATCCCCGGTCCGCGGTCCCGCGAACTGCAGGCCCGCAAGAACGCCGCCATCTCTGCGGGCGTGGGAGTAGCACTGCCCGTCTTCGTCGATCGTGCGTGGGACGGCGCGCTTGAGGACGTCGACGGGAACGTCCTCATCGACCTCGGGTCGGGCATCGGCGTCACCGGGGTCGGCAACGCCAACCCCCGAGTCGTCGCGGCACTGACCCGCCAGGCCGAGCAGTTCACCCACGTCGCCTTCGCCATCACGCCCTATGAGTCCTATGTCGAAGTGGGCGAGGCGCTCAACCGGCTCACGCCCGGCGACCACGACAAGCGGTCGGCGCTGTTCAACTCCGGTGCCGAGGCCGTCGAGAACGCCGTCAAGATCGCCCGCTCGTTCACCGGACGGCAGGCCATAGTCGTCCTCGAGCATGGCTACCACGGGCGGACGAACCTCACCATGGGGATGACCGCCAAGGCCATGCCTTTCAAGCACGGCTTCGGCCCGTTCGCCCCCGAGGTCTACCGCATGCCCACGTCATACCCCCTGCGCGACAGCCTCAGTGGCCCTGATGCTGCGGCACGAACTATCTCGCGCATCGAGAAGGAGATCGGCGCCGAGTCCGTCGCCGCGATCGTGCTTGAGCCGATACAGGGCGAAGGCGGCTTCATCGTTCCGGAGCCCGGCTTCGTCGCGGAACTCGCCCGCTTCGCCCAGGACTCCGGTGCCCTCCTTGTCGCCGACGAGATTCAATCCGGCTTCTGCCGCACCGGCGATTGGTTCGCCAGCGAGCACGATGGGGTTGTGCCCGACCTGATCACCACGGCGAAGGGCATCGCTGGTGGCATGCCGTTGTCCGCGGTGACCGGTCGCGCCGACGTCATGGACGCGGTCCACGCGGGTGGCCTCGGTGGCACCTACACCGGCAACCCCGTCGCCTGCGCTGCGGCCCTTGCCGCCATCGAGTGGATGGAGGACGTCGACGCGTGCAGCCTGGCCCGGACCATCGACGCGGTCATTACGGCCCGCCTCACGATTCTGAAGGATAGGCATCCCGAGGTCGTCCAGATCCGCGGCCGCGGTGCGATGAAGGCGATCGAGATCGCGTCGCCCCTCGACCTCACGCCGGACCCCGCATGCACGGCCGAGCTGAATGCGTTTTGCCACCGGAACGGTGTCGTCACGCTCGTCACTGGCACGTACGGCAACGTGATGCGGTTCCTGCCGCCTCTATCGATCCCCAGCCCTGCATTGGAAGAGGCTTTCGACGTCCTCGACGCGGCATTCGCTGCCACGTTCGACTGACCAGGAGATCGACGTGAGTGCAGAAGCAGTGAGCACCTTCCGCGGACTTGCAGAGTGGCTCGTGACCGCTGATCCGGACTCCCCGGCGTGGAGACTCGAGAGCCGGTGTTCCGGCTGGACCAACGAGGACGTCCTTATCCACCTCGCCTGCACGCTTCGCGAGCTCGTCGAGCCTGAGGCGCTCCCTGCCCCGGTCCCTGGCGCCATCGAGCGGACCAACGACGTGCAGGTAGAAGCGTTCCGAGAAGGTGACAGTCGGTTCCACGTCACCGAGTACCGGCGGCTGCTGCCCGCCGCCCTCGACCTCCTGGAGTCGCTCCAGTCCGAAGACCTGATCGACGAGACATTCTCACTGGACGACGCCGGCGTCTACCCGGTGCATCTGAGCGCGGAGGCCCTCGCATTCGACCACTACTGCCATCTGGTCCATGACGTGACCCTCGGCGCCGCATTGCCGCCGATCCCGGTGAAGCTCGTCGAGCCGGCCCTGGTCGCCTCCACTCGATGGCTGGTCGCGGGGATCCCGCAGATGTCGGGGGCGCGGCTGGCGGACACGCTCGTCACCCCGGTCGGTCTGCGGATCACCGGCCCTGGCGGGGGTGTCTGGCAGCTCTCCGCCTCCGACGCCCAACTGGCCGACTGCACACCCGCGGAGGTTCTTTGTCCCACCGCGATCGAGACTGACGCAGCTGATTTCATGCTCTGGGGAACGCTGCGCGCCGAGCGGGCGACCTGCGCGGTGGCTCTCCTCGGCGATGCTGAGCTGGCCGACGCCGTCGCGGCTGCCATTCACGTCTACTGAGGGGCCGGCTCAGTGCATTGCCCATCCTGAGCCGGCAACCACGAGGACTGCGGCCGAGTGCGAGTGTTGTGAACGTAGGCGTTTCTGGCCCGTTACGTCCGTACGCCCTTGACCCGCGGGCGACCAAGGTTATGGCTGCTCGCTCATCTGGATCGGGCTAGTTTGACCGTCTAATCCTTGACGCTAGCGGTTTGACCTTCCGATCTTCGTCGGCCAGTGGCCGCGCACGCGGAATCGCCCTTTCGGTCGCTGTCACGATAGGGCAGCACCGCTTTTCCAGTAGTTCACGTGGAAAGTGGATAGCCGAACAGTCGGTGCGCTGCTACGACTATTGGGCGCGCCCAGGGGGCGGACTCGAGCCGCCGACCTTCCGATTTTCAGCCGACCCGCCCCTAGTTGGTTGCCTCACAGTGTCGTTGGTACTAAACGACTGTCGACCACGTTGAACCGGGCAGAGCCAGGTGAAGCCAGCATGAAAGGACAGAAGACAGGGCAGAAGTCGAGCCAGATCTAGAAGGTCCCCGCCGCGATCTGCGATCGATGGCGGTCCATGCTCCGATGGTGGGCCATTCGATGTGCGCGGTCGAGTACGTCCCCGACTCGACCGTGATCGCCTTGGTGGGGCAACTCGCGGCGGCCGCTTCTATTGCAGCGTGAAGTTCATCCTCGGCTTCGGCCGTGTACTTCGCCTTGCCTTCGCCTTGCCTGAATACCTGCGGGACCGAGAGGCAGCACTGTCGATAGCCCTGGCACCTATCCATGTCGACGGCTATGCGTACGGGCATGAGAGTCCTCCTTGCGGGGTTGTTGTGAGTCAGCGCATCTCGACGGGTGACACATCGATCCCTCGGGGTGTGAGCGCGGCGTGGATGCGTCGATCGGTCGTGAGCCCGACATACAGCCCGATCGGAAGCGAGCCGCCGTGTCGGACGAGCCGGATGATCCGGACTTGCGAGCAGACCGGTTCGCCCGCCGGGACGCGCAGCTCGGCCGCCAGGAGTGCTGCCAGTTCGGCCTCCATCTGCCGCTGCCGGATAGGCGTGCCCTTCTCGCCCCCGTCCTCTCCGAGGTGGTCGAGCTCCCTCGCGTCGGCGCTGGCGGCAGTCCCAAGGCTGGCCTCAGCGGAGGTGCCTCCGACCGCTAACGCGACCCGGAACGGTCTCGGAAGTCCTGCCAGGCCGGGCAGGACCTGGCTGAGGAGGAACTCCGTCCACGAAGACGGGTTGAGGGTTGCCTTCGTCTCCTGGAAGAGGCGGCCCCGAAGGGCTCCGTCAGCCGTGACCAGGTACGAGATTCCGTACCGGTCGGCGTCTCCGGAGGTCATCTGTCGGATCTCGAGGATGGCCGGTTGATGGACGACGGTGTCCGCGGGCGGCCACTGCCCGCTGGCCGAGACGACGGTCGGCGTGGCTGAGAGCTCCGAGTAGGCGTCGGCCACGCCCGCCGCGATCCACGTCTCGTCGTCTCCGGAGGTGAGGACGCCCCGACCTCGGCGGGCATGCACCGTGACGTCGAAGGACGTCCCGGGGGCGCCTTCTCGGGCGGCCAGCACTGCCGTCCTGGAGGCGTGGCGCAGGGCTTCGCCGGAGACCTCCATGAACATGTGAGAACCCCACTCCACCACCGTGGTCCAGGGGGCGTTCTCGGGAAGGCGAGGGGACGGGCTCACGACTCGAGACCGAGGAACTCCGGGACCCGGACTCGATCGACCTTCCCGCTGTGGGCCTGCGGCAGTTCCGACACGACGTAGATGTCCTTGGGACGCTTGTAGGGCGCCAGCAGGGACTGGCAGTGCTGCGAGAGAGTCTCCTGCGAGGCGGTCCCGACGACCGCGAGGCACACGCGCTGACCCCAGCGCTCGTCATCCATCCCGAAGGCGATCGCCTGGGTGACCTCCGGATGGTCGAGAACGACGCGCTCGATCTCGGCCGGGTACACGTTGACGCCTCCGGAGATGATGAGGTCGCTGCGCCTGCCGTTGAGGTACAGGTAGCCGTCATCGCCGAGTTCGCCGAGGTCGCCGACGGTGAACCAGTCCTCGTCCCAGGTCTGCAGCGTCTTCTGTGGGTCTCCCCAGTATTCGAATCGGGCATGCGGTGGGACTCGGCACCAGATGTGGCCGTCATCGTCGACGCGCAGGCTGCGTCCGGGTCGGGCCTGCCCGACAGTTCCGGGGTGCTCGTCGAACTCCGGTGGGGTGCAGATGGTGAACTGCCCTTCGGTGGATCCGTAGAACTCACGAAGGGCTTCGTCGCCGAACGTGGCGCGGGCCAGTCTCCGGACGTGGTCGGGGCAGGCCGATCCGGCGTGCGCCACGAGGCGCATCCGTGATGCCGTCGGAGGTGCGTCTTCGAGGAGGCGTTGGAGGTGCGCGGGTGACATGAACGAGGTGGTGGCCTGGCCGCTGTCGATGATGTGCGACACGACCAGGGGGTCGAAGGAGGCCGGCACCACGATGCTGCCGCCGGCCATCAGGGTCATCAACGGGAACCGCAGGGGGGCCGAGTGGCTCAGGGGTGCCACCACCAGGTGGCGGTCGGAGGCTGACAGGGACCAGGCATCCGCTTCCTCGGTGATGAGCGCTGTGCTCAGCCGCTCGTCGAGCCAGCCGCTCCACACCCCCTTGGGGCGTCCGGAGGTGCCGCTGGTGAAGTGCATGGGTCGGCAGCGCCAGTGGTCGCTCAGGGTCGCCGGGGAGCCATCGAAGGCTCCGGCGAGGAGGGCGTCGTCGACGAACAGCCGCGGGGTGACATCGGCAGTAAGCTCATCGCGTTCGCGTACGGTCAGCTTGTCGCTGATGACGACGGGGACGTAGCCGGATCTCAGGCATCCGAGGACCGCGACCACGAGCCATACGGAGTTGTGCGCCTGGAAGGCGACCCTGCTGCCGGGAGGAAGCTCGAGTTCCCTGAGGTACCCAGCGAAACGCGATGCCAGAACGGTGGCGTGCTCGGCGTCGATCGATTCGGTGCCGTGGTCGTCGATAACCTCGATGCCGCTCACGGTCTCGGGGGTTCCCTTCTACCGGGTCTTGAGGGCGGAGTCGTCCAGCGGCGGCGCCCACGCTGAGAGGAGCTCGTAGCCGATGTGCGCTGCGGCGATGCCGGTGATCTCGGCATGGTCGTAGGGCGGGGCGACCTCGACGATGTCCCCACCAACAAGGTTCAGCCCCGCCAACTGCCGGAGCATGTACAGGAGCTGCCACGCTGCCAGGCCGCCCGACTCCGGTGTGCCTGTGCCGGGTGCGTAGGCCGGGTCGAGCACGTCGATGTCCACCGACACGTACACCGGCCTGTCGCCGACGCGGCTGCGGATGCGCTCGACGACTGTCGCGGGGCCATCAAGGTGGATCTCGTGGCAGCGCACGGTCATGAAGCCCAGTGCCCGGTCGTCGGACATGTCGACGGCGCCGTACAGGCCCCCTCGGATGCCGACGTGGATGCAGGCCTCACGATCGAGCAGTCGCTCTTCCGAGGCGCGGCGGAACGGTGTTCCGTGCAGGTACGGCTGGCCGAAGTACGTGTCCCAGGTGTCGAGGTGAGCGTCGAAGTGGACCACGCTGATGGGCCCATGCTTGGCGTGAAGTGCTCGCAGGGTCGGCAGTGCGATGGTGTGGTCGCCACCGAGCAGGAGCACTCGTGGCGCGATGTCCAAGCAGTCGCGGACGCCGCCCTCGATGGCCTTAAGGGATGCGTCGATGTCATAGGGGTTGCAGGCGATGTCGCCTACGTCCACTACCTGCTGGGCGAGAAAGGGCCAGGCGTCGGCCTCCGGGTTGTACGGCCGGAGCAGCCGCGAGGCGGCGCGGATGTGCGAGGGGCCGAATCGGGCGCCGTTGCGGTAGCTGACCGTCGAGTCGAACGGAACGCCCACCACCGCCACGTCGGCAGAGGTCACCGTGGCCAGGTCGGGAACCAGCGCGAACGTGGCGGGCGCGGCGAACCGAGGAACCTCGGTCGTTGCCACCTGCCCGACGATGCCGTTGGCGCTGACTCGCGGTACGCGGAACGCGTCAGTCATGGCTGCCTCCCTCTCCTGCCGACAGGTCCTCGACAACCGTGGTGATCTCGGTGTACGCCTCGACCGCGGACTCGCCGAGCTCCCGGCCGTACCCCGACGCCTTGGTTCCGCCGAACGGCAGCGTCGGATGGAACACGCCGTAGGCGTTGATCCACACCGTTCCCGCGGAGAGCCCGCGGGCCATCCGCTGGCCCTGACCGGCTCGGCCCGTCCACACCCCCGCGGCGAGACCGTAGGCAGTGGCGTTGCCCTTCGCGACGGCTTCACGCTCGGTGTCGAAGGTGTCGACGACGAGGACGGGACCGAAGATCTCCTCCTGCGACACCGGATGATCCGTGGCGAGCCCGGTCAGCACCGTCGGCTCCAGGAAGAAGCCCGGACCCCCGAGGGCGCGCCCGCCCGTCACAGCAACGGCACCATCGTCCAGGGCGGACGCCACGATGTTCTCCGCGCTCGCCCGCTGGACCGCGCTGATCATCGGGCCTATCTGCGCCTCGGGATCCAGCGAGTGGCCCAGGACCATTGCTTCTGTGCGTTCGGCGAGGAGGCCGACGAATCGATCATGGATGGATCGCTCGACGAGGAGGCGACTGCCGGCGACGCAGACCTGGCCCGCATTCGTCCAGATCCCTAGTGCGACGCCATCGGCAGCCGCCTCCAGATCAGCGCTGGCGAACACGATGTTCGGGCTCTTGCCGCCGAGTTCCAGCGACACCCGCGTTGGGCGCTCGGCTGCCGCGCGTGCGATCGCGCGCCCGGTGCGGGTCGAGCCGGTGAAGGCGATCTTGTCGAGGCCGGGGTGGGCCGTCAGCGCCGCCCCGGTCGACCCGGCACCGGTGAGGACGGTCACGACGTCGTCCGGCACGCCTGCTTCAGCGCACAGTCGAACGAAGTGCAGCGCGGACAGAGGCGCCAACTCGCTGGGCTTGGCGATGAACGAGTTGCCGAAGGCGAGCGCCGGAGCCAGCTTGTACATGAGGATGGGCAACGCGTAGTTCCACGGCGTGATGGCCGCGCATACCCCCACGGGGCCGCGAAGCGTGACCGCGAAGTACTGCCGAGGTGCGGGGATGGTCGTGCCGGTGGCCTTGGTGCACCAGCCGGCGTAGTACCGCAGGACGCCGATGACCTCCTTGATGTCGTACCAGGCCTCGGCGCGTGGCTTGCCCGTGTCCAGCGCCTCGATCGTGACGAGCAGCTCGAAGTCACGCTCGACGAGTTGCGCGAGCCTCAGCAGGACCTCTTCGCGGTGGTCGGCGTCGCGCTCGCTCCAGCGGCCGTCCTCGAAGGCGGCTCGCGCAGCCTCGACGGCGTGGTTGACGTCCGACTCGGTCGCAGCCGGCAGTTCGGCGAGGACGCGGCCGGTGCCCGGGTCGAGCACCTCGAACGTCGGGCCGCTGCCCGTTCCGTGGACGTCGTCGAGCCAAGCGCGGGCCGCGTCATCGAGGTGCTCAAGGGCGTCGGTGATCGTCACTGCTAGCTCCATGCCACGTTGATGTACTTGGTCTCCAGGAACTCCCCGATGCCGTGGCGTCCGCCTTCGCGTCCCAGGCCGCTCTCCTTCACGCCGCCGAAGGGCGCCGCCGGGTCCGAGAACAGGCCGGTGTTGATGCCGACCATGCCCACCTCCAGGCCCTCAGCGATCCGCAGCGCGCGACCCAGGTCGCGAGAGTGGATGTACGAGCCCAACCCGACGTCGACGGCATTGGCCAGTGTCAGGGCCTCGGCATCCGTGCGGAACTCCACGATGGGGGCCACCGGCCCGAAGATCTCCTGCTGAAGGAGAGGAGCATCGGCGGCCACGTCGTCCAGGACGGTCGGAAGGTAGAAGTAGCCGCTGTCGTCGCCCGCGCTGCCGCCCGTGCGGACCCGAGCGCCCGCGGTCACGGCCGCGTCGACCTTCTCCGCAACCCCGTCTCTGGCCGCAGCACTCGCCATCGGTCCGAGCTGGGTGGCTGGATCCATGCCGTCGCCTACGCGCAGCCCCGACATGGCTGCCACCAGTCCCTGAGTGAACTGCTCCTTGACGTCGGCGTGCACGAGAAAGCGGTTGGCAGCCGTGCAGGCCTCGGCGTTGTGCCGCATCTTTGCGACCATTGCGTTCTCGACGGCCAACTCGATGTCGGCATCCTCGAGAACGATGAACGGCGCATTTCCCCCCAGCTCCATCGAGCACCTGAGCACACGTTCGGAGGCCTGACGAAGCAGGAGCCGGCCCACGCGGGTCGAGCCCGTGAAGGACAGGGCGCGGACGGGTCCGGCGGCGATCAGGTCACTGACGACGTCCGCGTCGCGGGTCGTGGTGATCACGTTCACGACGCCCGCCGGTACGCCGCACTCCTGCATGATCTGCGCCAGCGCAAGGGCTGTGAGAGGTGTCTGGCTGGCGGGCTTGATGACGACCGTGCAGCCGGCCGCCAGCGCGGGTGCGATCTTGCGCGTGATCATGGCCGCGGGCAGATTCCAGGGTGCGAGCAGCAGGGCGACACCGACCGGCTCGGACAGTTCCATGATGCGGCGGCCCGTGACCGGTGCGGTGGTCAGATAGCCGGGAAGGCGAACTGCTTCCTCAGAGAACCATCGGAAGAACTCGGCGGCGTAGTGCACCTCGGCCACCGCTTCGACGCGCGGCTTGCCGTTCTCCAGGACGATCAGATCCGCCAGCTGGTCGGCCCTTTCATGCATCGCCTCGAAGACGGCGCGCAGGATCTCGCCACGCTGCCGTGGTGTGTGTGCTCGCCACCCCGGCAGAGCGGCGGCAGCGGCGTCGGCGGCTCGGCGTGCATCTGCCACGCCGGCATCAGCGACGTTCACGATGATGCTGCGATCGGCGGGGTTGTCGACCTCGAACCGCTGCTCCTCGAGTGGTTCCACCCACTCGCCACCGATGAACAGTGAGGTGGGGACGGACTCGACGGCCACGGTCATGCGTTCTCCAGCGTCGGGATCACGCCTCGCGCAGCCAGGTACTCCGCCATCTCGGCCCCATGATCGACGGGCACGTCCGCGCCGTTGATCCAGTGCGCGTCGGCCGAAGCCAGGAACCGGACGACGGCGGCGATCTCTTCGGGCCTGCCGTTGCGACCACCGGAGCGGGTGGTGAGTGGATCGAGCTCGGCGTTGCCCATCGCCTCGTAGAAGTCCGCGAGCAACGGTGTCTCGATGGGGCCAGGGCTCACCGAGTTGAAGCGCACGAGTCCGAGGTGCTCTTGAGCGGCCACCGCGCTCCACACCACGACCGCCTCCTTGCTGCGCGTATAGGCGGTGTACCCGTCCGGCACGAAGCGGTCGATGACGAGTGCCGTCTCCTCGTCAGTGCGGGCCGAGATGATGGCGCCGACCTCGTCGAGGTGATCGCGCCAGAACCAGCCGGAGGTCGAGGCGACGCTCACGACGCAGCCGCCGTCGGGGATGCGCGCGACCAAGGCCTCGGTCAGTCGGCGCAGGCCGTAGAAGTTGACGGCCATGACGGTTGGTATGGGTGCAAGGCCCGAGACACCGGCGGAGTTGACCAGGACGTCGATCCGGTCTGGCAGCTGAGCGGCGGCGGCATCGATCAATCCGGGGTCCGACAGGTCGCACAGGACGAACGAGGCAGCACCCAGAGGCTCCTGCCTGTCGACCACGACCACCTCGTCGCCTACCGCCTCGAAAGCGGCCACGGCTGCCGCCCCGATGCCGGATGAGCCGCCGGTCACGACAACTGTGCGTGAAGCCATGTGATCTCTCCTAGGCAGGGGTGGATGGGTTAGAGCGAAACGGGCTGAGTCGGGGTGAACCTCACGGGGAGGTTCGCGACCGCGTTGACGAAATTCGAGTGCACGAAGTCCGGCGCTCCCGTGACCTCGATGTCGGGGAGTATCTGGAACAGCCGCCGCAGGAAGACGATCGCCTCCTTGCGGGCGAGCATCGCGCCGAGGCAGAAGTGCGGTCCGCCACCCCCGAAGCCGATGTGCGGGTTGGGCCAGCGCTGCAGGTCAAGGCCCTGGGGATCCGCGAACACGTTCTCATCGCGGTCCGCCGAGACGTACCAGATGGTGACCTTCTCGCCTGCCTTGATGGTCTGGCCGTGCATCTCCACGTCTCGTGTCGCCGTGCGGCGGAAGTGGCGCACGGGGGTGACCCAGCGGATCAACTCCTCGACGGCGACGGGGGCAGCCTCGTCGAAGTTCTCCTGCAGGTACGTGCGCTGCTCCGGGTACAGGCTCAGCGCGTAGAAGCCCGTGGCCAGCGTGGTGGCGGTCGTCTCGATGCCAGCCGTGAGCAGCAGGGCGAAGAAGATGGCGATCTCCTGGTCGCTCATGCGCTCGCCATCCACCTCGGCCGCCAGGAGCTTGCCGAGGAAGTTGTCCTCGGCTCCGGACTCGCGGACCTGGCTGATCAGACCGTGGGCGTAGTCGATGATCTCCAGGTACGCCTGGTAGGCACCGGCCGTTCCGTAGGCAGACAGGGCGGCGACAGTGAGGTGGATGAGACGCGGGCGGTCCTCGACCGGGACGCTGAGCAGGTCGCCGATGATCTGCGCGGGGTAGTCGCCGACGATGTCAGCCACGAAGTCGCACTCACCGCGCTCGACGACGCGGTTGATCGCCATCACCGCCTGCCGGTCGATGCCCTCCGTCATCGCCTCGATCGTGCGGGGAGTGAGGACGCGGGCGACGATCGCGCGGTACTTCGCGTGCTCGTCGACGTTCATGTTGAGCATGCCGCCGAAGATATGCCGCTCCGTGGGCGTCAGATCCACGATCTCGGTTCCCTCACCCGAAGTGAACGTCTCCTGGTCCTTGCTGACGGTGCACACGTCGTCGTGGCGAACAAGCGCCCAGAAGCCGCGGCCCGCCGTGGGGAACCAGTCGGTGGCCGGCTCCTCGTGCCAGGTGAGAGGCAGGTCCGCGCGCAGTCGCGCGAACTGCGCATCGATGTCATCGCGCTGCCAGAACGCCGGATCCGCCAAGGTGAATCCGGCGGTCGGGCGGCTCGTGCTGTCAACGGTCATGGTCACTCCTGAGGCGAGGTGAGGTCGGAACTACAGATCGAGAACGAGCTGCGGAGTCTTCGAGCGACCGACGCAGATCATCATGCAGGTGTTGGACTCGCGTTCCGCTTCGGAGAGCACGCTGTCGCGATGGTCGGGCACGCCCTCCAGCACGACGCTCTCGCACGATCCGCAGTAGCCCTCCTCGCAGGAGAAGGGCACCATCGGCAGGACCTGACGGACGACGTCGATCAAGCGCGTCCCGGGGGGGACAGGAAGGGTGCGAGCGGAACGCTGCAGAGTGACGGTGAACTCCGAGTCGTCAGTGTTCGCCCTCACGGGGGCGCTGGACGGACCGAAACGTTCGAGGTGCACCGGAAGGGCAGCGGCCTCGCCCTCCTGCTCCACGGCCACCAACAGCGGCTCTGGTCCGCACGTGTACACGGCCGATGAACGCGGGGCTGCCTCGAGGATCTTCTTGACGGGGATCAGCCCCACCTCGTCCTGGGCGTAGACAGCCACCTCTCCCCCGGTGAGCGACGCGATGTCGTCGAGGTAGGCCATCGCCGAGCGGCTGCGCCCACCGTAGTGCAGCTCCCACGTCTCCCCGCTGCCGGCGACGGAGCGGACCATCGCAAGGAGCGGCGTGATGCCGATGCCACCGGCGATGAAGACGTAGTGATCGGCGGGGACCAGTGGAAAGTGGTTGCGCGGCCCACGGATCATCAGGGTGTCCCCGGGCTGGACTCGTTCGTGGACCTCGGCTGAGCCGCCGCGAGATGCGGGCTCACGCAGGACGGCGACGGTGTACGACAGGTCGGCCGGGTCGCCGCACAGTGAATACTGGCGAACGAGTCCCGACGGCAAGACGAGATCGACATGGGCGCCCGGGCTCCATGTCGGCAGGGGCTTGTCATTGATGGCCGCGAGTCGCAGTTCGGCAACATGCCCGCACGCAAGCTCACGCCTCCCGGCGACGGTAACGCTGAACTGCGGAATCTCGGCCTCCATCTGAACTCATGTCCGGCAAGGAGCGCCAATATAGTCAAGAGAGTCGTCACAGACAAGTATTTTAGCCATTCGGAGCCAATCAAGAGCGAATTTCAATCAGCAAATTGCATCCGATACGCGCTTTCTGTGCTAAGTTCCGGATTCTTGCAGCCCAGTAGATCCGACGCACGGAAACGTCCATCATGAAAAGATAACGTGACAGATTACTGTTTGGTAAACGATTTCCAAGATCTGTAGACATTCCGAGTCACTAGTCCGCACAATACAGCCACTCCGCGAAAGCGGCACTCACCTGAAGAAGGAGTCACATGAAGGACATTATCGGGATGATGGCCATGGGGATCGCCGTGGCCGGCCTAGCTGCCTGCAGCAGCGCATCGAGCACGGCCGAGTCTGCCGCGGCTTCGGACGCGACCGCACCCTCGGCGGCAGCCTCCGCGGCGACTGATGCCGCAAGTTCTTCCGCGCAGGCTGCCCCGGCAGCCCTGATTGACCCCTCGAAGTTCACGGTCTGCGCCTATGTGGCATTCCCTCCTCTTGAGTTCAAAGAGGCCGGGTCCGACGAGCCAACCGGCTTCGACATAGAGGCCGCACAGGCCGTCGCTTCCACGTGGGGCGTTGAGACTGAGATCGTCGACATGGGGTTCGACGGCCTCCTCCCGGCCCTGGATGCAAAGCGATGCGACGCGGTGTGGTCCGGCATGTTCCTCAACGATGAGCGGCAGCAGAAGGCGGACGCTTCGCCCTACTTGAAGACTGGAAACGGACTGTTGGTGGCCAAGGGAAATCCTGCAGGCATCATGTCCGCAGACGACCTTGCCGGTAAGCGTCTGGCCGTCGCGGCCGGCACCACCGCGGTTGATGTGGCGAACAAGCTCTCCGACGACCTCGTAGCCAAAGGGCTCGACGCAATCGAAATTCAGAGTTACCCAACCTTTCCCGCTGAGGTCGGTGCGGTGAAGTCGGGCAAGGCGGACGCGGTCCTCGAGGTGGATGTCGCGCTGGCAGACGCGGTGCGCACCGCTCCAGACATGTTTGAGCTCGTGCCCAGCGCATTCCCCTCGGATGGTGACCTTGCCGTCTACAGCGCAAAGGATTCGGGAATCGCCGCCGCTATCACGCAGGCCTGGGAAGGTCTCATTGCCGATGGAACGGCGGCGGCGCTTGCCCAGAAGTACGGAGTACCAGTTGAGAACCTCACGGCAGGTTAGGTAGATTCCAAATGGAGTTCGATTCGTCCCTGTTCTGGGACGCATTGACGTCGCCCGCGTTGGCCAAGGGCGCTCTCATAGCCCTTGGCCTCGCGGTGATGTCCCAGGTTCTTGCAATCGTCCTGGGCTTCGGGGTCATGCTCGCGTACCGAAGTCCCACGAGACTGTTCTCAATCGGCGGACGCGCTTACGTGTGGTTCTTTCGCGCGATTCCGATCCTGCTCGTCTTGATCCTCGTGTGGAATGCGCTCCCCCAGGTGTTTCCAGTGTTCCGCGGTAGTTGGTTCTCACCTTTCCTCGCCGCCATGCTGGCGTTGACCATTGTGGAAGCGGCGTACATGTCCGAGATCCTGCGGAGTGCGCTCGCAAGCGTTGATGAGGGGCAATCGCTCGCTGCAAGAGCATTGGGAATGACCCCTCGTCAAGTGATGCGGCGAGTCCTCATTCCCCAGATGGTGCGCGTGGCGATACCTCCAACAGGCAACGAATTCATCACGATGCTGAAGGGAACGACTCTTGCCAGCGTCATCTCTCTGCAGGAACTCCTGGCGGCAGCGAACGTGGGAGTCTCGGTGACGTTCGGATACGCCGAGTACTACGGGGCTGCCACCGTCTACTACTTGGTTCTAGTGTCTCTGCTCATGGTGGCGCAAAGTAGACTTGAGAGGCGGTATCGGTGGAAGTCTTCGCCACGGAAGTCACTCAAGCCCGCGCCGAGTCTGGCAGGAGTGGCGTCATGACGACTCCCTCGCTTCAGGCACTAGGGCTTCGGAAGACTTACGGCGACAGCCTTGTGTTGGATGGTGTCGACTTTGACTTGCAGCCTGGAGAGGTCAAAGTCATCCTAGGCGCCTCGGGCTCGGGGAAGTCCACCCTCCTGCGCCTGCTGGCCTTGCTGGAGAACGCCGATGAGGGTTCCATCTACCTTGAAGGCGCGCGCGTCGGCCGGACTCAGAGCGATGAGTCTCTGCCGGAAAGAAGCCTTGCGGCGCAACGTTCTTCAATCGGGATGGTGTTTCAAAGGTTCAACCTGTTCCCGCACCTGAGTGCTCTCGGAAACGTCACGATTGGCTTGACGACGGTGCGGCGGATGGCGAAAGCGGAGGCGATAGCGGCAGCCGAAGACATGCTGGTCCGAGTCGGCCTCGGCAATCGAATGAAGCAGTTCCCCTCCGAACTGTCAGGGGGCCAACAGCAGCGCGTCGCCATCGCACGAGCACTCGTCATGAATCCCCGAGTGATGCTCTTCGATGAGCCTACGAGTGCGCTGGACCCCGAACTCGTAGGGGAAGTCCTCGAAGTGATGGAAGACCTGGCTCGGGATCAAATGACCATGGCGGTCGTCACGCACGAGATCTCGTTCGCCCGCAGTGTCGCTAGCCGGGTGGCGTTCATGTGCAACGGGCAGATCATTGAAGAGTCTGATGCCGACTCCTTCTTCAGTTCGCCGTCGCAGCCGGAAACAAGGCGGTTCCTGCAGTCCGTACTAGACCGCTCCATCCACTTGAACACGGCCCTTCTCTCGAGGGGCGAAGTTGAAGAATCACGCTTGGCCTAGGAGACCCTATGACCGATCTGATCGAAACCTCATCGCTTCCAGCGCTCACGCTCACGGTGGACGAAATGGCTGGCGAGAGCAACTATCGCCGCGAAGTTGAGCACTTCTTCAGCCGCGGATGGTTGTACTTGTGCCATCACTCCGAGATTCCAGCCGCCGGAGATTTCCTGTCGCTCGAGTTGGCTGAGAGAAGGATCTTCGTCGTGCGCACGCGTGACGGCGGGGTAGCAGCTCACTACAACGTCTGTCCTCATCGCGGCTCTGAACTGGTCACGAGTGACTCAGGCAATTGCGGTCGGACCATCTCGTGCCCCTATCACGGTTGGGCATTTGGCCACCAAGGTGAGTTCATCGGAGCGCCGTACCGTCCGGATGGGCTCGTCGGCTCACAATGGGGACTGCGCACGCTTCAGACCGATGTCTGGAATGGGATGGTCTTTGTCTCATTCAGCCGAGTGCCTATCGGCGCCGTGGAGATCCAGTTGGCAGGTGTCGATCTTGAACAGTGGCAACTAGGGGCAGCCAAGGTTGTAAGCAAGACGGAATATGTGGTCGAGGCCAATTGGAAGGTTCTTTGGGAGAACGGTTTGGAGTGCTACCACTGTGGTTTGAATCACCCCGAACTGGCAAAGGTGGTCAACATCGTCCGAGATGGACCGCAACCCAATCATCTTTCACAGGGTGAATTCGACTACCGACCCACTTTCCCGTTGCTGCCTCATGCAAAGTCAGCGACGCTCGATGGGGAGTACGGGTGCTCACGACTCCTCGGTGGTATCGACGCAGCGCCAACAGGTATGGGCTTTCTTCAATGGCACACCAGCATCTTCGAGGTAGTGCTGTCACCTGACAACGCCCACATCATGACGTACCTTCCGCTGTCCCCTTCTCGTAGCCTTGTGCGAATGGCGATGCTCGTCCATCACGATGCTCGCGAGGGTATCGACTTTGAGCAAGACCGCCTCAACGGCCTCCAGCAGACGGTTCGCAAGCAAGATGACGTCGTTTGCGAACGAGTTCAACGTGGCCTGGAATCGGGTGCCTACGCGTCGGGCCCATACAATCCGGCGTATGAGTTCATGAACCAGAACTTCGTGCGCCTCTATCGCGAGGTCATGTCAGAGGCGTGATGCGGCGGAGTCCGGTTCGGAGTGGACCTCATGCTCCGCGACTTGTGAACCGCGCGCCCCTGCATGAGAATTGCCCGCGTAAGTATCCGGTGCTCGCGAGGCCCGGTGAGGTGTCGAGGCCTCACATCCGGCGCATCCAGGAGTCGGATCATTCGCTGCGATCCTAGATCCATCAGAGTTGCCTAACGAGGCCCGACCAAGACTGTGGGAGTTTCAGGAACTGCTGGTAAATGGTTGTTTCTGTGGCTTCGACCCCAGGGATCGACGGCAGGAACTCACCCACAAGTGAGGCCAGATGCTCGGTGTCACGGCAGGCCACATCGAGCAGCAGATCGAACGGGCCTGTGGTGAGAACGGCAACCTCAACCTCCTCCAGCTCGAGGATGCGAGGCGTGATGTGGCTGATGGGACCAGCCGTTCGTAAGCCGACACCTGCAACGACTGCTGTACCTTCTACGAGTCGATTGACGACCGTCTCAACGCGGACCGTCCCCGAATCCAGCAGGGCCTTGGCCCGACGTCGGGCCATTTGGTACGAGACCCCAGTCCTGTCTGCGATGTCCTGATACGAGGCCCGGCCGTCCGCCCGAAGCACTCCGATGAGGTCCAGTTCGGCGCGGCCAATCTCCACGGAATTCAGGTCGTGACCCGAGACGGGCAACTCTGAACCGGCCGGTGCGAATTTCAGCACGTTCAAATAGGTGAAGGTGGTCACCCCAGCCACGTCGGGGCGTTCTCGGATGTGGGCGTCGATCGTTTCCAGTTGGTGCATTTCGTCTCGGCACACAGCCTCGACGAAGAGGTCAAATCGGCCTGATGTGCAGCCGACCAAGTCGAACTCATCAACCTGGGCCAATTCCTCACCTATGCGGCGCGCTGAGCCACGGACGTTCAGTCCCAGAAGGGCTAGCGTCCGAAAGCCGAGGAGGGCGGCGTCAACGCTGCAGGTGATCTGAACTATGCCCTCGGATGTCAGTCGCCGCAGACGGTCCCGCACTGCGTCACCGGAGAGGCCGACCTCTTTCCCGAGTGCAGCAAGACTCATTCGGCCGTCCACCCTTAAGCAGTCGATCAAAGCCCTGTCTGTCTCGTCCAGCATGAGCGAACCAGTGCGCCTGCTGGCCGGCACTTCAGCGCTCTTCATGAGGGGACTGTAGTCCTGGCGGCGATCGGCGAGGATTCTTGGTTCCGTTGCGTGGACTGATCGCCCGGGTCCGCGCTGGACAAACCCAAGACCCCGACCGCAGTGCGAGGTCACCGCGATCCTGCTCGACCCGGGACGCTGCCACCTTCATTGCGAGCAGGTGCTCCGCGCCCGCGACGCAGACCCGCAGGTGAGGAGATTCGAACACCACTCGCTGGTGCGCGTCCGTTCCCGGAGGGACGAAGCCCTTGACCGCGTCGTTCAACCAGTCGCCGGCGAGGCCGTTCGCCTCGGCGACGGCCTCCGCTGCGGCCCTGACCTGCGTCGTGGGAACGAACACCGCGTCAAGGTCCCGAGTCGTGCGCGCCGCATCGAACGACAGCGCGATCGCCGCACCACCGACGAGATAGACATCCGCGGTCGTGCCCCGCGCCGCAAGCTCCGCGTCGAGGGCATGCAGCAGCCTGCTGATCCCTGCCGCGTCCAGGTTCGTCATACGCGCTGCAGCGCCGTCTCGGTGATGAACACGCCACGGATGCGGAACTGCGCCGGAGACTGCACCATCGCCCAAGCACGGCCATAGGCCGACGACGACACGAACCACCACGGCCGCGCCACGCGATCATCCGCAAGCGTCCACCGCGGGGCCTGCCACCCGTCGCGGTCCGCGAGCCAGCACGCCAGCCCAGCGAACGCGGCATCGAGTCCGGAGTGACCAGTGGGCCCCGGAGCCTCGACCATCAAGCTCGCCGCGGCGTCCACGCCATCACGGGCACGGACCGACTCGTAGTCGTCCAACAACTGCAGGACCCCGAAACGCCACAGATCCTCACCAGACACCGGACCGGAAGACAGCAAGGAACGCGCCGCCACAGCGGCATCCCCCACGGCCTGGATCGACATGTCCCAAGGGTACCCGGCACCCCGGACCGTGACCGCTGCGGCGAACTGGCGGCCAATGCGTGGCACCGACCCTGCGGAGTGCGTTGACGTAGGTGAGGGGGATGCGCCTCCTCGTTGCGGCAAGACGGGATCAGGCGATGACCGCGGACCGGCAGCGGCACTACGGCGAGGGCACGGTGTTCCAGCGGTCTTGCGACGGGCTGTGGATCGCCCGCCTGGAGATCGGGCGGGGCCCGGACGGCCGTCGACGACGCTGGTAGGCCGCGAGCCGCACCCGACGCGGCGCTCTGCAGGCGCTGCGGACCGACTTCGTTGACCTCCGCGTACTGATTGGCGCGACCTACGCATTGCGAGACTGCACCCACGCATGGATTCACCCCTAGGGCCTGTTGCCCATCAACGAGTTTGGCGACACCCAGGCACACCGAGCGACAGGGAGAACGGGCAGTGGAAAGAGCGAGCATCCATGGGTATATCCTGTGCATCTTCGGCCCGGTCGCACAGGTAGAACGAGTGAGCTCTTCGTCAGGGCCGCTCTACACAGAGAGTGGACGTGCCCGTTCGCAGAACGCAACGCCGCCTGTCCAGCGGATCCGTCGCTCGGCTCGACAGGCATCGTCTCCCGCGACCATGAATCGACGCGTGTCAGAAGGCAGTCAGCCTCGGGGCAGTCATGATGGCACTCTAGGAATCTCCTGTTCCCTCAGTGCTCCGAGCAGATTGCCCTGCCGATGCAGACGA
>JBMOKH010000128.1:0-6417 GCA_049315365.1 Candidatus Nanopelagicales bacterium
GAGTGAGAGATGCTGTGCCCGAAGCTTGGGCCCTTGCCGCAGACATCGCAGTTGGCAGCCACGGTGCACTCCTTCATGTGTGATGCCGGATGGGCATCGATCGTGCCGGCTGGGCCGGTTGGCCGGGCCGAGGACTGGTGAGCAGGAAGACGGTTGTGCGGTTACGCGTGGATCGTCAAGAACTCCAACGTGAGAAGTTCGAGCGTGGGAAGCATGGAGCCTGACAAACATTATGCTGCCGTGAAGCACGCAGCGGCCAAGAGTAGCCGAGGCGGGTGCCGCTCCCCAAATCCAGGGTCGGGTCGGTCGAGGGCTAGGGAGGGCGGGGCTGGTGAACGCAATCAACTTCGGCAACCCCTCAGCCCTGGTCAATCCCGCCGCCTTCGTGCGCGACTGGGCCCACGCCGCGCTCGCCGGGCTTGGGGAGGCGAGGGCCGAGATCGACGCCATGAACGTCTTTCCGGTCCCTGACGGGGACACGGGCACGAATGTCTACCTCACCATGGAGGCTGGGTGCGCGGGCATCGACGAGGCCATGGAACTCGACTCCTCGATGCCGTCTGCCGCGATGGGGCTGGCCCGCGGTTCCCTCCTCGGCGCCCGGGGCAACTCCGGGGTCATCTTGTCGCAGATCCTTCGCGGTACGGCCGAGGTTCTCGCTGCGATCCCATCGGAGCGCGACATCCGCGGAACGGACATCGCCGCGATGCTCGAGAGGGGTGCGGAGCTGGCCTATTCGGCGGTCGCCAAGCCAGTCGAGGGAACCATCCTCACCGTCGTGAGAGCTGCTGCGAGCGCGGCGCGAGCCGCAAGTGCTCACTCACCCACGGTCTCACCAGCCCAGGCCGCAGGTGCTGCGAGCGAGGGAGCCGCGGAGGCGCTCGAACTGACCCCCTCGCTCCTTGAGTCGCTGCGGATTGCCGGGGTCGTCGACGCAGGCGGCCGGGCGCTCGTCGTCGTGCTCGATGCCCTCGTCGATGTCCTATCCGGGTCAAGGCGCTCACCGGCGAGCCGGCGTTCGAGCCCAGGGCATCCCCCGCACGTCAGCCCCGCAAAGGCAATGAGCCCCGCGCTGGGAATGAGCCCCGCACTGGGAATGAGCCCCGCACCGGGAATGAGCCCTGACAACCCGGCCCTCTCCGGCCCGGCGTTCGAGGTGATGTACCTGCTCGACGCGGATGAGCCGTCGGTCATGCTGCTCCGGGCCGCCCTCGCGGCGATCGGTGACAGCCTCGTCGTGAGCGGCGCTGCGCCCCTTTGGAATGTCCACGTCCATGTCGACGATCCCGGGGCGGCGGTCGAGGCAGGCATCGAAGCCGGACGCCCGCATCGCATCCGCATCACGGCCCTCGACAAGCAGGCCCTCGGCGGGGAGCGGCCGCCTCGCGCGCTCGTCGCCGTCACCCACGGAGCGGGCACCGCTTCCCTGCTCCACGAGGCAGGGGTCATCACCGTCGCCGCCCTCCCGAATACCCGGCCCTCGACCGCAGAACTGCTCGCGGCGGTCCTCGAGTCAGGTGCCGAGGAGGTCATCCTCCTGCCGAGTGACGGCGATACGCGCGCGGTCGCCGGGGTCGCGGCGGCCGAGGCGCGGGCTGCGGGCGTACGCGTTTCGGTCATTCCCACGAAGGCGATCGTGCAGACCCTTGCGGCGGCGGCCGTCCACGACCCGAAGTCGCGGTTCGAGGACGACGTCGTCGCCATGACCCGAGCGGCGGGAGCCACTCGCTACGCCGCGGTCACCGTGGCATCGCGAGAGGTGCTCACCACCGCTGGCCCATGTCGCGTCGGCGACATACTCGGCCTCGTCGACGGCGACATCAGCGCGGTCGGCGGCGACGTGCGAGGGGTGTCGTGCGACCTGCTCAACGCCATGCTCGCCGCGGGTGGGGAGCTGGTGACCCTTGTCTTCGGAAGCGACGTGACCCCGGCATTCGCTGACGGCCTGACTGCCTGGCTCGCCGCGGAGCACCCGATGGTGGAGGTGACCGGCTATGACGGCGGTCAGCCGCTGTGGCCGGTCATCATCGGGGTCGAGTGAGCACGCAGCCACCGGGCCTGGCCCAGTCGCTCTCGAGGGTGGTTGGAGGCAAGACCGCTAAGGCGCTGGAGAAGGCCTTCGGGATGACGACCGTCGACGACCTGCTCCGTCACTACCCCCGCCGCTACGCGGAGCGCGGCACCCTCACCGAGCTCGCCACCTTGGAGGAAGGGGCGTCGGTGACCATCCTGGCCGACATCGAGCAGGTCACCGTCCGGCCGATGCAGCAGCGCCGCGGAACCATCCTCGAGGCCCTCTTGACCGATGGGCAGGGCAGGCTGTCCCTGACCTTCTTCAACCAGAAGTGGCGTGAGCGCGAGCTGCGTCCGGGACGGCGGGGCCTGTTCGCGGGCCAGATCTCCACCTTCCGCGGCAAGCGGCAGCTCACCCATCCACAGTGCCTGCTGCTGCCCGATGGGGTCGATGACGACCCTGAGGCGATCGCCGCCTTCGCCGGCGCGCTCATCCCCGTGTACCCGGCGACCTCGTCGGTCACGTCTTGGCAGATCGCCGGCGCGATCCGCGTGATCCTCGACACCCTCGGCGACCTCCCCGACCCGATTCCCGACCAGGTGAGGCAAGCCGAGGGCATCATCGGGCTAGCGTCCGCACTCACCCAGATCCATCGCCCGGCGAATGACCTCGAGCTGAGCCAGGCGCAGGATCGATTGCGGTTCGAGGAGGCCTTCGTCCTGCAGGTGGTCCTCGCCCAGCGGCGTGCCGAGATGGCCCTGATGCCCGCCACTGCCCGGGTGGTGGGCGACGGGCCCCTGCAGCGCTCCTTCGATGAGCGACTCCCGTTCACCCTGACGCACGGGCAGGTGGCGGTCGGCGAGGAGATCACCGGGGATCTTGCGGCGAGCCATCCGATGCATCGACTCGTGCAGGGCGATGTCGGGAGCGGCAAGACCATCGTCGCGCTCCGGGCGATGCTCGGTGTCGTCGATGCCGGCGGGCAGGCGGCGCTGCTCGCCCCGACCGAGGTCCTCGCCGTTCAGCACCACCGGACCATCACCGCGATGCTCGGTCCGCTCGCCCAGGCGGGGATGCTCGGGGGCGATGCCAACGGGACGAAGGTCGCGCTCCTCACGGGCTCCCAGCGCACTGCGACCCGGCGCCGCGAGCTCCTCGATGTCATCTCGGGCGACGCGGGCATCGTCGTGGGGACCCACGCGCTCATCCAGGACACCGTCGAGTTCCGCGACCTCGGGCTCGTCGTCATCGACGAGCAGCACCGGTTCGGGGTCGAGCAGCGGGCTGCTCTCGCCGCCAAGGCACGCGGCGGCATGCGTCCGCATGTCCTCGTCATGACGGCGACCCCGATCCCGCGGACTGTCGCCATGACCGTGTTCGGTGATCTCGATGTCTCGACCCTTCGCGAGCTCCCGGCCGGACGGAGCCCGGTGGCGACCCATGTCGTGCCCGTTCGCGAGCAGCCAGCGCTCGTCGGACGGGCCTGGGCCCGCGTGCGCGAGGAGGTCGAGGCCGGCCACCGGGTGTTCGTCGTTTGCCCGAGGATTGGCGACGACGAGAGCGCCCTGCCGGACGACGGGAGCCCGGCTGCAGATGTCGCGAGCGCAGGGGAGGAGCCCCCGACGGCCTCGGTGATCTCGGTTGCCGAGAAGTTGGCGAGCGGCGAGCTTGCCGGCCTTCGGGTCGGCGTCCTGCATGGGCGGATGACCGGCGAGGAGAAGGACGACACGATGCGGCGGTTCGCCACCGAGACGGGCAGTGAGCGGATCGAGGTGCTCGTCGCGACGACCGTGATCGAGGTCGGGGTCGATGTGCCGACCGCGACCGCCATGGTGATCATCGACGCCGATCGGTTCGGGATCTCGCAGCTCCATCAGCTCCGCGGCCGGGTTGGCCGAGGTAATCTCCCGAGCCTGTGCCTGCTCCTCACCCAGATGCCGAAGGGCAGCCCCGCACGAACGCGACTCGATGCCGTAGCGGCGACTACGGACGGCTTCGAGCTGGCGCAGCTCGACCTCCAGTTGCGACGCGAGGGCGATGTTCTCGGATCAACGCAGTCGGGCGAGCGTAGTTCGCTGCGGCTGCTCGAGGTCGTGCGCGATGAGGACGTGATCGTGCGGGCTCGCGCGGCGGCGCTCGCCATCGTTGCCGCCGACCCCTCCTTGGCATCGGCTCCGGGGCTCCTCAGCGCGATTCACGCCCTCGTGCCGGACGCGCGGGCCGACTTCATGGAGAAAGCGTGACGAGCATGGAGAAAGCGTGACACCCGGGCGTGTGGCGTGACCCGGATCATTGCCGGATCGGCGAGGGGCCGCCAGCTCAGCGTGCCGGAGCGAGGCACCCGGCCGACCTCCGACCGGGTGCGCGAAGCCCTGTTCTCCGCTGTTTCATCGATGCTCGCCGAGCGGGGCACCGCCTGGGGTGAGGTTCACGTGCTCGATGGCTACGCCGGATCCGGGGCCCTCGGGCTCGAGGCGCTCAGCCGAGGCGCTGCGTCCGTCGTCCTCATCGAGAGTGGGGCTCCAGCCGCTGACGTCATCCGACGAAACATCGAGGCCCTCGGGCTCTCGGGAGCGACCGTCATCCGTGCGACCGTGCAGGTGACCGCCGCGCGGCGAAATGCCGGCCCACGTGCCTCGCTCATCCTTCTGGATCCGCCCTACGAGATCGCGGCCACGGTCATCGCCGATGAGCTCAGCGGGCTCGATGCCGGGGGGTGGGTCGACCCGTCCGCAATCGCGGTCGTCGAGCGTCCCCGAGCCGACGCGACGTCGCCATTTCCGCCCGACTGGTCATTCATCCGGCAGCGAGGCTACGGTGACACGGTGCTTTGGTACGGTCAGCGCACTTCGGCGGCGGAGGTCGTCGACGGGGATCCTGGAGGCCAGTGATGCGGATTGCAGTGTGCCCGGGATCCTTTGACCCCGTCACGAACGGCCACCTCGACGTATTCGCGCGCGCAGCCGACCTCGCCGACGAGGTCGTGGTCGCGGTCCTGCACAACAAGTCCAAGTCCAGCCTCTTCACCGTCGACGAGCGCATCGAGATCCTTCGCGAGGTCGTGGCCCCGCTCGGGAACATCCGCATCGACTCATTCCACGGCCTGCTCGTCGACTACTGCCGTGACAACGGCATCAAGGCGATCGTCAAGGGACTGCGTGCCGTGAGCGACTTCGACTACGAGTTCCAGATGGCCCAGATGAACTACCGGCTGGCCAACGTCGAGACCTTGTTCGTGTCGACGAATCCGCTCTACAGCTATCTTTCCTCGAGCTTGGTCAAGGAGGTCGCGACCTACGGGGGCGATGTCCACGGACTGGTCCCGGAGGCCGTGTTGGAACGACTGCAGCGGCGGATCTCAGACACAATTGGGGCAGCGGGGCGCTGAGCCGACCGGCGGCGCGCCCTGCGCTGCCGGGAAACCGAGGAGATCACCGAGTGGACGTGCAAGAAAGACTGACGGAACTCGCGGTCCTCATCGAGGATGCGAAGTCGATGCCGCTTTCTGCCTCATGCATCGTGAACCGGCCCTTGGTGCTCGACCTCATCGACGAGATCCGGCACATGCTGCCGGAGTCCGTCCACCGCGCCGATGCCCTCCTCGCTGACAGCGAGGCGGTCGTCCTCGAAGGTCGCCGTGAGGCGAGTCGCATCATCGACAGGGCGCGCTCGGAGGCCGATCGGCTCACCTCGCAGCATGAGGTGTACCTCGCGGCGGTGGCGGAAGCCCAGGCTCTTCGAAGTCAGGTCGAATCGGAGAGCGATCGCATGCGTCGAGAAACCGACGACTACATCGATGCCAAGCTCGCGACGTTCGAGATCACGCTCCAAAAGAGTCTCCAGATCGTCGAACGTGCACGTGACCGGCTGCACGGGCAGATCTACCAGGAGCTTGCCCCCGAGCCGGTCAGCTACGTCGATGAGCTCTACGACGAGGGCCGTTAGCCATCGGGGACCCCGGGGGCTCGCCGGGGCAGCGGGGGTAGGTTTTCGTCCGGGGCGCCGTCCGCGCTACTCTTTGGCTAAACAGCCTCTCGCGGGGCCACAGTTGCCCATGCCTCATCCGTAAGGGGAGCAGTGAACACCCTCGACCCATCCGGCCCGCTCGTCTTGGACTTGCGCGCGCTGGGCCTGCAGCAGCGGGCCGGGTCGATGATCACTGTTGACCGTACGGTGCCGGCCCCGGGGAACCTCGGCGTCGCACTGGCCACTGTCCCCGTGGGGTCCCCGGTCGAACTTGAAATGCGACTGGAATCCGTGATGGAGGGGGTGCTGGTCACCGGGACTGCGGATATCCATGTCGACGCGGAATGCGCGCGCTGCCTGGATCCGCTCGAATGGGATGAGGCGGTGGACTTCAGCGAGTTGTTCGTCTACGTCGACACGGATGATCGTGCCGGGGC
>JBMOKH010000129.1:0-6341 GCA_049315365.1 Candidatus Nanopelagicales bacterium
CCCGCGATGCCCTGCTCGACGTCATCGGTGATGGTGATGCGGGCGCCACTGGCTGCCGCCCGCCCGGCCGCCAGCGACCGGACTTCGTCGCTCGGCCACAGTTCTCGTGGCGCCACGATACGAACATCGGCCCCCATGATGGCGCCCATGACGAGCAGTGAATTGCCCATGTTGTAACGGGCATCGCCCACGTATGCATATGAGATCTCCGGCCCGGCGGCGTGCTCGCGCATGGTGAGGAAGTCCGCGAGCATCTGAGTCGGATGCCAGTCATCGGTCAGGCCGTTGTAGACCGGCACGCTCGAGTAGCGTGCGAGCTCCTCGACGTTGGCGTGGTCGGCCCCGCGGTACTCGATGCCGTCGAACAGTTCGGCGAGCACCCGTGCGGTGTCGGCGACCGACTCCTTGTGCCCGATCTGCGAGGTCGAGGGGTCAAGGACGCTCACATGGCCGCCCTGGTCGCGCATGGCGATCTCGAATGAGACCTTGGTCCGGGTCGAGGTCTTCTCGAAGATGAGAGCCAGTTGCCTGCCGACGAGTCGGGGAACCTCGGTCCCTGACCTCTTCGCATGCTTCAGTTCTGCCGCGAGCACCAGCAGGTGATCGAGTTCGTCAGCCGTGAAGTCCGACTCCTTGAGAAAATTCCGTCCGGCCAGTGTCATCCGGCAAACGGTAGCGCTCCAGTGTCAGGCGATGCCGAGCACCCGCGGTGAGACGGCTTCGGCGATCTCCCGGGCTGCGGCCCGGATGCCCTCTCCCTGGGCGCGCGGGTAGTGCCGCGAGTCCAGGCGGGCGTAGATCACCTCGCGCTCGTCCTCGGAGAGCCCGCCCCACACTCCGTAGGGCTCGCGGGCCCTCACGGCGTAGTCGGCGCACTCGAGTCGCACCGGGCAACCGGCGCAGACGAGCTTCGCTGCACGATCGCGCTTGACCCGAGCCGAGCCGCGTTCGTTCTGGGGATGGAAGAAGAGCAGGGGGTCGGTCTCCCGACATGATCCGTGGTCCTGCCAAAACCAGCGAACGTCGCTGGGCACCTGTGCGAGTGGTTGTTGGGGCATGGCTCGAAGGTACGAGCCCAGCGAGCGCCGCCACACGGCCATTGGTCCCTAGTTCGTCGGACGTATGTCCCGAGTATCGGCCGCGGAATCGGTGGCCTTCAGCCCTGCGCATCGCCAGCGGGAAGAGAGGCCCGAAGTGCATCCATATCGACATCGCGTACCGCCTGGACCAGATTGGCGAGGTTTGCCTCGGGAAGTGCACCGGCCTGGGAGTAGACGACGATGCCATCGCGTATGGCCATGAGGGTCGGAATGGAGGAAATTCCGGCGGCGCTAGCGAGGCCCTGCTCGGCCTCCGTGTCGATCTTCGCGAAGACGATATCGGGGTGCTGCGCGGACACCTTCTCGAATACCGGGCCGAATGTTCTGCAGGGCCCGCACCAGGCCGCCCAGAAGTCGACGAAGACGATCGGGCTCGCAGCGACGGTCTTGGCGAAGGTTTCCTCGGTGACATTCACGATGGCCATGGAAATACCGTAAGGGCTGTGTGGGTCGGATGCGATATCCGCAGCCGATACCCGACCGTGGTGTGGCCCAACTCCCGGCCCCCGCCCCGTCGTTTCGTCCAGCATCCGGCTGAACTGGCCAGAATTCCCGTCAATTGACCATAGATTTGGCGATCTCATCCCGGCCTCGTCGATTGGTGCGGGGGCTCTCGCCAGCAATCACCCTCTGCTGATAGGTCCGGTGGGCTACCTGATGCTGCCGAGCTGATGCTGTCGAGTCGGAGCCTTGCGGGTGGCTGCCTCGCGACGTCATACGGGCCGGAGCTAGGGGCGTTGCTGGCATCGGATGAGATGACCCCGATGGACTTGGACGCGGGGGACTGCTGGGGGATTTAGAATCAGGCGCATGAGGCGATCAGTGACCCTGGCAAGCACGCCGCTCGAATCCCCCGGGCTATCCGGTGGCACCCTGCTCGAGGAGCGGCTGGAGTCCACCGACGAGGGCGATCACGAGCGATTCGCGCACTACGTCGAGAAGAGCAAGATCGTCGAGAGTGCCGTCACCGGAACCCCGGTGAAGGCCCTGTGCGGCAAGGTGTGGATACCCAATCGCGATCCCTCGAAGTTCCCGATCTGCCCCGACTGCGACAACATCCATAAGGGCCTGCCCCGTGGCGGAGGCTCGGGGAAGGACTCCTGACCCGAGCCGGCGATACCGGTCTTGAGTCATCGGAGCAGCCTCGCCTGCTCTCCGCGAAGTGGCGGCCGCTGACTGTCGGCATCCTCTCGGTCATGACACTCGCCGCATTCGAGGCGATTGCCACGGCGACCGCGATGCCGGTCGTTGCGCGCGAGTTGGACGCACTCAGCGGCTACACGTGGGCGTTCAACGCCTACATCGTCGCGTCGTTGCTCGCCATGGTCATCGCGGGACTTCGGTGCGATGCAACGGGTCCACGGGGACCGATCGTGGCCGGCATCGCCGCGTTCGCGGTCGGCTCCGTCGTGGCTGGCGCAGCATCGTCGATGCTCATTCTCATCGTTGGCCGCGCAGGCCAGGGCATCGGCAGCGGCGCGGTCATCGTCGGGCTTTACGTCCTCATCGCCCGCGCCTATCCCGAGTCATTGCGACCCAAGGCATTCTCGGCACTTGCGGCGGCCTGGGTACTGCCCTCACTCGTCGGACCCCTCGTCGCGGGCTGGCTCGCCGACTCCGTCAGCTGGCGACTGGTCTTCTGGATCGTCCCGATCTTCGTGATCCCCCCGATGCTCCTGCTCCTGCCTCGCCTCGCGGAGCATCAAGGGGGAAGCCCGAACCCGCGTGCGAGGCAGCGGATCATCGCCGGCATCGTGGCGACCGCGGGCCTACTGGCAATGCAGGACGGCCTCGTCCGGGTGTCCGTCCCTGGCGGGCTCGAGGCAGGGATCGGATTCATGCTGATCCTCGGTGCCGGCCGCGTGCTGCTCCCTGCCGGATCACTGACATTCGCCCGGGGTCTTCCGACGACAGTGATGATGCGGGGGCTCATCGCCGCGGGCTACTTCTCGGCCGAGGTGTTCCTTCCCCTCGCCCTCGTCGAGATCAAGGGGGTGAGCGTCACCTATGCGGGACTAACCCTCGCCGTGGGGGCTGCGAGCTGGGCCATCGGCTCATTCGCGCAGAGCCGCCTCAGCGGCGCCGCTGACCGCTCGGTCGCGGTGCTCGTCGGCGCGCTCGTCGTTGCCGTCTCGATCCTCAGCCTGCCCCTCGTGCTCATTCCATCCGTGCCCGCCTGGGCTGCGGCGGGGTCATGGGCACTCGGTGCCATGGGCATGGGCCTGTCGATTCCGTCGATCTCGGTCCAGACAATGAGGCTGTCGCCCGAGGCCGACCAGGGCATGAACTCAGCCGCCCTACAAATTGTCGATTCGGTGCTCGTCGTGATCGGAACGGCTCTCATCGGAATGGTCTACGCCCACGCGGTCGCCGGTGCTGGCGTGACCTCGGCCACCTACTCGACGATGTGGGTCGCGGGAGCCGCCGTCGTCGCCGTGGCGGCACTTCTTGCCCCACGCATGAGGCCGCTCACGCGATAGGAGAAGATGTTGTTCCAATCCGGCATTTCGCCGTGACCTGAATGAAAGAGCGTGAGATGACCTCAACGACCATGCGCCGGCGGGCAGCGGTCGGCGTTGCCGCCGCGTCCGCAGCCCTCCTCCTCGCATCCTGTGCGCAGGAGTCCTCCTCGACCGTCGCGTCCTCGGCGCCGGCCGCCGCATCCGCATCCGCATCCGCTGCGGCGAGCGAGGCAGCACCTGTCGACGAGTGCGCGCCGGAGAACCTCACCACGATCGATGCCGGCAAGCTCACCGTCGGCACCGACACCCCTGCCTACCCGCCCTACTTCGTCGATGACGACCCGAGTAACGGCCAGGGCTTCGAATCGGCAGTCGCCTACGCCGTGGCCGCGGGCCTCGGCCTTGATGCCACTGACGTCGTGTGGCAGGTCGTGCCGTTCAACAGCTCGTACGCGCCGGGCGACAAGGCGTTCGACTTCGACATCAACCAGATCTCGATCACCCCGAAGCGGCAGAAGGCTGTCGACTTCTCGGACGGCTACTACACCGTCAACCAGGCGGTCGTGGCTCTCAAGGGCTCGCCGATCGCGAAGGCGACCACCGTCGCCGAACTGAAGGGCGCGAAGCTCGGTGCGCAGGTCGGCACGACGAGCCTGGACTTCATCACCGAGGTCGTTCAGCCGACCTCGGACGTTCAGGTCTTCAATGACACGAATGATGCCAAGAGCGCCATGCAGAACGAGCAGATCGACGGCCTCGTCGTCGATCTCCCGACCGCCTACTACGTGACGGCCGCTGAGATCGAGGACAGCCTCATCGTGGGCCAGTTCGAGGCACAGCAGGGCGGCGAGGAATTCGGCCTGCTGTTCCAGAAGGGCAACCCGCTCGTCGGCTGCGTGAACAAGGTCCTCGCGGAGCTCAAGGCCTCCGGTGAGCTCAAGGCCATCCAGGATGAGTGGCTGGCCGGCACCACTGCCCCGTACTTCACCGAGCAGTAGTCGAACCTCCGAGTCACCGCACGATAGTGAGCGGTCTCGCCCCTGCGCCCGGGGCGGCAGTGGTCTACGTAGACCCTGCCCGCCGGGCGCGGGTGCGCGGCCGCGCCCGCCGCGATGCCCTGGTCGGCATGGCGAGCCTGGTCGGGTTCGCCCTCGTCGTAAGCGTCATCGTGTCGAGCTCACCTGGCTGGGCCGCGGTTCAGGAGACGTTCTTTAACGGCCAGGAGTTCATCTCCACTTTCCCCGGCCTCCTCGATGCCTTCTGGCTCAATGTCCGGATCTTCCTCGTGGCCGAGCCGCTCATCTTGATCATCGGCATGCTCGTTGCGCTCGCGAGGACCCTTCGGTCGCCGATCTTCCTGCCCATTCGGGTGGTGGCGACGCTGTACGTCGACATCTTCCGCGGCGTCCCAACGATCCTCGTCATCTTCCTCCTCGGATTCGGGATCCCGGCACTTCGGCTGCAAGGGATGCCGAAGGATGCAGTGTTCTGGGGGACCGCTGCCCTCGTTCTGTCCTACGGCGCCTATGTCGCGGAGGTCTTCCGCGCCGGCATCGACTCAGTCCACCCGAGCCAGCGCATGGCGGCCCGTTCCCTCGGCCTGTCGATGTTCCAGACGAATCGCCACGTCGTGCTCCCGCAGGCCGTGCGCAATGTGGTGCCCCCCTTGCTCAATGACTTCATCTCGCTGCAGAAGGACACCGCACTTGTGGCCGTGCTCGGCCCAATCGAAGTGCTTCGCCGAGCGCAGATCGATGCGTCGTCATCGTTCAACTACACGCCATACGTGGGCGCAGCCCTCATCTTCATCGCCCTCACGATCCCGATGACGAGGTTCGCCGACTGGATTCAGTCGCGATCCCGCAGTCGCCGTCGTGCGGGGGGGACCTCATGACCTCCACGATCCTCGATGTGCGCGGGGTCTGGAAGTCCTTCGACGACCACCCGGTCCTGCGCGGCATCAACCTTGAGGTCCAGGCCCATCAGGCGGTGGTGCTCATCGGGGCCTCGGGGTCCGGAAAGTCCACCCTGCTGCGATGCATCAACGGGCTCGAGACCGTCGATGCCGGGGACATCATCCTCGACGGGGATGTCGACGTCACCAGTTTCGACACCGACCTCGACATCGTTCGTCGACGCATTGGCATCGTCTTCCAGTCCTACAACCTCTTCCCGCACATGACCGTCCTCGACAACATCGCCCTTGCCCCGCGCAAGGTGCTTCGTCGAGGCCGGGCCGAAAGCACTGAACAGGCGAAGGTCCTGCTCGCGAGATTCGGACTCGAGGCGAAGTCGGGCGAGTACCCTGACCGGCTTTCTGGCGGGCAGGCGCAGCGAGTCGCCATCATCCGAGCCCTCGCAATGGAGCCCGAGATCATGCTCTTCGACGAGATCACGTCGGCGCTCGACCCGCTCCTGGTCGGCGAGGTCCTCGACGCCGTCCGCGAACTCAAGGCGGGGGGCCTCACCATCGTGATGGCGACCCACGAGATGACCTTCGCCCGGGATGCCGCCGATCAGGTCTGCTTCCTACACGATGGCGTCGTTCTCGAGCAGGGCCCACCGGCGCAGATCTTCGGCGAGCCCAATGAGCCACAGACCCAGCAGTTTCTCTCTCGGCTCCCGCACTAGCCTTGAGTCGACTCGCCGGAAACAGGTGTGTCGCGGGCGGCAATCTACGTTTGCGCATCTAGAGTTTCGCATGTATCGGGGTGCTCCCTGCGCCCCTCTAAGCATGGAGGAATTACATGGCATCGGTGAACGCCGGTCCTACGGAAGC
>JBMOKH010000010.1:0-26481 GCA_049315365.1 Candidatus Nanopelagicales bacterium
CCGCCAGTTCGTCCGACGAGCCGACCGCGACAGCCCTCGCGCCGAGTGCTTCGGCGTGGGCGCGGAAGTCAACCCGGACATCGCTGCCCGGCCCCCGTGAGTCGCGCAGCATGTTGTTGTAGGAGCGACCGCCCTTGCCCACCTGCAGTCGCTCGATCACTGCGTAGCCGGCATTGTCGAGGACGACGAGGATGAACTTCTTTCCAGAGAGCACCGAGGCATAGATGTCGCTGTTGAGCATGAGATACGAGCCGTCACCGACGAGCGCAAACACCTCACCCTTCGTTCGCGCAAAGGCCACGCCCCAGGCACCCGAGATCTCGTATCCCATGCAGGAGAAGCCGTATTCGCAGTCGAAGGTGGCGATGCCCTTGCTCATCCAATTCACGTTGAGCTCACCGGGCAGACCACCGGCCGCGGTGATCACGTAGTCATCAGGGGTTGCAGCATCGTGCACTGCCGAGATCACCTGCGCGTAGCTCATCGGCAGGACACCGTCAGCGGCGCATCGCCCATCCACGAAGTCCTGCAACTCGGTTCGAAGCGCGCGGCCCCGCGTCGACCATTGCTCGGGTGCGCTCCAGTCGCCGAGGAGCGCCGAGAGCTCGGTGAGGCCCTCGCGCGCATCGCCGACGACTGCGACCGCCACGTGCTTGACCGCGTCGTAGCGGGCAGCGTTGATCGAGATGATCGGGGTCGATGGGCGAATGACCGTCCAAGATCCGGTCGAGAAATCCTGCAGCCTTGTTCCGACCGCGAGGATGAGATCAGCCTCGGCGCACGCGGTGTTCGCAGCATCTGCGCCCGTGACCCCGACCGGCCCGACGTAGCGCGGATGGTCGGCGAGCAGCGAGGACTTGCCGGCAACCGTCTCGACCACCGGGATGCCGTGAGCCTCGGCGAAGGCGGCCAGCTCGGCCTCGGCCCGCGAGTAGTGGACGCCGCCGCCAGCAATGATGACCGGGCGCTGGGCCGAGGTCAGCAGCCGGACGGCCGCCGCAAGCTCCAAGGTATCCGGACGAGGCCGCGGTATCGCGCGCACCTGCCGGGCAAAGAACGCCACCGGGTAGTCGTAGGCCTCGGCCGCGACATCCTGCGGGAGGCCGAGGAATGCGGGGCCGCACTCCCCCGGGTCGAGGAGCATCGAGATGACGTGCGGCAGCGAGGAGAGCACCTGCGCCGGGTGGGTGATGCGGTCCCAGTAGCGCACGACCGGCCGGAAGGCGTCGTTCACGGTGGTGGACGGCGCCCCGAAGTGCTCGACCTGCTGCAGCACCGGGTCGGGCAGGCGGGAGACGAAGGTGTCGCCGGAGATGAAGAGCATCGGCAGCCGGTTCGCCATGCCGACGCCGGCTGCGGTCACGAAATTCGTCGCCCCCGGCCCGATCGACGACGTGCACACCATGACCTGCTGGCGCCGCATCGCCTTGGCGAACGCTGCTGCCGCGAGGCCCATGCCCTCCTCGCTCTGGCCACGCCAGACCGGGATCTCGTCGCGGTGCATCTCAAGGGAGTGGCCCAGACTCGTGACGTTGCCGTGACCGAAGATCGCGAGCACACCGGGGAAGAGCGGAACCTCAGTGCCGTCGACGATGATGCGCTGGGCAATGAGGTATCGGACGATCGCCTCGGCGGTCGTGACGCGCACGGTCTCCACCGGCGTGCTCTCCGCCGTCATTCCGTCGGTCATGATGCGCCTTCCTTGAGATCACGAACGGTCTCCCAGGTGCGCGAGGTCCACGAGTCGATGAGGGCCTGCTGCACGCTCACAACATCGACCGCCTCGGCGAACCCGGGGCTGAACCCGCCGCCCGTGGCGAGGGACTGCATGAAGGCGAAGTCCTCGATTGCCACGAGGTCCTCGAAGCCGATGCTGTTCGCCTTGCCCGGCGCGAAGGCACCGTGGAACGGGAAGCGGTCGCCGCCGAAGATCGTGGTGTAGCCGGAGTTGGGGCCGTCCTCCGTGCGGTAGTACTTGAGCTCGTTGATCTGCTCGAGGTTCCAGGCGAGCGCCCCCTTCGTGCCGTAGACCTCGAAGGCGTTCTGGCTCTCCGGGCCGACGACCGTGCGGCTCACCTCAAAGGTGCCCGTCGCGCCGTTCTCGAACCGGCAGAGCATGGAGGCGAAGTCCTCGTTCTCGACCGCGCCGGTCGGGTCGCCCGGATTGCCG
Source organism: Candidatus Nanopelagicales bacterium (assembly GCA_049315365.1). Taxonomy (GTDB): domain Bacteria; phylum Actinomycetota; class Actinomycetes; order S36-B12; family S36-B12; genus WLND01. The sequence goes on from JBMOKH010000010.1 coordinate 2,171, forward strand.
CGGCCGTAGTGGCTGGCGGTGCCGGATGGCAGCGGGCGCTCGGTGATCGTCGTGTGACGCATGCCGACGACCTCCTCGATGCCACCGACGAGGTACTGGGCCATCGACACCGAGTGGCTGAGGATGTCGCTCGAGACGCCGTACCCAGCCTCGTCCATCATGAAGCGCCAGGTGAGGAGTCCGAGCTCATCGCTGCCGTACATCGACAGGAACCGCCCGCGATAGTGGGTGATCTCGCCGAGGGCGCCGCTCGCGATGAGCTCGCGCGCGTGGATGACGAGTGGTGACCACAGGTAGTTGTAGCCGACGCCGGTCGCGACGCCAGCCGCCTTCGCAAGGGCGTACGCCTGCACCGTCTGCTCCGGCTTGCCACCGATCGGCTTCTCGCTGAAGACGGCCTTGCCCGCTGCTGTCGCCGCCTCGATCATCGGCACATGCAGCATGTTCGGGGCGGTCACCCAGACGGCATCGACGTCATCGGCGGTGGCAGCCTCGCGCCAGTCGTCGGTGGCCCGGGCGAACCCAAAGTCGGCGGTGGCGCGCTCGCGTCGGCTGGCATCGGTGTCAGCGCAGACGGTGAGCACCGGGTCGAAGTCGCGGTCCGGGAACAGGGACGGGATTCGGAGTGCGGATCGGCTGTGCGCCTGGCCCATCCAGCCGAGTCCGAGAACGGCGATGCGGATCTGCTTCTTCATCGGTCGAGCCTTCCGGTTGCTGAGGTCATCGGGCAGCGGGGGTCGAGGTCCTGCGACTCCCACCCCTCGCGGATCCAGTGGTGGGCGGGGTCATCGCAGAATGCCATCGTCCGGTCGTCGGCCGGGCCTGCGAGCACATTGAGGAAGTACATCGGGTACTCCGGCGGCGCGATGCTCGGACCGTGATATCCCTGCGGCACGAGGTAGACGTCACCGTCGTGGATGGTCACGGTCTCGTCAACGCTGCCATCAACCGTGTAGACGTGGAACAGGCCCTGGCCATCGGGATGGCCGTGCGGGGAGTCCTGACGGCCAATGCGGAAGTAGTAGATCTCCTCATTGTTCGTCGGGCAACCGTCGATGCCGTCATGGCGATGGGGTGGCCACGATGACAGGTTGCCGCCGGGAGTGAGGACCTCGCACACGTTGATGCGGTCGGCCTGCTCAAAGGACCCCGGGGTTGCGATGTTCGTGACCTGACGGGTCGCGCGGCCGGCACCGCGAACTTCAACCGAGACATCGGCCGCAGGCGTGTGGCACACCGGGTAGACGGTCGTCGCGCGCGAGGTGCACAGCGCCACCTCGCCAACGATGCCCACGATGGTGAGCGCGGAGCCCACCGGAACGTAGAGCCAGTCGGTCACCGAATCGAAGACCCCTTCCCGCCCAGCGAGGGTGAACACCGCACCATCGACCGTCACCTCGACATCGCACGCCGAGAGCGGCACGAGCACCCCTTCGACGCCGTCCATGGAACGCGTGATCGGCGAACCAGCATCAAGGTCGAATACCTCCATGCCGCTGTATGCCCAGCCGGCATTTTCCGGAGTAACGGTCGCGAGGGTGTCGGACGTTGCGAGGGTGCCTGCGGGCCGGTGCCAGCTCACGCGACACCCCGATGGACCATGAGTGCCGCCCGGCCGACGGCCTCCTCCACTGTGAGTGCGTCGGGGTAGAGCAGCGCGCGTCCGGGGACAAGCCCGCGGATATTCGGCACCTCGAGGGCTTTCTCCCAGCGGGCGAACACCTGCTCCCACTGGGCACCGGCATCGCCGCCGAGCAGCAGAATCGGGCAGGTGGTTGCAGCAGCGACCTTCTCGGGGTTGGCGGTGGCGGGGATCTTCAGCCAGGTGAAGGCGGACGATGAGCCGAGCCCCGACGCAATCGCCACGACCTTGATGAGTCGCTCCTCCGACGGATCGAGGTAGGCGCCGCCGTGCTCGTTCTTCAGGTAGGGCAGCGGCTCGATGAGCGACATGATCCCGAGGTCGGACAGTTCGGTCGTAATCCGCGCGACCATCTCCAGGGTCCGCGGGAGTCCGGGATCGGTGTCCTCGATGCGGAGCAGGGTCTTGCCGCCATCAAGGCCCATGCTCGCCACGTGCTCGGCGTCATATGCGGTGAGCCGGTCATCAAGCTCCCACTTCGCTCCGATGATCCCGCCACGGTTCATCGTGCCGATCGCGAGCTTGCCCTCGAGTGCGCCGAGAAAGGCGAGCTCCTCGAGGATGTCGGCGCTCGCCATGACGCCATCGACTCCGGGCATCGCAAGCCCGCGGACGAGTCGGTCGAGCAGGGTGAAACGGTCGGCGATCGCCAACGGGTCGGCGCCCACTCCGAGCATGCCACGAGCCGTGTGGTCGGCGGCGAGGAGCATGAGCCGGCCATCCTCACCGGGGATGGTCCGCCGCACGCGGCCACTGAGCGCACGTTGCAGTGCCCTCGGGTCGCGGACACGGGTTTCGATGAGCTCGGAGTACGACGCCTGCGGGAGATCGGTCACGCGGATGATCCTTTCGAATGCTCGCCTAGGAAGGCGAGGAGGGACGGGAGATCCGGCATGGCGTCGGCACACATGAGCCGCGCCGCCACGTAGGCACCCGCACCGTTGGCGAGCTCGCCGAGCCGGACGAGAGGCATGCCCTCAAGCAGTCCATAGGCGAGAGCTCCACCGAATGCGTCACCTGCACCGAGCCCACAGCGGACCTCGATCGGCAGTGGGCGAACCCGCACCCGCTCCTGCTCATTCGCGAGCAGGACTCCCTGGGCCCCCATTTTCACGATCGCAAGCTTGACGCCGCGGCCCAGCAGGTGATCGGCTGCGGCGTCGGGATCGGATTCACCGATCGCCATCTCACACTCATCGCGATTGCCGACGACCACCGTGCTGGCATCGATCGCAACCTGCGCGGCACGTCGCGCATCGGCGGGATCAGCCCACAGGCTCGGTCGATAGTCGAGGTCGATGATGGTGTGCTCGACCCGGCCGCGTTGCTCAAGCCAGGTTGTGCAGGCCGTTGCCGTCGTGCCAACCGCCAGTGCGCAGGCGCTGATCCACAGAATCCGACAGTCGCGAACGACCTGCTCGGGTACATCAGAGGGCTCGATGGTGGTGTCCGGCGCAGCCGCGCCTCTGTAAAAGATGATGGCGGGGTCCGCCGGCGGGTCGAGGGATGCGAGGACGACCGGAGTCTGGCCCTGTGGCTCGGTGCCGACAAACGATGTGTCGACGCCGAAGCCCGCGAGCTTGGCAAGGACAAATGGAGCGAGTAAATCGCCGCCGACCTTCGTCGCAATAGCCGACGCCAAACCGAGTCGCGCGGCGGCAACAGCTACGTTTGTCGGGCTGCCTCCGATCGACTTCATGAAGGTCTGCGGATCGGAGAACGAATGGTGCGATTCCTGGGCGTAAAGGTCGACGCTGATCCGGCCCACCGACAGCAGGTCCAGTGTCATGACGCTCCCGCCTAGCTCTTCGCCTGTGCTGCGGCCTCAAGGCGGGGGGCCACGACATCACGCAAGTAATCCATCGACACCGTAACCGAGGTGATCGGTCCCTCACCCTCGGCTGGGAGGGGGCCGGTGATCGCGGTGTCCTGCTCGATGACGTACCAGCCCTGATAGCCCGAAGCCTCGAGCGTCTCGATGACCGCGCTGATCGCGACATCGCCCTGACCGAGCGGAGTGAACAGGCCACCTTGAACGCCAGCCATGATCGGCATCTCGTGTCGAAGTACCGGGCCTGCCATCGACATGTTCACGTCCTTAAGGTGCACATGACCGACCCGATCAGCCGATTCACGGGCGAAAGCGACAGGGTCGACGCCACCGATGGCGAGGTGCCCGGTGTCGAGGCACCACTTGACGTTGCAGTTGTCGAGCACCCGCTGGACGTCGCTCGCCGTCTCAATGAGGGTCTGGACGTGCGGGTGCACGACCTGCTGAAGGCCGTGCTCGGCGCAAATCTCGTCGATGATCCCGAACATCTCCATCATGTGTCCGAGTTCATCTGCATCGAGGGCGCGCGGTACAGACCAGTCCTCGTCCATGACAACCGCGGAGATGAACTCGGTCGCCCCGGCCCGCTCGAATAGCGAGGCGGTGAGGCGCGCTGACGCAATGGTGGCCTCGCGCTGGCGGGGATCGTGCAGCACCACCGGAGTGAATCCGCCGATGAGGGTCATGTCGAACGCTGCGAGTTCGTCGCGCACCGACTCCGGCGAGGTGGGCAGGAAGCCGGGGGCGCCGAGTTCGGTAGCCGGCAGGCCAAGGCTCGCCATTTCGCCGAGAACACGCGGGGTTGGGAGCATGGCACCCCAGCCGGGAACCTCGCAGATCCCCCACGAGATCGGAGCGGACGCGACACGGGACAGGAAGTCAGTCATGAAATCATTCTCCGAAAGTGTTGGAACGTTCCAACAAATCGTGTCACACTAGCGTCGCCGCCGCAAGGCCCACGAGCGAGAGGACGAAGGCATGAGGATCGCGGTCATCGGAGCCGGGCGCATGGGCGCCATTCGAGTGGAGGATCTTCGGCCGCTCGTCGAGGACATCATCATCGCAAATCGGACGCCCGCGACGGCTCTGGAGCTAGCGACCCGCTTCGACGCCACCGCAGTTGATCTCGGCTCCGTCCTCGACCATGACGTCGATGCCTACGTTCTGGCTACGGCGACCGACGCCCACGCGGGCCTGCTCAGCGAGCTCATCAGGCGCGGCAAGCCGATCCTCTGCGAGAAGCCGATCGCCCTGACCCTCGAGGAGAACGACGCAATCATCGAGCAGGTCAATGCCACCGGCACCCCCGTGCAGATCGGATTCCAGCGACGATTCGACTCCGGCATCGCTGAAGCCCAGCGGCTCATCGCCACCGGCGCCCTCGGAACCCTCTACGCGATGCACATGATTGCGCATGATCACCAGCCCTCCACGATCGAATTCCTCGAGGGCAGCGGGGGCATCTTCCGCGATCTCCACGTCCACGACTTCGACCTCATCCGGTGGCTCACCGCGAGCGAGATCGAGACCGTCTACGCAACCAAGGCGGTCCGGGCCCACGAGCAGTACGCGACCTACGCCGATGCCGACACCTCGCTCATCCACGCCGTGACCGCAGATGGGGTGCAGGTCTCGGTGAGCGGCACGCGCCATGATCCTGTCGGCCACGACGTGCACATGGAGATCTTCGGATCCCTCGACAGCGTCGCTCCCGGTGTCAATGCCCGCACCCCGCTTCGCGGGCTCGACGAAGGCGCGGGCACCGAGACCGTCATGAACATCGACCCCTACCGCGGCTTCGTCGACCGCTTCCGTGATGCCTTCCGGGGGGAGACAGCCGCCTTCACCGAACTCGTCGCGGGCACCCGAGACAACCCTTGCCCCCCGGACTCCGCGCGCGAAGCCCTCCGTGTCGCCCTAGCGTGCGAGGTCTCGGTCGACCAGCAGCGTCCGGTGCGCGTGGCCGAGATCGTCGCCCGATGAGCGCCGACTGGCTCACCGAAGAGGGAGCCGACCTCGCGGAATTCGTCCGAATCGTGAGCACGCCCTCAAACCCCGCCGACTACCCGCATGCTGCCCGCGTCGAGCAGGGCATCGTGGTCTTCGACGGCGCAAGCCTTCCGGTGCCGGAACGGGTCGAGGAGCGGCGAGCGGTCATGGCAGAGATCAGCCATGCGCTCATGGAGGGGCCGGGAGTCGTCGCGTTCCGCGGCGCCTTCCGCGACGGCGACGTCATTGATCGCGCCTCGACCGTGTTCGAGGAGATCATCGCCGGGCAGCATGCATCGGGCACCGCCTCGGGCGATCACTTCGCGAAGCCCGGCGCCAACGACCGCATTTGGAATGCCCTCGAGAAGCTCGCCCTGCGCGATCCGCAGACCTTCGCCGACTACTACTCGAATGACGTGATTGCGCTCGCCTCCCGCTCCTGGCTCGGCCCCGACTACCAGGTGACCTCTCAGGTGAACGTCGTCAATCCCGGCGGCCAGGCCCAGGTTCCGCACAGCGACTACCACCTCGGCTTCATGGGCCGGGAGCAAAACGAGGCCTACCCGGCGCACGTGCACCGTCTCTCACAGGCGCTCACGATCCAAGGTGCAGTTGCCCACTGCGACATGCCGCTCGAGACCGGCCCCACCTTCTACCTCCCGCACAGCCAGAAGTTCCCCTCGGTCTACCTCGCCTGGCGCCGCCCGGATTTTGCCGGCTATGTCGAGGAGCACAAGGTCCAGTTGGCGCTCGCCAAGGGCGACGCCGTGTTCTTCAATCCGGCGCTGCTCCATGGCGCGGGTACGAACGTCACGACCAACGTGCGTCGCATGGCCAACCTGCTGCAGGTCTCGTCGGCATTCGGGCGTGCCATGGAGACGGTCGATCGCACTTCGATGGCGACCGCGCTGTTCCCCGTCCTCGCCGAAGGGCAAAGGACCGGCTCGATGGACGAGGCCGGCATCGACAACGTCATCGCAGCGAGCGCCGAGGGCTATGCGTTTCCGACGAACCTCGATCGAGACCAGCCAATCGACGGTCTTGCTCCCCCCTCCGAGGCCGACCTCGTGCGCAAGGCCGTCCGCGAGGGCTGGGATGCACAGTCGCTGGACCGGGAGCTCGCAGCCCACGCAACGAGAAGGATGACGTCATGACATCAAGCGGGCAACTGGGCATCGCGGTCGCGGGCGTGGGCCGAATCGGCCGCATGCACGCGAGGATCATCGCCGAGCAGATCCCCCGTGCGCGGCTCGCAGGGGTCTACGACATCTCGCCGGAGGTCGCACGCGACGTAGCCAGCGAACTTCGAGTCGACGCCGCCGCGAGCATTGACGAGCTGCTCGCCTCCCCCGATGTCGATGCCCTCGCAATCTGCACCGCGACCCATACGCACAGCGAGCTCATCGTCAAGGCGGCCGCTGCGGGCAAGGCCGTGTTCTGCGAGAAGCCGGTGAGCCTGTCACTGAGCGAGGTCGACGACGCCATCGCAGCGGTCGATGCGGCGGGAGTCCCATTCATGGTCGGCTTCAACCGGCGATTCGACCCTGGCCACGCTGCCGTTCGCCGGTCGGTCCAGGCCGGCGAACTCGGCGAGCTCACCATGGCCCGGATCACCAGCCGCGATCCCTCCCCGCCGCCGGCCGAGTACGTCAGGATCAGTGGCGGCATCTGGATCGACATGCTTATCCACGACTTCGACATGGCGAACTTCATCGTCGGATCACCGGTGGTCCAGGTCTGGGCCCAGGGCGGGGCACTGTTCGACGAGGGCATCCGCAAGGCCGGCGACTTCGACACCGCCGTCGCCGTCCTCACGCATGAGAGCGGCGCCATCACCACCATCGATGCGAGCCGCATGGCCGTATACGGATACGACCAGCGGGTCGAGGCCTTCGGCACGAGGGGCATGGCAATCTCAGACAACAGACGCGCCGACAACTCGCAGGTCTACGTCGAGGGCTCCACCCGGCTCGCCCCCCTCCAGTACTTCTTCCTCGAGCGCTACACCGAGTCCTACCGCCTTGAATGGCAGGCCTTCATGGACTTCGCCCTCGACGGCGGGCCGTCACCTGTCTCAGGCGCCCAGGGCCGGGCTCCGATCGTCATGGCCATGGCAGCAGCACTGTCGGCGAAGGAGGCACGACCGGTTCGGGTCGAGGAGATCGGCTGACCGTGGCACCCAACCGCCCCACGATCAAGGACGTCGCGGCTCTCGCGGGGGTCTCGAAGTCGCTCGTGTCGTTGGCCATGCGCGGCTCGGAGCGGGTCTCCCCTGAGAGCCGGGCCGCAATCCTCGAAGCCGCGAACAGTCTCGGGTACCGGCCGAATGCCGCCGCCCGCAGCCTCGCCGATCGTCGGAGCCATACCCTCGGCGTGGTCGTGCAGAACCTGCTCAATCCGATCGTTGCCGAGTTCATCGACGGCGTGCAGGGCGAGGTCCGCCAGCACGGATATCACACGATGCTCGTGACGGGCAATGAAGATCCCGAGGTCGAGCGCGGCGAGATCGACAAGCTCCTCGAGTTCCAGGTTGAAGGCCTCGTGCTCATCGGGCACCGAATGCCCGCCGGTGCCCTCGACGCCATCGCGGGCGATTGCCCGGCCGTGGTGATCAGCCGCGCGGAGCGTGGCATCGCCGGGCTCGACTCCATCAGCAATGACGACGTGGCCGGGGCGCGGATGGCCGTCGACCACCTCGTCTCGCTCGGCCACCGTTCGATAGCCCACGTCACCGGCGGAAGCAACGAAGTGGCGATGCTTCGCAAGCTCGGCTACGAGCAGTCGATGACCGAACACGGACTCGCGGACGAGGTCGCCTGCTACGAGGGCGCCTTCACCGACGAGGGCGGCTACCGAGGCGCGGCCGCGGCCCTCGACTCCAATCGCGGGCACACCGCCCTGTTCGTCGCCAATGACATCGCTGCGGTCGGCGCCCTCGCCGCTGTCGCCGAGAGCGGACTCGACGTGCCCGCAGATATCTCGATCGTCGGCTACGACGGCATGGCGCTCGCCGGGCTCCGCTCCCTGAGCATCACGACCATCGCGCAGCCGCTCGCCCGGATCGGCACCGAGGCAGCGAGCCTGCTCTTCCAGCGGATCGGCGATCCCGCGCGGCCGCCCGCCCACGTCGGGGTCGAGCCACGCCTCGTCGTCCGAAACTCGAGCGGACCGTGCGGCGATTCACACTCGCGGTAGCGCGACCTAACTGCTGACGCTGGGGTCGATATCGAGCACGGTGCACGACCAGACGCCCGATGGCGCCGCAACCCACACGGCATCGGACTTCCGTGCCCCGACGAGGGCGGTGGCGAGCGGTGAGGTCTGGGAGATCCGCTCACCGTCAAGGAAGGCCTCTGCCGGGTGAACGATGCGCACCCAATCGTGGGATCCATCGGCCATCGACACCCGTACCCTCATGCCGACCTCGATTCTGCCGTCGAATGCCAGGTCGTCATCAGTCATGATCTCGGCCTCGGCGAGCAACGCCTCGAGGTCAATCGCCTCGACGAGTAGCCTCGCGAACTCGGCGACATCGCGCTCATCGCGCTCCCGGTCGACGAGCAGGGGTCGCAGTTCGGGCAGCCGCTGCTCCCTGATCTCCACGATGCGATCTGCGATCCCGGCGTAGCCACCCGGGGTCAGCCGGAGTGCTTGGGATGCGTTGCGGTTGCGACCTCTCGAAGTCGTTGCCTTGGTGCTCATTGGGACGATTCCCTTCTCGTGGATCGGCGGGTGATGGTGGACAGGGCTGCGGCTGAGCGACGGCGCACCTGATGCAAGGTGCGCTCGGCCCATGCGAATTCCGAGGCGAGGATCATCAGCCCGAGGATGATGAGCGGTATTCCCGGGCCCGGAAGCACGAGGAGCACCACGCCTGTGAGGAGCGTCGCCCCGCCCACAATCGCGACCGCGATCCAGCGGATCGGATGCGGCAGGCGCCGCCAGGGGTACATGGGACCGCAGTGAGCCGGCTCTGATTCACCGGGGGCCTGCGCGTCATGGGTACTGGGCGATTTCATCGAGCCTCCTTGTGTCAGGCAGCACATGCTGCTGCTGGCACAAGGTCTCTCGCCACCGACCTAGGTCGGCCCGGGTGCCGGACGCTTGCGCGCCGTGATGACGACAGCCCAGATATCGGGATACTCCCCTTGCTTCGACGAAGAATGCCAGACGTTGCCCCGCGGGGCAAGTCCTAGGCCCTCAGTGCTGCTCTGGACCCACATCGGAATGGTTCGATGCCGGGTTCGCGGAGAACAGGTCGATGAGCTCGCCAACCGAGTGGTCCGACTCCGCTCGGTGACGAAATGGCCGGTCGCGATTGATGGTGTAGGCGTTGCGCCGCCCAACACGCTCCTTCACGACATATCCGGCGTGCTCAAGGTCAGTGACGATCATCTGGACGGCCCGCTCAGTGATTCCGGCCGCGACCGCGAGATCGCGGATGCGCATGTCGGGCTCGCGCGCGATGAGGAGGAGCACTCGCCCATGGTTGGTGAGGAGGGTCCACGCCCGCTCGCCATCAGCCCCCACCGTCGTCATGGACCCATCGTGTCGCATGGAGTCCCCATTGCGCAGCAATGGCCTGATTAGGACTGGAGTAATTACTGAATCATCTTTCCTGTATTTTAATTCGCATGCTTTCGACCGCGCCCGCGATCCTCGCCAGCCTCCTCACCATTCCCGTGCTGGCCTTCCTCCTCGGAATCCTCGCGGCAGCGCTCCGAGCCGACCTTCGCCTCCCAGATGCGGCATATCAGGCCATCTCGGTCTACCTGCTCCTCGCAATCGGCATCAAGGGCGGGGTCTCACTCAGCGAGTCGAACCCACAAGAGGTAATCGCGCCCCTCGGAGTCGCGGTCACCCTCGGGATCCTCATCCCCGTGGCCGCGTTCTGGATCCTGCGGGGCGCCACGCGACTGGGCCCCGTCGACCGCGGGGCCATGGCCGCGCACTACGGGTCGACCTCACTCGTCACCTTCACCGCCTGCCTCGTCTTCCTGGACGCCGCAGGCATCGCCTACGAGGGGTTCATGGCGACGATCCTCACCGTGCTCGAGGTGCCGGGGATCATCGCGGGGGTCTTCCTTGCCAGCCGAGCAGGCGGCCAGCACGCGTCCTGGCGCCCAGCCCTGGCGGAGGTCCTCACGAGCAAGTCGATCCTCCTGCTCGCCGGCGGGCTCGCCATGGGCCTTCTCGCCGGCCCGGCGGGCTATGTCAGCGTCCAGCCCTTCTTCGGTGCGCTCTTCACGGGCGTCCTCGCCCTGTTCCTCCTGCACCTCGGAACCATGACCGGCAAGCGCCTTGGCGATGTTCGATCCGCCGGGCCCGGCCTCATCGCGTTCGCCATCGGATTCCCGGTGATTGCCGGCGCTGCAGGTGTCGTGGCCGGGACCTGGACCGGGCTCTCGCCAGGCGGCGCGACGGTCCTGGGAGTCCTATGCGCGAGCGCCTCCTACATAGCAGCGCCTGCCGCGGTGCGCATCGCGCTTCCGGACGCGAACCTGGGCCTTTGCCTCACCTCCAGCCTCTGCCTCACCTTCCCCTTCAACCTCATCCTCGGTATCCCCCTCTACCTCGCTATGGCCACTGCGCTCACCACGATCACGTGAGCAGCGCATGATGCGATGCGCGTATCCTCAGGCGGGCACCCCTACCCCAGACGAAGGAGCCGCAATGCCAGCTGAGACCCGATCCCTCCAGGACACCGTCGTCGCAATCACGGGCGCGACCGCCGGCATCGGGGCGGCAACTGCTCGCCTCCTCGTCGCGGCAGGTGCCAAGGTGGCCCTCGGCGGCAGGCGCGAGGAGCGACTGAACGAGCTTGTTGACGAGCTCGGTGCCGATCATGCCGTCGGTGTCGTGTGCGACGTCTCGCTCCCCGCTGACAACGCACGCCTTGTCGCTGCGGCCGTCGACCGCTGGGGCCGGATCGACTCGGTCGTCCCGAACGCCGGCATCGGCATCTACGGCGGCATCATGGACACCTCCGATGAGCGACTCGCCGAAATGATGGAGACGAACTTCGCCGGCACCGTCTGGACAGTCCGCGCTGCAATCCCCGAGATGCTCCGCACCACGGGCGGAGGCGACATCGTCATCGTCTCGAGCGCTGCGGGCCTTCGCGGCGGCGCCGACGAGGCCGTTTACGCAGGCACGAAGTTCGCACAGGTCGGGCTCGCCGGAGCCATGGATCGCGAGCTTCGGGCGCAGGGCATCCGCGTCACCGCTGTCTGCCCCGCTGGCGTCGAGACCGAGTTCGCCATCGGCGACGGCAGGACCGCAGGCGATCCGTCGCTCGCGGACTACATGCGGCCGGAGGACGTCGCCTTCGCGATCGTCACGGTCCTCGCGCAGCCCCGCCGGGTGCGCACCACCCTGTGGTCGCTGTGGTCCATGGGCCAGCAGGGCTGAGGACGCGTTCATGACTGCGACCACGACTCAGCACCCGGATCCGTCCGGGCTCACGCACCGACCCCTCGGCTCGACAACCGGGATCACCGTCACCGACCTCGGCCTGGGCCTTTGGGCCGTCGCCGGCAGCGAGTGGGGCCCGGGCGACGATGCCGCCTCACTCGACGCCATCGAGGTTGCGCTCGAGGCTGGCGTCACCTTCTTCGACACCGCTGACATCTACGGCGACGGCCACTCCGAGGAACTCCTCGGTCGGGCCATGGCCGGGCGCCGTGAACGCTTCATCGTCGCGAGCAAGATCGGGTGGAACGGCTTCGACCGGGAGGCGAACCATTCGCGATACGACACCGTCGACTCGATCGTCCACGGCGTCGAGACCTCGCTGCAGCGGCTCAGCACCGACCACCTCGACGTCATCCAGTGCCACATCAACTACACCGAGCCGAACACCGACGTCTTCATCGAGGGTTTCCGCCGGCTCAAGGCCGAGGGCAAGGTCCGGGCGTGGGGCGTGAGCACCGGCGACATCGATCACCTCCGTTACTTCAACGCCGGTGGCGACTGCGACGTCCTGCAGATCGACTACTCGATCCTCAACCGCATCCCCGAGCAGGAGATCCTCCCCTACTGCGAGGCGAACGGGATCGGCGTGATAGTCAGGGGCCCACTGGCAATGGGGCTGCTCGCCGACAAGTTCACCACCGAAAGCATCTTCCCCGCTGGCGATTTCCGGGTCGCGTGGATCGAGGACCCGGAGCAAAACGAGCAGTACCAGAGCGATTTGGCCGTCGTCGACGGCCTGCGGGCCCTGCTCCCCGAGGGCGAGTCAATGGCCGAGTTCGCGCTCCGCTTCGTGCGCAGCCATCCGGCCGTGAGCACCGTGATTCCAGGCGCACGTGACGGGCGCCAGTCTGCCGCCAACGCCAAAGCCGGCACCGCCCCCCTGCTCACAACCGCAGAGGTTGCCGGGGTCGATGCTCTGGTGCCGCGCGGCGGCGGCCGGATGATCTGGCCGGCATGAAGCGCGGCGAGGAGCTAGGCGCCCCGGTCACCTGGCACGTCGACCTCACCTTTGAGTGAGGATGCGACGGGCTGGCTTCGCAGTCGTCATGATCGCTGCGACGTTGCTGGTCGGCTCCTGCTCGGCAACCGATCCCGGTGGTGCTGTACCTCCCTCTGGCATCGGTGCGTCACCTGCTGCTCCGTTGACTAGCCCTGCACCGCCGGCCCCGGCCGCGGCGCCGTCCTCACCCGCTCGCCTCACCGCAGCCGAGCTCTACTCGGCCACCCGCGACGAGCTTCTGGCGATTCAGGCGCGCGAGGGCAGCGGACGGGCCCTCGGCGCACTCGGCCGACTCGCGCAAAGCGAGCAGGGAGTGAGCGGGGTATGCCATGCCATCTCGCATGACCTAGGCCACGCTGCCCTCGAGCAGGCCGGTGGCCGCGTCGGCGACGCCCTGACCGACCGCGATGACGTATGCGGGGGCGGGTTCACCCACGGGGTCATCGAGCAGGCCCTCGCCGAGTCGCCTGACCCCGAGGCCGCCATGCTCACCGTCTGCGCCCCTCGGCAGGACGGATCCTGCTGGCACGGCGTTGGCCACGGGCTCATGTTCGCCTCCGGAATGGACAGGAGAAAGGCGCTCGCCGGCTGCGCGAGGGCCCCGAGCACGCTGTTGTCGAACCGGTGCGGCGAGGGGGTCTTCATGCAGCTGTTCAGCGCCGATCTCTCGGCAGGTCATGCCGCCGCTCAGCATGACGAATCGGGGCACGGAGATGGAGCGGCGATCGACGCACCGATCGCACGCAACCCGGCGGCCGCGCGCGACGCATGCCAGGGGACGGCCGCCCCCCATGATGCCCAGTGCTGGTTCTACTCCCCCCTTGTCTGGCTGACGGTTCACCCGAACGACTTCGACGGAGCACTGGCTTGGTGCCGGGGCGCCGGGGCCGAATTCGGCCAAACCCAATGCGCACGGGGGCTCGGCAGCCGGACGGTCAAGTTCCACCCGGACGACCTGAGCATCGGAGCCCGAACCTGCGGCAGGGCCGGCGACCTCCTCGACTCCTGCGTCAGCGGAATGGGCAGCTATTGGTCGGTGCACTGGGAGGGCGCCGTGCCCGCCAGCGACCTCTGCACCCACCTGCCCCCGGGCCGTGCGCGCAAGCGATGCCCCGTCGTCACCGGCTGAATGCTGGTTCCGCATCCGCCAAGAACAACCACCCAGGGCCCGAGGTCGCGTCGGCGCTGCGCGCTGGCTCACTTCGTCATAGCATCGAGAAATGGTTCCTCTCGCATCGCCGAACGCCGTGACCACCCCGGTGCTTCTCCCTACTCGATCGGTATCCCCTGCCATGACTTTCGCCGTGCTCATGGCGGCAGTCATGGCACTCGTGTTCGCACCGCCCTCCGCTGCAGCCGAGACCGACCCCTCCATCCCCGCGGCGATCGCCGAGACCTACGACGGCCGGGACCTTCGCATCCGCAAGGACATCGGCTCGACCTCGGCGTACACCCGGCACGCCATCACCTACGAAAGCGGCGACCTGACGATCAGCGGGATCATGAACAAGCCGCGCGGCAAGGGCCCGTTCCCCGTCGTCGTCCTCGCCCACGGCTACATCGATCCAGCGGTGTACGTCACCGGGCAGGGCTTCCGCCGGGAGCAGGACTGGCTCGCACGCAACGGCTACGTCGCCCTGCACGTCGACTACCGCAACCATGCCGGCTCAGACGACGATCCGGGCAGCGACGTCACCCTGCGCCTGGGCTACGCCACCGACGTCATCAACGCCGCGCTCGCAGTGCGCGGCTCGACCCTCCCCTTCATCGACTCAGGAAGGGTGGCACTCCTCGGACGCTCGATGGGGGGCGGCGTTGCATTCCAGGCGATGGTCATCAGGCCGGGGGTCTACGACGCCGTCATCACCTACGCCTCAACCAGCACCGACATCGTCGACAACTTCAACCGATGGCAGCGATTCGACGGGAACCTCGGGCGCCGCATCATCGCCCGATACGGAAGCCCGGAGTCCAATCCCGCGTTCTGGCGGACGATGTCCTCGCGCAACTACTTCGCCCGCGCCACCGAGCCGGTGCTTATGCTCCATGGGACGAACGACGAGAGCTGCGACATCGAATGGGCCCGGGCGACCGAGCGCGCACTGACTCAGGCAGGCAAGGACGTCACCCTCGTCGAGTACCGAGGTGCCGGCCACTACCTCTACGGGCCATGGACCGACTCCATCCGACAGGTGAAGCGATTCCTGGCCAAGCACGTGTGATCGACGTCAACCTGCCGTCGGCCCCGTCGCCGACGACCGAAACTTGCTGAACGTCAGGAGATCTACTTGACGAACACGTGGATGAGCTCGAGCTCCTCGCGCTCGGGAACCTCGGTGAGCTTGTCAGCGACAGTTGCCCGGAACTGGTCGAACAGGGCTGCGTGACCGACCTCGGCCGCCTCCGTGGCAGAGGCGAAGACACCGATACCGCGGATCACCTGGCGCTTGCGATCCGCCGTCACGAGGATGAGGTCCTCATTCGGGTTCATGATGCCGAACTCGTCTGCGAACGCGATGTAGTCGTCGAGGACCTCGTCGAAGAACTCGGGCTTCGTTCGCATGCTGTACTCGATCACTGCGGGCACGGTGTGCTCCTTCTCTCATGGAATGTCTCAGGACGAGTCTGCCCTACTCTCGGATCCCATGCCGATAGGCCGCGACGGTCACGCTGCCCCCGGCGAGCGTCAGGCCTTGGGAGATGTCCTTCGGAGCCACCACAGGCCGATGATCGGAAGCGCCAGCGGGATGAAGAGGTAGCCGCTGCCGTACGTCGACCACACCGTTGCCCTCGGGAATGCGTCGGGGAACACCAGGCTCGCCGTCCCGACGACGAGGACTCCCGACAGCTCGAAGAGCAGGGCCGCCATCGCCACCCTGCGGCTCGTCCGATCGGCCCGGGACAGCGCAATCGTCGCGATGACGTAAACGACTGCCGCGAGCGCCGATAGCAGGTAGGCAACCGGAGCCTCGTCGAATCGGGTGAACAGCTGGACGGCCGACCGGGCTGTCGCCGCGATCGCGAAGATCGCGTAGACGACGACGAGCAGGCGGGCACCGCCCGTGGATCGCTCAGCCACCGCCGGACCACACCTGCTGGATTCGCGCGACGAGCACCGGCATGACGAGCCCGACGACGACGACGATCGCGGAGCCGATCCGGGTCCCATCGCCCCGGGTCCACCACCAGGAGCCGATCGGGATGACCGGGCTCAGGACGAGATATCCGACGAACTCCGCACGAGCGAAATCCCGGTCAGAGCCAATCATCTGGACGATGCCGCCGAGCGCGAGGACGATGAATAGCCCAGCAATTGCGAGCTGACTGGAATGCAGGGCCCGGCTCATCGGCCGGTTGAGCACCAGGTGAACGAAGGCCCAGGCCGCCATCGCGAGGCTCGCGACGATGGCGATGGTGGCGAACAGACCCGTCATGAGGTCATCCTCCCAGACTCGCCGTCACTCCCACCGATGGCCCTGCGCCGCGAATCGGATCAGCCTTGGGCCTCGACGAGGCGGGCTGCGGCCATGTCCCGGAGCAGTTTCGCGTCGACCGTCCAGTCGACCGGCACTTTGATCGTCTTCTTGTTCACGACGTAGGACGTCAGCCGGGGCCTGAACTGCTCCAGGACGCTCGCGCCCCACGGAGCGATGAGGATGTGGTTGGTGTGGACCGAGAGTCCGAAAATGTACTGGCCATCCTGCTTGAGCATCGGCTGATTCCAGGCGATGACGAGTTCCATCTTCGGGTACTTGTCCGTGATCGCCTTGAAGATGCTCATCACGGTCTGGCACGTGACATCGTCGAACGGCGCGAGGTACTCATCGATCGATGCAAACCGCCGTGCGCTGGTCGAGCCCCTCGAGTACAGCACGAGTGCGTTCGCATGAGCCTGACTGAATCCGTGGTTCTCACGCAGGTAGGAGATCTGCTCGGCGTACTTGCGATCCGCGATCTCGCTCATCTGGTCGAACCAGTACGACATCGGCTGCCCGTAGCGCTTCTCGATCGCCGGGAAGTACGACGCCCGATCAGGATTTGTTGCCGCCATGCGGTCGAGACTACCCGGCGCGAATCACCGTCAGGCCGGCGTCATCGCCCAGGAGCATCTGGGGCACTTCGATGAATCGGTACGCCCGCTGCGGCCCGGGATCGAGCACCAGGACCCAGATGAGGTCGAAGCGCTCCTCGGGCCAGTCCTGCGGGATGTCGCCGGCGTTCGCCACCGGGAATTGGCGAACGAGCTTGGCCATGGCCCCGTGATGCCAGACGATGAGGGTCGGCTCAGGCGTGGCCAGCACCTCGGAGACCAGGTCGGCCTCATTGCCGCGGGCGTGACGGTCGATGACCGTGATGCCGAGCCGGTGGGCGGTGGTCGAGGCCGTATCCATCTCGCGCTTGCTCCTCGCCTCGGGCGTCGGCCTCGTCGCGATGATCCGCTCGGGCTTGGTGAGATGAGGATGCGAAGCGGACGGAGCCTGGGCGAAGAGGCCGGCCAGGGCACCGGCACGGGTCCAGCCCAGTACTGAGAGGCAGTGGTCGTCGATCTCGCCATGCCTGTTCACTCCGTGCGGCGGCCCGCCATCACCGGGCTTCTCACCGTGGCGAATGAACATGATGATCGCGGGCGCGGCCGCCAAGCTCGTCATCACCACTCCTCATGCGCGCGAAGGACCCCACTCGGGCCCCAATACCCGGAATCTACCTCTCCTCTCGACCCGAGCGGCGATCCCCCGAGCCTCGAGGCGCCTGCTATCGGGTCGCACCGTGAACGGTGGCTCCCAGCAGTGCGACCAACATTCCGGGTCAACGCACAGATCGCGCCCCAGGCGGATATGCACGGGCGGACCCCCGAAGCCGATGCACCCGATGCGGCCCCACTCCTTCAGTACGGTCCCCAGACGCACTTCGTCCGACGGGCAAGGGTGGTCGCCGACTGCGCTCACAGGGTGATCTTGACACCCCCGGCCCGGAGGCCCGAAGGTGATGCAGGGAACAGTCGCAGGTGCCGGCCGCATGTCAGGAGTCGGGATCAGAGCATCGCGGGTCCCGGGTCCGACAGAATCGACTCAATATCGGCCATCGCTCGGGAACCTATCTCTCCGTCGATGATGCGAGCGAAGGGTTGCCGAATGATCATGCGCCAGCGAGCACGGGCGAGCATCACCGCATGCGCGGTGGTCTTGCTCGCAGCTCTCATGCCGTCATCCCCCGCGGCGGCATCCACTCCGATGGCACCCGAAGAAGATGCCACTGTTTCGGTGCTGCATGCCATCCCGGCTGGTCTCGGTGCTGATGTCGTCGATGTCTACGTAGGACGAGCACTCATCATCGATGACCTGACCCCGGGGACGCTCAAGACCGTCAGGCTACCGGGGGGCACCTATGCGCTCACCGTCCTTCAGGACGGCCGGACGCCAGACGGCGGCGCCCCGCTGGTCCGCGCGGCACGGACCAAGGTCCCTTGGGGCGCCAACCTGACCATCACCGCAAACCTCGATGCTGCGGGGAGACCCGCTCTCAATGCATTCACCAACGACACCTCCACGGTGGGACGGGGCATGGGCAGGCTCACCGTGCGCCATATCGCCTTCGCGCCAGCGCTCGACATACGCAACGCAGGGAGGGTTCTCTTCACCGACCTGCGAAATCCTCGGCAGGCTGACGTGGGGCTTAATGCCGGCAGGTTTGCTCCCTACGCGACCGTCGCAGGCACGCGCGAGGTCGTCCTGCGACCGACCCCCATCACCATCACCAACAAGCCCGGCACCTCTGACATGGGGACCAACACCATCGTTTACCTCTGGGGTTCAGCGGTAGGGGGGTCACTGCGTGCAGTCGTCCAGAATGTCCGGATCGACCTGGAGTAGCGCGCTCCTGAACCGGACGAGCAGGGCCCTGTCAGCCGCAGCCTAGGCCTCAATCAGTTTCGACCATACGAGCAAGGATCACGACCGGCACGGTGCTGACGCGAATGAGCTTGTGGGATGTCTCACCGAGAAGTACACGATTCCAAATGCTGCGAGTGCTGGATCCTAGGACGAAGGCATCGCCTGGGTGCCAATCGAACGCCCGCATGGCGTCTTCTGCCGTGTCGCCTTGGACTACGCGGCCCGCTATTCCCTTATCGCGAAGCACCTCCTGCTGCGCGGCTGTCTCCTGCTCGACCAGCGCTGACAGGATCGCCTGCTCGGGGTCTCGACCCAGTCGCGGATTGACGATGCGCGTGGCACGCAGCACCACGGTCAGCAGTTCGATCGCGATCGAGGCGTCCGCGGCTACCTGCGAAGCAAGGCGGAGGGTCTCCTTGGACTCCTCGGCGGCCGAGAAACCCACCACGAGTCGGTCGAGTGCCCCCGGCGCCGCGTCTCGAAAGCCCTCGGGAGCCATGGCCACCGACTGCGACGCGCCGTGCAGGAGAGCGTGCGCGACCGAGCCGAACACGATCCGCCCTTCGTGATGCCGAGGCTTTGAGCCGATGACGACCGCCGATGCATCCAGCTCTTCGGCGATCTCCCGCAGGCCTTGACTGACAGACCGCACTGCCACCATTCGCCGATCGACCTCGGTGCAGTCCCACTGGCGAGCGAGCTGCTCGGTCGCATTATCGAGCAGGCCATTTCCGCGCTCGGTCAGGAAAGCTCGCCACTCGGCATCGACGTGCCCGATGCTGGGGTAGTCGATCGTGGGCGGATGCACGTGCACGAGCGTGATGCGCTGGCCGAGGAGACGGGCCATCAGAGCGCCAAGCGCCACCGCATCGGTGCCGGAATCATCAGGACTCACACCCACTATGACTGTCAAGCGCGCACCTCCGGGCATTATCAATAAAGCCGACTCACTACTTCAAACGTCGCTAGGATACCGCCATGTCGCAGCCCTTGATGCGTGGTTCAAGCAATGGACTTTTCCGGCTCAAGCCGCTCAACGAGGTTATCGGCGCGTCGACCCTCAAACGGACCATGGGCCGCTCCGCACTCCTTTACCTGAGTATCGGATCCATTGTGGGCAGCGGCATCTTCGTCATTCTGGGCGTCGCGATCCCCAAGGCCGGCCCTGCCGTGCTGATCTCCTTCCTACTCGCCGGCTTCACCGCTCTACTCTCCGCGCTCTCATATGCCGAGATGGCCAGCAGCATCCCCGCTAGCGGGTCCTCGTACTCCTATGCCTACGTGACCCTCGGCGAGATCGTTGCTTGGGTCGTGGGCTGGATGCTCATGCTGGAGTACGCAGTCTCGGTGGCAGCTGTCGCTGTCGGCTGGGGCCAGTACCTCAACTCGTTTATCGGCACCTTCGGCTTCTCCATCCCGGCGCAAATCGCGAATCCGCCCGGCGAGGGCGGCGTGTTCAACATCCCAGCGGTGATCGTCGTACTCGCCTGCGCATTCCTGCTGATTCGCGGCGCGTCGGAGTCGGCCAAGGTCAATGCGATCATGGTGATGCTCAAGCTGGCCACGCTCGTCTTCTTCTGCATAATCGCATTCACGGCCTTCAACGCCGGCAATCTAGCGCCATTTCTGCCCTTGGGCCTCCTTGGCGTCACGGCCGCAGCAGGCCAGATCTTCTTCTCGTACATCGGCTTCGACGCTGCCTCGACGGCGGGCGAGGAGGCTAAGAACCCCAAGCGAGACCTCCCCTTCGCGATCATCGGGAGCTTGGTCATCGTCACGGTCCTGTACCTCGTGGTCACTTTGGCCGCGCTCGGCGCTCAAAACTGGGATAACTTCATCGGCAACAGCAGCGAAGCCGTTCTGGCATCAATCGCCAACACTGCCACCGGCGGCTCCTGGGCCGGTGCGTTGATCGCGCTCGGCGCGATCATCTCCATCTTCAGCGTGGTTCTTGTCACCCTGTACGGCCAGACGCGGATCCTGTTCGCCATGGGACGCGACGGCATGATCCCACCGATCTTCACCCGCATCAGTCCGCGCTCGCAGACACCCGTGGCCGCCACCATCATCATCAGCGTGCTCATCGCCATCGTGGCCGGCTTCGTCTCTTTGGGTCGCCTCGCCGAGGCCACGAGCATCGGAACCCTCGGAGCCTTCGCCGTCGTGAACGTCGGCGTAATCGTCTTGCGTCGACGTCACCCCGACCTCCCTCGAGGATTCAAGACACCGTTGTTTCCCGTGCTGCCGATTCTGGGCATCGTGTTCATCATCATCATCGCTTCCGGACTTGACCCGATTACCTGGCTGGTGTTCCTGGGCTGGATGGCCGTGGGAATGACGGTCTACTTCACCTACTCCAGGCGGCACTCCGTGCTCGGCCGCAAGGCCGACTAGGGAACGACCAGCACGGGCACGTCGAGGCGGCCGGGGACCTGCTCGGATGCCTTGGCGGATGCGAATGCGGTGAAGGGGATCTCGGCCACTTCGGCCCGTGATGCCCAAACGCCGGTGTCGTCGTCGTGGATGGCGCCCGGCGCCGTGGTCCATCTCAGGACGAGGCTGAGACGCACTTCACGTCAACTGGTACCGCCTGCGGAACAGTGAAGTTGGCGAGGGCAATCAACTCCCACTTGCCCTCAGGGCTGAGAAGGTACGTGAGCAGCCGTGGAGTGGACTTCGCGCGATACTCGTCACCCTCCATGACGAGATCGACGGCCACTGCGTCGTAGGACACCACGAGAAGGTCGTTATTGCGTGCCACGCCAACGTTCGCAAAGTCGTATGCCTTCGCGGGCGCCCACTCGATCGGCTTGCCATCGATGGCGGGCCATCCCTGGCCGTCGGCAAGTTGGATCTGGTTGGCGATGTGGCGCACTTTCTCCTTCGACTTCCCCGTCGTGATGTCGCGCCACTGCTCGATCAGTGACGTACCGAGCTCGATGTCCTCCTGGCTCGTCATCGGAGGCTCACCTGTGACGGTTATCGGGTCTTGATCGCATATGGCGGCAATAGGGTTGTTGAAATTTGCGTGGCTCACCATGACCCAGTGGCCCAGACCCTCATCCCACCTCAGCACGGAGATACGCGGTGCCTTCCCGTCACCCATGACCACGCCGGAGTCAGGCGCCGTCGCGCCCGGCTGCGTGACGAAGTAGCGGACGACGCGGATGTCCTTTCGCGGCTCGGTCACGATGACATCGGACACGTTGTATTCATCGACATCGAGTGGCACATAGGTGCCGGCGGTGTATCTCTCACCAGTTGCACGAATCAGGGTGAATGCCGGATCGAGGTAAGGCTGCACGAGTGAACGGCTCGCCTCAACCTCCGCCGCAGACTCGGCGACCTCACCCGCCTGACGCCCGGTGAGTGAAAGGAGCCCGAACCATGCGTTTGCAAGTTCCTCACCCGTGGCATTGGGCGCGGCGAACGCCGCCGGGATCTGCTGCAAGGGCGACGCTTCGCTGGTCGCCGATTCACCGCCGCACGCTGAAAAAATCAAGGAGCCAGCAATGACCAGGAGCCCAAGGGCCCGCACTCGCAACATGGGCTTGAGACTAACGCGCCAAAATTCGTGCGCAATACGTGGCGCCGGTCCACGGCCTGACAAGGGTTCCATTGCGTTGACAGATCGTCTGGGGTCGGTGAGCGTGGCGGGACGAAGCACAGTCGACGACCTTGCCGGCTCCTTCGGCGTTCCCGGGGTTCCGGCCCACTCCTAATGTGCTCCCGGCGGCGCTCGACAGCCCGGATGCCCCCAGGTTCAAGAGGCACCTCAATGCTCGTCATTCACACTGATGCGGAAAAGCCCAACCATTCCTTCTAGATGCTGCGTGACACGTACCAGAAATGGTGAAAGTGCATGCTGTTGCTGGGATTATTGGCTTTACGACGAGTCAAGAATCCGGCAGGACAGGGGCACATCCGACGAAATCGTTGGGCTAGCTGGCGCCGAGGGAGCAGTATGAACACGCCTTGGCACCACTAGCAGCATCACGCACCGGAGTGCGGCGGCGCCGCCACTCAGGTCCGCCCCGCACTGACAGGAAATGGGCGTCAATCTCGCCGTCGTTGCTCACCCGTGAGAAAGATGGCCATCACCGGGCTTCTCACCATGGCGCACGAACGTGATGATCTCCGGGGACGAATCGGGGGCCATATTCAGTGAGCGCCTGTCATCCGCAACCGCACCCACCACCACAACACCCTCCGCCGGCGGGCGCGGCCCCCTGCCGTGCGCCACCCGCAGCAGCGACCGTCAGCAACCGGACTGTGTCGACATGGCCCTGAGGGCAGGGCGAAGGTTCATTGGACGCATCCATAGGACGGTTGACGACATACGTCTCACCGCACTTTCTGCAACGGAACTCATAAGTAGGCACAAGCGGATTCTAGGAGACGATGACCCCGGGCAAGCAACACCGAATGACCGCGGTACTCGATTCAACTGCGGAGTATTGGCAACTGCGAAAGCAATCCAAGCAGCCTCATCAGACTCCGGCTACCGTCACCGAATGCAGGTTTTGCTGACTCGTCGGCGTCACGTCGACAACATGCGCGTCGCGTCGTCGTTCTGTCGTTGACCTACCCCCCGCCAGCACCCAGCACCCAGCAATCGCTAACCCATCACGCGGCCGATGCGGCCTTCATTCAACCTGAGAGGAAACAATGTCCGTCATTCCCCAGTTCCTAGAGCGCAATCACGCCTACGCGGAAGCCTTTGCGGGCCCACTTCCCCTCCCACCCGCCAAGAATCTAGCCGTCGTCGCCTGCATGGACGCCCGCCTGCACGTCTCCAAGGTCCTCGGACTGGAGGAGGGCGATGCGCACATCATTCGCAATGCCGGCGGGGTCGTCACCGACGATGAGATCCGTTCCCTCGCAATCTCCCAACGGCTCCTCGGCACGAAGGAGATCATCCTCATCCACCACACCGACTGCGGGATGCTCACGTTCACCGACGACGCATTCAAGAAGTCGATTCAGGACGAAACAGGCATCAAGCCGGAGTGGGCTGCCGAGGCATTCAGCGATCTCGCCGTAGATGTCGTGCAGTCGGCGAACCGAATCAAGGCCTCGCCGTTCATTCCGCACACCGATTCCATCCGCGGATTCATCTTCGACGTTGCGACCGGCAAACTGGAGGAGGTCGCACTGTGACGGCCCGGGGCGACCGGGTCTGACCCGGTCGCCCCGGATTGCCCACGCAACATCGTGGTCGTCAATGGAGTCGCGGTCAATGCACCAGTGCCCCGTGTGGGGAGTCAGGGTGCGCCCGGTGTCGCGACAACCACGGTCCCCGCAGCCTCAAAAGGATTTCAAGGCCTGGACAGCCATGTGAATCAGCCCAAGGTCAGCAGCACTTGTGCGACAGCGCTGCCGCGGGCAGATCCTTGTGCTCGGATGGATCGATGGCCTCGACCTGGGTGAGGAAGGCATCCGTGTCCACCTTGCGGCCGCTCACCCAGGTGCCGAGGACCTTCA
>JBMOKH010000130.1:0-6262 GCA_049315365.1 Candidatus Nanopelagicales bacterium
AGCGCCGCGGACCTTCCGGTTCGCTCGGTCTCCGAGGTTGGCCGCAGCCGCTCGGCCCTTCTTCGGGCTGTTGTCGAGTCGCTGCCGTTCCCGCCGATCTCGGAGTCGCTGCAGCAGCAGGCGCAGCAACCGACCGTCCCTGCGATGCAGGCCCTCCTCACTGCCGCGCGCGAGGTGCTTGGCTCGCCCGCCGCGGCATGGGATACCCGTGAGATCCAGGCGCTGGCCCTGGCCCGCTACGACCCAGAGCTCGGGGCAACCGTGCAGCACCGACTCGATCAGCGAAGGGCAGCGCTGACGGCGGTCGTGCGCCAGCTTCGCGGCTCGGGCGCCGTTGATTCGTCAATCGATGACGAGGCCGCGGCGCTTCACCTGCTTGCGGTGGGGCTCGGGCTCTCGGTCATCGCCGGGGCATCGACCGATTGGGATGCCCCGTCCGGATGGACGAGCCTGTCGGCGCGATTGCTTGAGTCGCTCGCCGCGGTCGACCTGCCGACGGCGGTTCCGGCGCCGGAGGTGAGCACCTGGCGCGCCCGCGTGACGATCTCGACGAGTCCGACCGCGCTCGCGCGACTGCTGCGAATCCTTGCACTCATGCAGGTGACCGTCGTGACCGTTCTCGGCGCGCAGCATGAGAGCGGGGAGCAGCTCGTCGACCTCATCCTGCACGCGCCGCGTGATCTCGATCGCGAGAGCCTCGTTCAGGCGTTGAGCTCGGTCGGTACGCACGCGATCGTCGCCCGCGGCATGGCCGATGACGCCGATGACATCGCGACCCGCGTCCTCCAGCGATGCGCGGCCCTCGTCGCCGACCCCGATGCGGCGCCGCAGGCTGCGGCTGACCTCGTCCTGGCCGACTCTTGGGAGGTGACGGCCGCCTCGCAGGGTGAGGACACGTCGGCTGAGGTCCTGCGGATGCAGTGGACCCTCGACCAGCACGTCGTGCTGCACCGCGCACATGCGCCGTTCACGGGCACCGAGCACGACCGTGCGTCAGCGCTCCTGGGACTCGTTGCGGCGCTGGCTCAATCCCGCGGGGTCGAGGAGGGCTATGGCTGGTCGACCCAGTTGCGCGATGGAGCGCGGCTGTGGATCCGGCTCGCTCGGCCGGCCGATGCCCAGGCGATAGCCGACATGCACGAGCGCTGCTCGGAGCGCTCGCGTTATCACCGCTACTTCACCCCGATGAACTCCTGGCGCGAGGAGAACCTGCGCCGCATCTCTGGAGGACACCGTGGCGCGACACTCGTCGCGACGAATGACGAGGGGGAGATCGTCGCACTGGGCAACGTGTTTCCGGAGGGGCCGAGCGATGAGAGCGGGGCGGAGATCGCGGTCATCGTCGATGACGGCTGGCACCGGCGCGGCTTGGGACGGAAGATGCTCATGCGGCTCGTCGACGTTGCCGGCAGGCTGTCATTCGACTCGCTGACGGCGTACGTGCTCTACGACAACCGGGGAATGGTGGCGCTGCTTCAGACGCTTCCGCTCGAATGGCAGGTCGGGCGCGACGTGGAGCTAGGTGCGTCGGTCCTGTGCATGCGCGCCCCACTCGACAAGGGCAGCGGGCACGTTCGCGAGCCGTGACCGGCACGCCGCGATGACCGTGAGTAGGTCAGCGGGATTCGAGGGCGTCGCGGATCGGCACGAGCTTGGCCGTCGACTCGGCGAGCTCGAGGTCCGGGCTCGATCCCGCGACGATGCCGCATCCGGCGAATGAGCGAACGGTCCCGGCCACTTCATCGACCTCTGCGCAGCGCAGGGCGATGCCGAACTCGCCGTCGCCATTGGCGTCGAACCAGCCCACCGGGCCGGCGTAGCGTCCGCGATCCATGCCCTCGATCTCCCTAATGAGCGCGAGGGCGCGTTCGGTCGGGGTTCCGCAGACCGCCGCCGTCGGATGCAGTGAGGCGGCGAGGGCGAGCACCGATGCGCCGTCGGCGAGCTGGCCGGTGACATCGGTTGCGAGGTGCTGGACATTCGCGAGCGCCAGGACACGGGGGCCCTCGGGGACGTCGAGGTCGGTGCAGTGGGCGGCGAGGGCACGGGCGACGGATCGCACGGCATATCGGTGCTCCTCGAGGTCCTTGCCGCTGTCGAGGAGGGCGAGTGCGAGACCGGCGTCGGCGGCCTCGTCGCCTTGACGCCGAACCGTGCCGGCCAGTACTCGGCTCGTGACGAGGTCGCCGGTGCGGCGGACGAGAAGCTCTGGCGTGGCTCCGATGAGGCCCGCGACCGAGAAGGTCCAGCAGGTGGGATACCGCTCGGCGAGGTTGAGTAGGAGGTGACGCGGGTCGAGGACTCCGTCGACCTGCGCGAGCACATCACGCGCGAGGACAACCTTGTCGAGCTCACCCGCGGTGACGCGACCGATGGCCTCGGCGACGCTGGCCTGCCACTCGATGGGGCTGCGCGAGCCCTGGGACCACCGCACCGAGGTCGGCTGGTCCGGGACGGAGACGGGCGGAAGCGACTTACGCGGATCCTCCTGCG
The DNA here is from genome assembly GCA_049315365.1 of Candidatus Nanopelagicales bacterium. Taxonomy (GTDB): domain Bacteria; phylum Actinomycetota; class Actinomycetes; order S36-B12; family S36-B12; genus WLND01. The sequence continues at coordinate 2,494 of JBMOKH010000130.1, forward strand.
GGTCGATGGCGGTGACCCACGCCTGTCCGCCCCGCCTTCCGACGATGACCTTCGGGATGATGATGATCGATGTGCCGGGATCAGGGTCGAAGGCAAATGATGCGAATGCCACGGGGCCGGAGCCGGGAATCGCGACGGTGTCGTCGATCGTGGCTGCTGCGCACCACTTGGACCACCAGCGCTGCGCCCGGCTGAATCGCTCGGGACCGCTCACTTCGAGTTGCGCTGCGATGCCCCAGCCAATGAGACCCTCGCCGCCGCGCACCCAGGCGAGCGGCCCGCGCGAAGGCAGTCGCGCGAGCAGGGTATGCGGATCGGCGATGGGACGGGTACGAACGGTGAAGGCTGGCAATCCCTCCGGACTGCGGACGGCATTCGCATTCGGCACGCTGCAAAGCGTAGGGCGTTCGGTGGCCCACGGCATTTCGGACGGCGGGGTGGTTCGCGATGAGGGCGGATGGAGGCGTGGGATGCAAGGATGCCCCCATGACGCGCGCAGACCTGTCAAAGGCCCCCGCTGAGGTGGCGGCCATGTTCGACGACGTCGCGGAACGCTACGACATGACGAATGACGTGCTGGCTCTCGGGCGCACGCGGGTCTGGCGCCGTGCCGTCGTGGAGGCCGTCGACCCGAAGCCGGGCCAGTTCATCTTGGACCTCGCGGCGGGCACGGGGACGTCGAGCGTGCCGTTCGCCCGGGCCGGCGCCACCGTTGTCCCGACCGACTTCTCCCTCGGGATGCTTCAGGTCGGACGCCGCCGCCAGCCGCGCCTGCCGTTCGTCGCCGGTGATGGCATGCACCTGCCCTTCAAGACCGGTGCCTTCGATGCTGCGACCATCTCGTTTGGCCTTCGGAACATCCATGACCGAGCGGTCGGGCTGGCCGAACTGCGGCGGGTGGTGCGCCCGGGTGGCAAGCTCGTCGTGTGCGAGTTCTCGCAGCCGACCCTGCCGGCTTTTCGCACCGTCTACACCGAGTACCTCATGAAGGCGCTGCCCGCGGTTGCCCGCAAGGTGGCGAGCAACCCGGACGCCTACGTCTACCTCGCCGAATCCATCAGGGCCTGGCCCGATCAAGAGGCGCTCGCCGCCGACATCGTCGCTGCGGGCTGGGGAAGGGTGCAGTGGCGCAACCTCACCGGCGGCATCGTCGCACTGCACCGCGCGACGAACCCGGTGGTCAAGGCGGCGACCGTGCAATCGGCTTGATCGCACGGCTTCCCGCTGCATCGGACCGCCCGCCCCGGCCGCCTTGCCCCGTGGATGGAATCGCCACTTTCGTGGCCAATTGACGAGTTTTTCGTCAGTTCGACCGGATGCTGGACGAAATGACGGGGGTGGGGTGCGGGTTGGGTGAAATGATGAGGCGTGGTGGGCCGGGTGCCTGCGGCCGGCCGGCCGGACTATGCTTTGCAAGGTCGTGAAGCCATTCACAAAGGCACAATCCGGCACCTCAGCGATCAAGCAGAAGTGGTACCCGCACGTCCGTCCTAGCGAGCACGAACATCTGACCGAAGGAGACCAGGAGCGGTGAACGTCTACGCGCCCATCCTGATCCTTGGCCTTCTGGCCTTCGGATTCGCCGCATTCTCCGTGGTCACGGCCACGATCACCGGGCCCAAGCGCTACAATCGGGCCAGGGTTGACTCCTACGAGTGCGGCATCGAGCCGACCCCGCAGCCGGTGGGCGGTGGCCGCTTCCCGGTGAAGTACTACCTCACCGCAATGCTGTACATCATCTTCGACATCGAGATCGTGTTCCTCTACCCGTGGGCCGTCGCCTTCGACCAGCTCGCGCTTTTTGGACTCATCGAGATGGTCCTGTTCATCGTGACGGTTCTGGTCGTCTACGCCTACGTGTGGCGTCGTCGCGGCCTCGAGTGGGATTGAGCTGATACATCATGGGACTTGAAGAGAGCCTGCCGTCCGGCGTCCTTCTCACCACGGTCGAGAAGTTCGCCGGCTACGCCCGCAAGGGCTCGCTGTGGCCAGCGACCTTCGGCCTGGCCTGCTGCGCAATCGAGATGATGACCACCGGCGGCGCGCGATACGACCTCGCGCGGTTCGGTATGGAGGTCTTCCGGGCGTCGCCTCGCCAGGCTGACCTCATGATCGTCGCGGGCCGGGTGAGCCAGAAGATGGCGCCGGTGCTCCGTCAGATCTACGACCAGATGCCCGGTCCGAAGTGGGTCCTCGCCATGGGCGTCTGCGCCTCCAGCGGCGGCATGTTCAACAACTACGCGATCGTCCAGGGTGTCGACCACGTCGTGCCCGTCGACATCTACCTCCCGGGATGCCCGCCGAGGCCCGAGATGCTCATCGACGCGATCTTGAAGCTGCACGACCAGATCCAGGACATGAAGCTCGGCCCGCACCGCAAGGCGGAGGTCATCGCACTCGAGGCAGAGGCCCTGACAGCGGCACCGACGATCGAGATGCGGGGCCTGCTCCGATGACCGATATGACCGCCCCGCTGCCGGTCGTTCCGCCCGGCGTCACGAATCTGGAACTCCTCGATGCCCGCGACGGTGCCTTCGGGGTGAAGGGCTCTGGAGACACGAGCGGCTTCGGCGGGCTCGTCGATCCGCGCGTCATGCCTGGAGCCTCGCAGGCACCTTTCGGCGGCTGGTTCGACGAGGTGGCCGAGGAGATCGAGCTCTCGCTCGCCGATCAGGGCCTGCCATTCGCGTCGGCCACCGAGAAGGTCGTCGTCGACCGGGGAGAGATCACCTTCTTCGTCCGGCGCGAGCACCTCGTGGCCTTCGTCCGGGTGCTGCGCGACGAGCCCGGGCTGCGCTTCGAGATGTGCAGCGGCGTGAGCGGCGTCCACTACCCGAGCGATGCCGGCCGAGAGCTCCATGCCGTCTACCACTTCCTTTCGATCACCCACAACCGGCGGATCAGGGTCGAGGTGACCGCTGCCGATGCCGATCCGCACATCCCCTCCATCGTCGCGGTCTACCCGACCTGCGACTGGCACGAGCGCGAGACCTGGGACTTCTTCGGGATCGTGTTCGACGGCCACCCGGCGCTCACGCGCATCGCTATGCCCGATGACTGGCCCGGTCACCCCCAGCGCAAGGACTACCCCCTCGGCGGAATCCCTGTCGAGTACAAGGGCGCCACGATTCCCCCACCGGATCAGCGGAGGTCGTACAACTAATGTCCACCGACCATGTGACCTACGGGAGCGCCAGCGCTGAGTCGACCGTCCCCGGAGCCGAAGACCCCTTCGCCCCCGGGTACGACACGACCGAAGGCCGTATCTTCAACGTTTCCGGCGGCGACTGGGACACCATCTCAGCCGCACCCGAGGGCGAGAAGGAACGCATTGTCGTGAACATGGGTCCCCAGCACCCGTCGACCCATGGCGTGCTGAGGCTCATCCTCGAACTCGATGGCGAGACAGTCACCGAGGCCCGATGCGGCATCGGCTACCTGCACACGGGCATCGAGAAGAACATGGAGTTCCGCTCCTGGGTGCAGGGCGTCACCTTCGTTACCCGCATGGACTACCTCGCTCCGCTGTTCAACGAGGCGGCTTACTGCCTCGCTGTCGAGAAGCTCCTCGGCATCACCGACGACATCCCCGAGCGGGCCAGCACCATCCGCGTCATGATGATGGAGCTCAACCGCGTCTCCTCGCACCTCGTCGCCCTCGCGACAGGCGGCATGGAGCTCGGCGCACTATCGGCCATGATCTACGGCTTCCGCGACCGCGAGCTCATCCTCGACATCTTCGAGATGGTCACCGGCCTGCGCATGAACA
>JBMOKH010000131.1:0-6139 GCA_049315365.1 Candidatus Nanopelagicales bacterium
TAGTCGATGTAGGGGTTGAGGAACTGCCGACCGAGGAGTGCCTCACGCTCTGGCTTCGTGAGTTGCGCGAGGTCAGCACACTCATGCCAGTTCTCCGTTATCGCGGACCGGAGACGGTCAACGACCGCCTGCGCCGCCTTCCGATCGAGGAGGAACTCAGGGGCCACGTCAAGGGCCACGCGGAGTTGGCTGGCACGCTGCCCGTCTCGCGTGATGGCGATCGCTTGCGACGAAGTGTCCGTGCTCCTCGGTGTGGGCGCCAGGTCGTAGGCGGGCGTGAGGGCCAGTGTGCGACCGTCCCAGAATGCCGCGTGGTTGCGAAGATGGTCGTCGTTGTTGCCCACGAGGATGTTGAAGACCAGGCGGGCGAACATCTCGTTGAGCGCACCCGGCACGTCGCTCCACACCCCTGCGCGGATCTCCTGGGCGATGAGCGCGTAAGACGCCCCCCAGGAGCCTTCTGCGCGCAGCCCCAAAATCGTCAGCATGGACAGCATCCCTCGGCGCTGGAATCGTCCTCGGCCCACGAGAACACGATCGAAACGCTCAACAAGCAGAACATCCTTGCCCTCGACCCGACGGACTTCGACCGGCGCAACGTTGATGCCGGCCCGCGCGGCAAGAAGCATGGCGAAGCCTTCCGTCTTGACCACGGGACGGTGGTCGTCGGCCGATGAGAATTTCGCGATCAGTTGCCGGTCGCCGTCGGCCAGCACGGCCTTCGGGCGGGCGCCTCCGATCGACGTGCCATGCTGCGCTGCGGCCGCGAGGGCTTCGGGAATGTACTCACCCCTGTCGACCAGCGCTGCGAGGTCCATGAGTTGCTCAAGGGTCGCAGCGTCATCCCGGGGCACGTAGTCAGTGGCGCTGGCCTGGAAGTCCAAGGCTCCGATCCGGTTTGTTCCGGAACCGAGCATGTATGCCAACTCGTGAGCCTCGCTTGACGCGTCCAAGCCCATGCGCAGGTTGAACACGCGTCTTCCCCACGCGTCTGGGGCGCCGTCGCGCAGACATGAGGCAAGCGCCATCGGGTCGCGACCCATCTTCGGCACTCGAGGGTCGAACACCTCGCTCCCCAGCGGAAGCTCCATTTCCCACAGTGAGATCGCGTCACGACGTGCGAGATAACTGACGGCATACCGAAATGCGAGCACGCTCTCCCCATGCACCAGCCCGCCCGCGGGAACAATGACGCCAGCGACAACCGGCTCAACCGCCCCGGGCAGCCACACCCAGACGTATGCGCTGCTGGGTTTTCCTTGCCTTGCTCTAGAAGTCATTGGGGATCTCCACCGGGCGATGGCGCACACGGGCCGGCAGCAGTGCCGCACGATCTTGCTGACTTAAGGCGAACGAGCGCAGTTCGTCCCGCTCACGGCCGAACAGAAGGACGCCGCACAGGATTGCCGCCTCGAGCACGATGCCAAGCGAGGGGCTCGTCGACCCGCTCTCGACCCTCGACACGAGGTGACGGGTCGTTCCAAGTCGCTCAGCGAGCTGCGACTGGGTCCAGCCGAGCTCTTTACGCGCTGCGGCGATCTGTGCCCCGAGCGCAGCGGCTGCCTGCTCCGTCGATGGCAGGAACGCCCTGACCTTCTTCACTGCAACACCTCCAAGAAGAGTGTGGCATATAAACCGTCCATTAAGCTTGTGATGTTCGCGGTATAACCCATTTGGTCGGCATCTGGAAGGAAGCCGGGCTCCGGAGGATTCGCCGTGCGACATCCGCCCCACCAAGCGGCAGCGCTGTGGCCGGCGCGATGGCGTGGCTAGCCTCCCGCGGCGCCGAGGATTCGGGCCGTGACCGCCCTCCGAACCTCCGGTTCGGGGTCGGATGCGAGCAGCAGCAGGGTCGCGTCGTCGACGTCGCGGTGAACGGCAACTGCTGCCCGGATTGCCGCCCGCGCATCAGCCGCCGCGTCGGCGAGATGGCCGGTCAGCAGGCGGTCGAGGTCCTCGGGGTTTAAGTCCTCCAGCGGAAGCTCGCGAAGCCAGCGCCAGTCGCGGGGAGCCAATCGGCGCCCTGCCTCTTTCACGGTGCGGGCGACGTCGGCCGCCTGCTTGGCGGCAGGACTCTTGGAGTCCACCCCTTCGGGTGCTTCGCGGGCCGCCGTGCGCAGCGTGACGAGAGCGGCGAAGAGCCCTTCCGGCGCGCAGGCCGGGTTTGCCACCGCAACCACGACCATCCTTTCGTCACGGCAGGCGGCCACCACCGCATCTGCCAGACAGCGCGGATTGCGGACGGCCACCCGCCGGATGCGGGCAACCCGATCGCTGCTCACGGCAACTGCGAGGGCCTCCGGCGACGCATTCTTCGACGATGCCGCTAAGGCTCGGATCTCGTCAGACCTGTCGCCCAGCAGCAGGTCAACAGCCTTGGTCGGGGTCGCATCGCACGCGGCAACCGCCGTGCGAACCTTGTCGGACACGTCAAACACCGCTCGCGACAGGGAATGAGGCGAGCAGTTCCCGCCTTTCACCGCCGCCAGGCGCACAGACGCCTCCGCGGCGGACACGAGGGCACGACTTGCGACGTCACTCGGCGCTCCCCTGCGCAGGGCGATCTCCCGCACCGATGCGCAGTGATCCTTCCTCGCGTAGCGCCGAAGCAGCACGATCGGGACCTCTGGCTGGGCAAGAACGGCACCCGCAGCGAAGTCCGTGGCCAGCAGGAGTCGGTCGACATGGTCGGCGATGACGAAGCCGGGCTGCGCTAACGCGATCTCGGCGTCGAGTCGGGATCTCCCAGAGACGACGAGATCGACCAGCACGTCGATTGGCAGCTCCGGCCGAGTGATCGCCGCCCGCCGGACCACCGAGGAAGGGTCGCGGGCAAGAGTGGTGAGCAGGTCGGCCGTGACCGACGGATGCGCCGCGACAGCGGCACGCACCTGCCAGGATGCATCACGCGAAGCCAAGACCAGTTCGTCGAGCGGGGTGCCGGGCAGGCTCATGGCGAAGGCGCGCACGCTGTCGTCCTCCATCAAGCGAGCCTCAGCGATGACATCGGCCGGGATGTCAGACCGAGTGAGAACAGTGCGCCGCACAGCCGCCGGTGCCTCGTTGTTGCGCAGAAACTCCAGCGCCTCGTCCAGCGGCAGCGTCTCAGATCCGACGGCGTTGATTTGCGCCACCCGAGCACGAAGTGCAACGCGCTCCTGCTCCAACGGGCTGTTCGCAACCGGAAATGACCACCGCTCCGACACACACTCCCCCTGTCCGTAGATCCATTTACGGTACAGGCCGCGTCTGACAAAGGCCGACGTCGCCATAAATTGGGTTACCCGGAATCACCTTCACTCGTGATTGACGTTCGCCGCCACTCACATGTGATCCACGGACGTCGCTCTTCGAAATCCGGATGCATTTCGAGAGCACCTCATCCCCCTTCACGATCCCCGGGTCATCGACACGTCCGCCGATCGACCGGGAACTGCTTTCCCGGAGCGGTCGTGCCCGGGCGGATCCCCGCAGACCACCGTTGCGTGCGGTTGGTGACAGCAAGCTGCGGCTTGGCGCTGGCGTCTCGATCAATTCAAAGAGCAACTGCAGCCCCTGACATTTCGCCAAAAGGATGGACGCGGGCCAATGGCGCAGGTCCGGCGACGGCGACAATCAATCATCGAGTCGGGGACAGTGACGCCCCCCACCCAGCTCGGCACCTCCCTTGACAGGCAAAAGTGCCAGCGGTGTCCCGGCACTTCCTATACGTTGGCGTCACGTCTTCGAACGGGGAATCCAATGCGGCCTGATGTCGTCTATGCGTACGTTCGCGAACTCCTCACGACGCTGACCGGCGAGCGGCCCGAACCCGACGACGACGGAGACCTGCCAGTTCGCTACCGGGGTGCGCAGTTCTTCGTTCGGATCGCCGGGTCGACTAACCCATGGGTTCAGGTGTTCAGCGTTGCCGTGACTGAAGTTGAGGCATCTGCTGAACTCTTCGAGCACTTGAACCAGATCAATCGCGACGTGCGTTTCGCTCGCGCTTTCTTCGTGGGCAGTCAGGTGCTGATCGAGACGGAGATCTGGGCGGACGACGTGAACCCGGCGAATTTCGAGCATGCGTGCTCGAACATCGCTGGTGCCACGGACGCATTCACTCCACGCCTTACCGAACTAGGTGGCCGCGCGCTCTTCGAGGAGTCGAAGTCCCCTGAGTATGCCCCGGCACCGATCGCTATGGGCTTTACCGCGGGGATGCTCGAGTAGCTTCCTTCGGTCGTCGAGCAGATCGTTCTCGAGCGCGCGCGTCAAGGAAGTCGCCCGTGATCACCCATTGATCCGCGACTGACTCGCATCCAGCGATCAAGCGAGGCGGCGCAGCAGTACGCGGGTGGCTGCCGCCGCGCCGGCTCCTCCGTTGCCCGCGAGCTGAACGAGGAGTGCCTCGTCGATCTGGCGGTTGCGGGCGATCTGGGACGACACCTTTCTAGCTGTGATGTCAGTCACGATGCGCACGAGGAACGACTCCCCCGTGCCTGGCTGTATTGCGTCCTTCAACTCGTGGGCGACCACACCGGCGAGAGTGCCCTTGGGGTCGAGCATCACCGGGAGACGTCGGTCCATCGCTGCATACGTCGGATCCGTCACCCAGCGGATGCTCTCGCCTTGGACCCAACTCTCGACTTCCGCCTCACCGTGAGTTCGAGATTCGCCGAGGTGTCGGCCCATGCTGAGGCTGAGGCTGAGCTAGCCAAGGTGGACGCCGCAGCCGCGGCTGCAACAAGGCGGCAGGAGCTCGAGCAGCAGCAGGCCCTCAGTGCGGCACTAAAGCATGGCAGAAATGCGCTACACCCAGTGAGGCACGGTGGAGACATGTCGGACCTGGCCCTCGCTCTCGCAGCGCATCCCGCGCTGCTCGTCGGGCCCGCGACGACCGATCCATCAGATTGGAACGGTGGTGCCGAATCGGCGGCACCACCGTGACCTGCGGGTTTCCAAAATTGAACCCGTGACCCCACCCCCGCTCCGCGCGCGGAACCGACCGATGTCGGCCGCCATCGGTAGACTTTGAGACCAGAGAGGAACACTGATGACTGTCGAGATCACCGAGATCGAGCACCGAAAGCGCGCCGTCGAGGATGCCCGGCGTTCCTCCGAACTGGAGGGTTCCCGCAGCACGGAGGCAACCCGCTCGGACCAGGACGCATACGTCCGGGGTGAGATCGACATAGAGCAACTGGGCAGGCGAGTCCGCAGCCGCTACGGCTTGTCGTGACCGAACCTCGCCCGTGGGAGATCGGCGACCACGAGGCGCGCTGGGCGGGTTACCTGCTCGCCCCCGGCTCGCCGGTACTGCGGAACAAAGTCGGGGCAACGACCAGTGACGAGTTGCGTGCCGCCGAGAACGACCTCCTTGAGTTCCGGCTGACCGAATTGCGCTCGCAACCACGACTGGTGTCGCGGACGTACGACTTGACGCACCTTCAGCATCTTCACTTCCAGCTCTTTCAGGACATCTACGAGTGGGCCGGGGATCTGCGGACCGTAGGCATAGCGAAGGGCGATGGGGACGACACCTCGTTCATTCCGCCGCTGGAGATCGAACGTCCGGTCGCACACGTCGAGACCCGTATCGCCGAGAGTCACCTGCTGCGCGACCTTGGACGGGAGGCGCTTGTCGACGAGGTGACCTACCTGTACGACTACCTGAATTTCGCCCACCCGTTTCGCGAGGGCAACGGGCGGACTCAGCGCGAGTTCTTCGCCCAACTGCTGGCAGAGTCGGGCCACGGTCTCGACTGGAGCAAGGTCGACATGGACGGCCTCCACTCCGCGTGCCATGTCGCGCGCGCGGACGGTGACTCCTCGAAGCTCCGGTCGATGATCACGGTCGCTCTGACCGACGATCCGGTCTACTGACGTTCAGGAAACCAGCCCGTTCCGCTGGCGGTGGAACCCGGTCGTTTCCCGAACAGCGTCACGAGGACTTGCTTTAGTGCTCCCGCGCGAACGCTCGGTCGAGTAGCTCGGTGGTCAGCGGGTTCATGTGCTCGTTGCGGCGGATGTAGTGCTCGATCGTCGCCTTCGGATCTGTGTGACCGAGGAGCTGCGCGGCGAGATCGACGCTTGCCGCTTCGTTGATCAATGTCGCAACTGTGCGGCGGAACATGTGCGGCGTGACGCCGACGATCCC
>JBMOKH010000132.1:0-6133 GCA_049315365.1 Candidatus Nanopelagicales bacterium
ACGCGATCATCGTGTTCTTCCAGCTCATCACGAACGGGATGTTCACCGGCTTCGGCATCGTCCGCTACTCAGGCGACGCCATCATCGGCGGTTCGTCGCCGGACGCCGGCCCGCCGCCATTCATCGGTGATGGCCGGCTCGCCTTCGCTCCCGTCGAGGACCTGCTGTTCGGGTTCGCGCTCGTCCTGCTGTCGCTCTCCTGCTGGATCTGGCTCGGACGCCGTGGCCTCCAGCGAACCCCGCTCGCCGGCCCGCCCATCTGGCGCGGCGCTCCTACTGAACCGGATGAAGGCCCTTGACCTGACCGGGACCGTAGCGGCGCCTGGCCCGCCTGGCCCGCGCCCACGCAGGCAGGGCGACCTGAAGGCGGCGCCGGATCGGCACGCTCGCCCGCTTCGTGAACACCTCGTAGTCGATGCGCTCGACCTCGTCGACGATGCCGCAGTACAGGACCCTCGCGGCCTCGATGCAGTCGCGCGATGATGGGTGGAGGAGGTCGATGCCTCCACGCGACTGCTCCTCGAGCTCCCGCACGCGGGCGATCTGGAAGCGAAGCGCGTCCTTCACCGCTGGAGTCGCAACGCGAGCCTCGAGATCCCCACGGGTGACGCCGCAAGCGGCGAGCTCGTCGAGCGGCAGGTAGACGCGTCCGCGATCGAGATCCTCGCCGACGTCGCGCACGAAGTTCGCGAGCTGGAACGCGACTCCGAGGTCCTTCGCACGCTCGAATGCCTCCGGGGCCGAAGGCTCGAGGATCGGGATCATCTGCAGTCCGATGACCGCGGCCGACCCGTAGACATACTCGTACAGCGCCGGGTAGTCGGCGTACTCGGTGACGGTGAGGTCCATTCGCATCGAGTGGAGAAATGCCGTGAAGTAGTCGACCGGGATGTCCCATCGCAGAACGGTGTCGACGACGGCCCGGCAGACTGCGTCATCGGAGTGGCCGCGGTCGAGGTCGTCGAGGAACTGCTGGCCCCAGCCGACGAGCCACTCGCTCTTCTCGGCATCGGTGAGGGTTGAGCCCAGGTCATCGACGATCTCATCGGCGTAGCGCGCGAACCCGTACAGGGCATGGACGTACGGCCGCTTCCCCGGTGGCAGGAGCAAGGTGGCGAGGTAATAGGTCTTGCCGTGCGCGGCGTTGAGCTCCCGGCAGCGCTCATAGGACTCCCGCATGAGGGGGTCGTGGATGCCGGCCGCGTCGAGGTTTCGTGAGCTCACGCGTGAATCCTCCCATCCGCCATGTCGCTCGTCGGCGCACCGAGCAGCAGGCGCCGTTCGCGCGGGCTCGCGAGTGCGATGAGGCCCACTATTGCGACGGCGATGATGAAGGTGATTCCGTCGGTGATGTCGAGGAAGTTGTCCGACGTTGTGCTGCTCTCGACCATGCCGTGAACCGTGAAGGCCGTCGTGATGAGGACTGCCACCTGCATGCCGCGATGGGCCAGGCCGCTGACCGCGAAGAGCGGCAGCGCCCAGAGCAGGTACCACGGCTGAATCACCGGGCCGAGGACGACGAGGGCGCCGATCGCGAGCGCGGCGCCGCGAACCGGGCTGCGGCCGGATGGCCGCAGGATGAGCACCGCGATGACGGCGAGGGCAGCGGCACTGCCGATCGCCCTGACGACGAAGACGGCGGGCGCGCTGTCGGCGGTGACCCCGATGGCGGTGGTGAGGTATCCGATCACCTGGCCGACGGCGGTCGTCGGGGAGAGCCACGTGAGCACGCCGGAGGGCGTGCCGAACGCCGCCGAGAGCACGCCGTAGCCGGAATCGACCGCGAGGAAGAGGGATGCCGTGGTGAGGGCGAAGGCTAGAGCAGCGAGGAGCCACGCCCGAATCCGCTGCGGCCACGAGGCCCCTGATCCGGCCCACAGCAGCCCGATGAATGGCAGCGCGACGATCGCGATGGGCTTCACCGCGAATGCGATGCCGACGAGGGCCGCGCCCCAGACGCACCGGCAGGTCGCCGCGAGCCAGAACGCGGCGACGATGAGGCCCACCATGAGGGAGTCGTTATGCGCCCCGGAGACGAAGTGCATGATGACGAGGGGATTGAGGACGGCCAGCCAGGTGGCGCGCACCGGGTCGACACCGTGCACCGCGGCGAGCTTCGGGACGAACACCACGAGCAGGACGACGCCCGCGAGGGATGCGACCCGCAGGAGCAGCGCGGCGAGGTAGGCGTTCGGGTGGGCGAACGACGCGACCGCTCGCTCGATGACGAGGAAGGCCGGACCGTACGGGGTCGGCGACTCGGCCCACATCGGGTCGGCTCCGTCCTGAAACCAGCCGGGGATGCTGCCCACTCCCATGGTCGTAGGATCGGAGCCGGAGTCCAGGAGCCGGCCCTGCACGTAGTACGAGTAGACGTCGCGGCTGAACATCGGCGGCGCGAGGATGAGCGGCGCCGACCAGATCGCCAGGATCCAGGTGAGCGATCCCAGTGATGGGCGTTTGTCCTCCAGGAGGTCGGCGCCGAGCACCAGCCACGCCTGCAGGAGGATCGCGAGGCCGAGGAAGACGAACCCTCGAGCGACGAGCGAGCCGCCGGCCGATCCGCGCAGGAGATCGACGAGGGGGTTGGTGAGCAGGTTCGTCTCGAGTGGCAGCCAGCCGACCCCCAGCGCGCCGATTGCGAGCAGTCCGGTGCCCGCGAACCCCGGCAGCCCATGCCGAAGGATGGCTTCTCGGCCCGACCTCACCGGTGCGGTCACCGTCGAGCGCGAGAGGCGTACCCCGGGTCCTTGCCGAGGATCCGCTCTGCAGCGAGGCGTCCGGAGATGAGGACCATGGGCACCCCTACGCCGGGCTGGGTTCCCGAACCGGCGAACACGACGTTCTCGCCCCACATGTTCCCCGGCCGAAATGGGCCGGTCTGCATGAAGGAGTGGGCGGACGCGAACGGGGCGCCGCGTTCCATTCCGCGCTGCTCCCAGTCGAGGGGGGTCGTGACGTTCTCGACCTCGATGGCATCGCCGAACCCGACATAGCCGCGCTCCTCGAGGACCCGCACGACCTCGTCGCGGTAGCGGGGACCCTCGGTCCGCCAGTCGATGCCTGCGTCCATGTTGGGCGTCGGAAACAGGACGTAGTAGATCTCCTTGCCGTCGGGGGCGAGGCTGGGATCGGAGCGCGATGGGTTCGTCACGAGCAGGCTGGGATCGCTCATGAGCTGGCGCTTGTCGATGAGATCCTCGAAGACGCCCCGCCAGCTGCGTCCGAAATGGATGTTGTGATGGGCGATCTTCGAGTAGGACGCCGATGACCCGGCGAGCAGCAGGAAGCACGAGGGCGAATAGTCCAGCCGCTTGACCGAGAGGGGCTCGCGGCCGAGGAGATCGCGGTAGGCAACCGGCAGGTCGGGGTTGAGCACGACGGTGTCGCACTCGATGCGCTCTCCCGTCGATGTGAGGACCGCGACAGCACGCGAACCGACGGTCTCGACCTTCGTGACCTCGGTGTCGTAGCGGAAGGTGACACCGTGCTTCTCCGCTGCAGCGGCCATGGCGGTCGGCAGGGCATGCATTCCACCCTTGGGGAAGAAGACCCCGGCGACCGAGTCCATGTAGGCGATGACTGCGTAGATCGCCAGGGCGTCGTACGGCGACAGCCCCGCGTACATCGCCTGGAAGGAGTAGACCCTCTCGGTGCGGGGATCGGTCATGTACTCGCGGACCTTCGGCGCGAGCTTGCGAAACCCGCCGATCGAGATGAGCTTCGCGAGGTCCGGGGTCACGAGGTCGAACGGGGAGTCGATGTTGCGGTCGATGAAGTCCTTCATCTCGTAGCGGTAGAGCTGTGAGACGAACTCGACGTAGCGGCGGTAGCCGGCAGCCTCGTCCGGGCCGATGACCTCGCGAATCTCCTCGGTCATCTCATCGACGTCGGCGTGGACGTTGAGGACCGAGCCATCCGGGTAGAACGCGCGGTAGAGGGGTGCGACCGGCTCGAGGGTGAGCCAGTCCTCCATGGTCTCGCCGATTGCATCGAAGCAGTCGGCGATGAGGTCTGGCATGGTAAGGACGGTCGGGCCAGTGTCGAATCGGTAGGTCCCGTCAGCTGAGGCGATATCCAGTCGCCCGGCCCGTCCGCCCGGGACCGACTCCCGCTCGAGGACCGTGACGGTGCGACCGGCCCCCGCGAGCCGCATCGCGGCGGAAAGGCCCGCTAGGCCGGCTCCGACGACCACGACATGCTCGGTTGGCCCGGTGACGGTCCTCATCGGGCTGCCCGGCAGCCATCGGGTGATGTCGGTCGCTCGCGGGCTCATGCGGACTCCTCAGTTGGGGATGGCGGGTGAAGGAAGGCGGATCACAGGCTGCGACTCGTCGATGCGTGGGCTAGGTCGGTGAGGAACCCCTGCGCAACCGGCTCGATCAGCGGGCTGGCCGCAGCCTCGAGTGCAGCGGCTAGGCGCGACTGGATCTGCTGCTCGACGAAGGACAGGGCGCCCGTGTCGCAGATGACGCTCCTTAGGGCCTCGAGGCCAGCTGCATCGAGGGCCGGGTCGCCGAGATGGGTACGGACGACGGCAGCCTGTGCACCGCTCGCCCGGTCGAGCGCGGTCGCGATGAGGACTGTTCGCTTGCCCTCGCGCAGGTCGTCGCCGGCGGGCTTGCCGGTCTCCTTCGGGTCGCCGAACACCCCGAGGACGTCGTCGCGCATCTGGAATGCCTCGCCGAGCGGGAGCCCGTAGGCGGTGTAGGCGGCGGTGAGCTCGTGATTCGCGCCGGCGAGCGCCGCCCCGATGTGTAGGGGGCGCTCGATGGTGTACTTCGCGGACTTGTACTGGACGACGCGAAGTGCGCGCTCGATCGATCCCCCGCCGCGTGCCTGCTCGAGGAGGTCGAGGTACTGCCCCGCCATCAACTCCGTGCGCATCTCGTCGTAGACAACCTTCGCGCGGCTGAGCGCATCGGCCGGCATCCCCGACGTGAGGAGCACCTGATCTGCCCACGACAGGCACAGGTCGCCGAGGAGGATCGCGGCGCCGACCCCGAAGGTCTCGGGGGAGCCGAGCCACGCCGATCCGCGGTGCAGGCCCGCGAAGCGGTGATGGACGGCGGGTCGTCCGCGCCTGGTGTCGGATCCATCCATGACGTCGTCGTGGATGAGCGCACAGCCCTGAAGGAACTCCAGCGACGCGGCTGCGCGGATCGCGGCCTCGTCGAGTGCCGGGTCGCTGGCATCGCCGCCCGCTCCCCGCCAGCCCCAATAGCAAAAGGCCGGCCGAAGTCGCTTGCCCCCGGAAAGGAACTCATCGAGGGCCTCGCCTAGCGGGACGAGGTCGGGGCTGATCTGCGCGAGGAGGTCCTTCTCCTGCACGAGGACGGAGGAGACGACTGACTGGACCCGAGACCGAAACTCCGCTTGGTCGAGACCGGATGCTGACACGCCACAAAGCCTATGGGTATTCGAGCATTCCGGCTTCTCGCCCTCGCTCGGCTACGATCGCCCCATGCGGAAAGCGGGGTCATTCGTCGGTGGCCCGGTCAGTGCCGCGCCCGGCCCCTCGCTGGGCGAGGTGCTCGCGAGCGGCGAGCGCTCCTTCTCCTTCGAACTGTTCCCGCCGAAGACCGATGACGGCGAACGAGCGCTCTGGCAAACCATCCGCGATCTCGAGTCGCTCAATCCGACCCTGATCTCGGTGACCTACGGGGCCGGCGGGTCAACCCGGGATCGAACCGTCCGGATCGTCGCGGGCATTGCCGCGCAGCCGGCGCTCACGCCGCTGGCGCACCTGACGTGCGTGGGAGCGAGCCGAGGCGAGGTCCGTTCGGTGATCGATGAGTTCGAGTCCGCGGGGGTTCGTGCCATCCTTGCGCTGCGCGGGGATCCGCCGGGCGGCCCGGGCGCGCCATGGGCCCAGCATCCAGACGGATTCGCGCATGCCGATGAGCTCGTGGAGTTCATCGCATCCGTGGGCGGGTTCAGCGTGGGCGTCGCCGCATTCCCCGAGGGTCATCCCGAATCGCCTGATCTCGACGCTGACGCATTGGTGCTGGCGCGCAAGCAGGATGCCGGAGCCGAGTTCGCGATCACCCAGTTCTTCTTCGAGGCCCGCGACTATGGGCGGCTCGTGAGCGATGCGCGCCGCCATGGCTGCACGATGCCGATCCTGCCCGGC
>JBMOKH010000133.1:0-6108 GCA_049315365.1 Candidatus Nanopelagicales bacterium
CTCCGTAGGCGTCCTGCCAGGCGTTGATCGCGTCCACGCCCCTGGGCAGCCACTTCTGCAGATCGGTCATGATGTCCAATGTCGTGGGTTGACGGACTTTTCGAGCACGGCAGAATATGCGCCTAAGCGACTATCCGGTTGCCATTGTTCCCCAAGTGTCGCGAACTCCTCGACGTCGGCGGTTGGGGTTCAGCAGGGTGTCCGTGCACCCGGCCGCGCATAGAACCACCAGGCGATCACGGCGGCGAGCAGTGCGAACCCGACTCCGAGACCGAAGAAGAGCGCCGGGGCCATGAACGACAGCATCATGCCGAAGCCGAAGGGGCCGTAGGCCGCGATCGCCGATGTCCATCCGATCACGCCGCCCGCCTGTCGGCGCTCGAAGATCATCGGCATCTGCTTGAACGTACTCGCATTCCCAACCCCGGCGAAGAAGAAGATGAAGAGCATGCCGAACAGGAACTTCGGGAACTCATCGACCGATGCCGGCGAGAGCTGAAGGGCTGTGTAGGCGGAGCCGATCGCGATGCCCAGGGCCGACACCACGGTGAGGCGTCCGCCTCCAACCCGGTCGGCGACCGGACCTGCGATCACTCTTGCGAATGACCCGACGAGGGCTCCGAGAAAGGCAAACCTGAGCGGGTCGATGCCCTGATCGCCGAAGGACGCCGCGCCGTAGACATTGATGATGAGCAGCCCGAAGCCGGCTGCGAGACCGGAGAACGTGCCGAAGGTGATGACGTAGAGGTACGTCATCACCCACGTGTCCTTGTTCTTGAAGATGTCGAGCTGATCGCGCAGTCCCCGGGCCTGCACGGGGACGCTGCGCAGGAGCAGCCAGGCGAGCACGACACCGACGACGATGAAGGGCAGCCAGATGTAGCCGGCGTTCTGGAACCACACGTCCTTTGCGACCCCGGTGTCCTCGTTCACCATGACCTGCGCAGTGCCGCCGACGAGGGCGAACCCGATGATCCACGGGGTGACGAACTGCACGACGCTCACGCCGAAGTTGCCGATGCCGGCCTGGAGGCCGAGCGCCGTTCCCTGCTTCGCGCGGGGGAAGAAGTAGGACGTGCTCGGCATGAAGCCGGCGAACGCACCACCGCCGATGCCCGCGAGGGCACCGAGAATCAGCAGGACGGTGAAGGGCGTCTGCGGGTTCTGGACGGCGAGTCCCCATCCGACGACGGGGAGCACGAACAGGGCCGTGGTGACGGTCACGAGCTTGCGGGTGCCCATGATGGGCGGGAGGAACGTCCAGATGAGGCGAAGGGTACCGCCGGCGAGACCCGGCATCGCGATGAGCCAATAGAGCTGCCCCTTGCTGAGCTCGAACCCGATGCTGTTGAGCTTGGGGGCCAGGGCCGAGACAAGGAACCAGGCGACGAAGGCGAGCGTGAGGTTGAACGTTGTCACCCAAAGGGTCTTCCAGGCCCGGCCTGAGTCCCAGGTGGGTGACTCAGGGTCCCACTCGTCGAGCCAGTCCGGTCCTCGGTGCTTCGTCGGATTGCTCATCATTGGACTCCTGTCATGTCGCGTTGCTCAAGGGCGTCTTGTTGTTGCTCAAGGTGTTCGTGCTCGAACTTGTTCGCCAGTTCCGGGCTGGCCCGATGGAGGACTGCAACCACCGTGACGTGCATCCACACTGCGCCGATGAGGGTCACGGCGAAGATGACGAAGAAGGTGGCCTGCGGCATCCCAGTCAAGGCCGTGGCGTAGGCGAAGAGCGGTGGCAGGAAGAAGCCGCCGAGGGCACCGAGGGAGCCGACGAGCCCGCCCACGGCACCGACGTCATTGGGGAAGTACTCGGGAATGTGCTTGTAGACGGCGGCCTTGCCGATGCCCATCGCGCAGCCCATCGTGAAGACGAGGACGGTGAAGAGGGTGGTGCCGACGCTCCAGGGCATCACCTCATGGACAGGCATCACCTCGTTCGCGGGCCCGCCCGGCGCTGTCAGGACGATATACCCGTACGGCATCATGAGAATTCCTGACGCGGTGAGCATGATGGCGAAGGTCGCGTACATCACCCGCCTGGCGCCGACGCGGTCCGAGAGGATTCCGCCGATGGGCCGCAGCAGGGACGCCGGGAAGATGAAGAGCGCCGTGAGCAGGGCCGCCTGGCTCAGGGGCAGGCCGTATACGTCGACGTAGTAGAGCGGCAGCCAGGCTGCGAGGGCGACGTATGCCCCGAAGACGATGACGTAGTAGAGGCTGAAGCGCCAGACGCGAAGCTGCCTCAGGGGAGCGAGCATCGACGCGAGCGACCTGCCGCTGCCCGGCGTGATCTCGCGGTGCGGGGTGAGGAACCAGGTGGCGATGGCCATGGCGAGCAGGAGCATCATGTAGAGGAAGGGGACGAATCTCCAGCCCCCGGGGATGGCTCCGCCGAGGAACCCTGCCGCAGGGACGGCGACGATGAGCGCCGGGCCGATGAACTTGGTGACCGATGCGCCGACATTGCCTGCCCCGAAGACGCCGAGGGCGAAGCCCTGCCTGTCCTGGGGCCACCAGGCACTCACCCAGGCGATGCCGACGCTGAACGAGTTGCCGGCGAAGCCGACGAGGAAGGCGAAGAACAGGAGCATGCCGTAGGACGATGCCTGCGACACGAGGTAGGCGGGGATCGCCGTGACCGCGAGCATCGTTATGAAGACGCGGCGTCCGCCGAAGCGGTCGGCGGCGATGCCCGCGGGCAGCCGCCAGATCGCGCCATTGAGGATGGCGACGGCTGCTATCCATGAGAGTTGCACGTCGGTGAGGTCGAACTCCGCGCGAATCGGGATTCCGAGGACGCCGAACATCAGCCACACCGCGAACATCAGGGTGAACCCGGCCGTTGCCATGACCAGCACGCTCACCCGGCCGCGCTCGGTGCCCCGTGTCGTCATGCCGTCACCTTAATCACCGTTTCATATTTATCCCCGGTTATATTCATTAATTAACAATTCGTGCTACAAATGGGGGGTGCCTGAAGAAGCGAGCAGCGAGAGCCGAGCGACGATCCTGAGGTTGATCGAGGAGTCAGGGACTCCCCTCACCGTGTTCGACCTGACGGAGCGCACCGGTCTGCATGCCAACACGGTGCGCGGGCACCTAGACGTCCTTCTCGCGACGAATGCGATTTCGCGCGAGGCAGAAAGTGCCGCCGGTCGCGGTCGGCCCCGATGGCTTTACGGCACGACAGCCGCGCAGCCCTCGCCGTACCAGCAGCTGGCCGAGGTGCTCGCGACGGAGTTGAGCCGCATCGGCGACGAAGGAGCCACTCGCGTGGGTGACCTCTGGGCGAACCTGCTGCCGCCGCTCAACTTGGCACAGACGCCAGACGAGGCAGTTCAGGAAGCTGCGGCCGCGCTTGATCAGCTCGGCTTCTCAACGAGCGTGAACCCGGCCGGTGACACGATCACGGTGACCAACTGCCCATATGAGGCACTCGTCGCGGACAATCCGGTGATCTGCGACATTCACGCCTCCCTCGTCGCTCGTGTCCTTGCGCAGATCGGGCAACCAGTGACTTTGGACTCTATGGACGTGTGGGTTCGTCCGGGACTATGTCAAGCGCACCTCTTGCGCTCAGATCTCATCCCCACCCGCACCATTCGTGCCGCAGATCTAGATCCCGAGGGGAAGCATTCGTGACGTCAGTAGGTACCGATGCAGCTGAGGAGTTCCTGGTCCGGGCCGGACGGTTCTTCACCGCGGGCAAGGTGTCGCAGGACTTGCGCACCGTCACCAAGGTCGGCGGCCGCGAGGGCGACGCCTTCTACCGCGACCGCTGGAGCCACGACAAGGTGGTGCGCAGCACGCACGGAGTGAACTGCACCGGGTCGTGCTCGTGGAAGGTGTATGTCAAGGACGGCATCATCACGTGGGAATCGCAGCAGACCGACTACCCGACCGTCGGCGCCGACAGCCCCGAATACGAGCCGCGCGGTTGCCCGAGAGGAGCCGCGTTCTCGTGGTACACCTATTCGCCCACCCGGGTTCGGTACCCCTACGTCCGGGGGGTCCTGCTCGAGGCCTACCGATCGGCGAGGCAGGTACACGACGACCCGGTCGATGCCTGGGCGGCCGTCGTGGGCGACCCTGAGACGCGCAGCCGCTACCAGCGGGCGCGTGGCAAGGGCGGTCTCGTGCGCGCATCGTGGCCCGAGGTCAACGAGCTCATCGCTGCCGCACACGTCCACACCATCAAGGAACATGGTCCCGATCGGGTCTTCGGCTTCTCGCCGATCCCGGCGATGTCGATGGCATCGCATGCCGCGGGTGCGCGCTTCATCAGCCTGCTCGGCGGCTCGATGCTCTCGTTCTACGACTGGTACGCCGACCTGCCCGTCGCCTCGCCTCAGGTGTTCGGCGACCAGACCGACGTGCCCGAGTCGGCCGACTGGTGGAACGCCTCGTACCTCATCATGTGGGGCGCCAACGTGCCCGTCACCCGAACGCCGGATGCCCACTTCATGGCCGAGGCCCGCTACCGCGGCCAGAAGGTCGTCACCGTCTCGCCCGACTACGCCGACAACACGAAGTTCGCCGATGAGTGGATGTCGCCGCATCCTGGCACCGACGGCGCGCTCGCCATGGCCATGGGCCACGTCATCCTCACCGAGTTCTTCGTCAATCGGCAGGTGCCACGGTTCGTCGAGTACGTCAAGCAGTACACCGACCTCCCGTTCCTCGTGAGCCTCAAGGAAAAGGACGGGGCATGGGTGCCCGACAAGTTCATCACGGCGGCCGACCTCGGCGACGGCACGGAGGGCGCGGCCTTCAAGACGGTGCTCGTCGATGCCGCGACAGGGCGCGCGCATGTGCCGAACGGCTCCCTCGGATTTCGGTTCAACGACTCCGGCAAGGGCAAGTGGAACCTCGACCTCGAAGGCATCGACCCCGCGCTTTCGTTCCACGGAGCGACCGACACTGGGACAGCCGAGGTGCTCCTCCCGCGCTTCGACGTGGGGCAGGGCAGCGGCGAGGGCGGCGGGGTGCACCGGCGCGGCGTCCCGACCGCAACGCTGCAAACCCGAAGCGGCACGCGCACGGTCACCACGGTCTTCGACCTGCTGCTCGCGCAGTACGGGGTCGCGCGCGAGGGCCTGCCAGGGCAGTGGCCGACCGGATACGACGACCCCGAGCCCTACACGCCAGCGTGGCAGGAGGAGATCACCGGCGTGCCCGCGGCCATGGCCGAGCGCATCGGCCGAGAGTTCGCCCAGAACTCGGAGGACTCCGGCGGTCGCTCGATGATCATCCTCGGCGCCGGTACCAACCATTGGTTCCACTCCGACACCATCTACCGGTCCTTCCTCGCCCTTATCACCCTCACCGGCACCCAAGGGGTCAATGGGGGAGGCTGGGCTCACTACGTCGGCCAGGAGAAGTGCCGGCCCGTGACGGGCTGGGCGCAACTCGCCTTCGGTCTCGACTGGGTTCGTCCGCCGCGCCAGATGATCGGTACCGCATTCTGGTATGTCCAGACCGACCAGTGGCGCTACGACCGCCTCGGCGCCGACCTGCTCGCCTCCCCCCTCGGCGAGGGCCGATTCAAGGGCCGGACGATGATCGACACGCTCGCGCAGTCGGCGCGCTCAGGCTGGATGCCCTCCTACCCGCAGTTCGACCGCAACCCCCTGGACATCGTCGCGGAGGCCGACGCAGCCGGCATGGCGCCGGCCGACTATGTCACCGAGCAATTGAAGGGCGGCGACCTGAAGTTCGCGATCGAGGACCCGGACGCCCCCGGCAACTGGCCTCGCATCCTCACCGTATGGCGAGCCAACCTGCTCGGTTCATCGAGCAAGGGCAACGAGTTCTTCCTCAAGCACCTCCTCGGCACCGCCAATGCCGTGCGCGCTGACGAGACCCCCGAGGGTGAGCGGCCCGTCGATGTCGCCTGGCGTGACGACGCTCCCGAGGGCAAGCTGGACCTGCTCGTGAGCATCGACTTCAGGATGACGAGTACCGGCATCTTCGGCGACGTCCTTCTCCCGGCCGCGACCTGGTACGAGAAGCACGACCTGTCGACAACCGACATGCATCCCTATATCCACGCATTCACCCCGGCGATCGACCCGCCGTGGGAGACCCGCAGCGACTACGACATCTTCC
>JBMOKH010000134.1:0-6089 GCA_049315365.1 Candidatus Nanopelagicales bacterium
GACCTGCGCCGCCGTCAGTGCTTTCTCGGCAACCTCGGGAACCACCTCGTAGGTGTCATCGAGCAGCTGCTGGAGCCCGAACACCGGAGCGCCGCTGAACTCGTCGACGAGCGCATTCGTGAGGACGACGCGGCCGCTCGGGGCCAGTGGCAGGCCGAGTCCCTCGATGTAGCGCGCGAACTCGAGGGCATCGGGGTGGATGACCCCGTCGCGGGTCGGCACCTGCGCCATGACGACGATGACCGGCAGGCCAAGGTCACGGAGGGCACGGACGAACTCCGCCTGAGCGCCTTCGAATCGGCGGTCTGACCACCGGACGAGGTACCAGGCCGCATGGATTCGCTGGTCGACCGGGCGTGCGCCGTGGTCCGCGACGAGGGCCTGCAATCCCTCGAGGATGACGTTGCCCGCCGTGCCGGTCTCGAATCCCTCCGAGTCATACAGGCCGAGGAATCCATCAGGATGCCGGTGGTAAACGAGGCCCTTCGTCACTGGTTGCCCCACGCCAGTTCTGGCGACATCGCGACCAAAGATGGCATTGACGAGGGTCGACTTGCCCGCACCCGTCTTGCCGAAGACCGCGAGATTGAAGGTTCCAAGGGCCGCGAAGGCCTCCGCCAGTCGCTTCTCGAACATGCCCTCGAGGTCCTGCCGGCTCAGGTCATGGCCGGAGGGCGGCGTACCGGGCTCTATGGTCACGTCCCCACCGTACGCGCCCGGGGCATTCACGGTTGTCAGCCCCCGCGGGTTACCGTGGACCCATGTCGAAGCGAGGGCCGTCAGTGCTGCGGATCGCCGCCGCGCTCCTCCTCCTCGCGGGCATCGCCGGGGCTGTCGCCTGGTGGGGACTGCCCGTCGCCCGGCAGGCGGGCGTCATCGGCCCGGTCGTCGTGCCGGCCGAGTATCGGTCGGTCATCCGGGAGGCGTCACAACTGTGCCCACAGGTGCCGGTGCAGGTGTTCGCGGCCCAGATCGCCGCGGAGAGCAGTTGGGATCCCAGGGCCGTGAGCAGGGCTGGCGCCCAGGGCATCGCACAGTTCATGCCCAAGGTCTGGGACCAGTACGGCATCGACGCCAACAGCGATGGCGTCTCGAGCGTCTGGGACCCGACCGATGCGATTCACTCTGCTTCGCTGCTCAACTGCGTCAATCGGGGTCTGGTCAAGGACGTCACGGGCAAGCGCCTCGAGAACACCCTTGCCGCCTACAACGCGGGATTCAATGCCGTGCGCAAGTACGACGGCATTCCGCCGTTCCCCGAGACTGAGGCCTACGTGAAGAAGATCCTCAGCATTTCCAAGACGATCGAGTTCTAGGGACCCGCCGCAGTAAGCGCCTCGAATGCGTCAAGGAGGACATTCGTACCCCGTGCCACCTAGGCCCAAGGGGACGTCACCGCTCGCATTCCTCCCTCGCGCGCGTGGTGAGCCGGGTGGCCCACTGGCAGGCCCTTCGCGCTGTCGCCGCAGACACGAGGGTGACACCGTAGTGAGCCTGATCCTTGAGATCGATCAGCCGCGCAAGCGTGGTGGCCAGGGTCTTGCCGTCAGGCGTGGCGGACGCAAGCAGATCGCTCGCCGCGCGGTGATCATCACCTCGATGCACGAACTGCAGGCGACTTGCACAGATCGCGTCCGAGGCGGCAATGCCAGCAAGCACCGCCAAGGCCGCGGCCACCCCCGGCATTTCGGAGCGCTTCTCCTCCGCGAGGACCAGGTCCGCAACCTCAAGGTAGGCCTGCGCCGCGCGCAGGCGGGTGCGAGCGTCCTGCCTCGATGCGGGCCGGGTTCGTGATGCCTTAGCCACGGCCGGTCGCCTCCGACGACCACCGGGGGATGGCTCGCGTGGTGTGCAGTTCGATCCCGTCACGTTGCACGTCTTCGAGTAGCCGCTGGTGGTCCCCAGTGGCCCGCCGCCATTCGAAGAACCCCATGTCGACGACCTGAAGCCTGTTGCCCGTCCACAGCTCAACCCGGTCACGCAGCCGATCGACCTGGGCATCCCACCGCTGCGAGGCATCGCCATCGTCGCTGACCGACAACGCCTGGCCAAGTGAGTCAGCAAGCTCAGCGCGCAGGTTCGCGCTGACCTTGGCCGGGCGCTTCTCGCCGGGAAACGGTGGATGCACGAGAAGCAGATCAATGTCACTTGCTGCGTCGCCATCTCCTCGTGCTGCCGAACCGAAAACCGCGGCATACAGCGGCGGCGGCCGCCAACCAGAGAACTCCTCTCGAAAGCGCCGCCACAACTCATTTCGCAAGCCGCCCAACAGGCAGGCGATCTCTGCCGCGATGTGATCCCGGTTCAACTGGTGTACCTGGTTTCGCCCCATCATCGTGGCGCGCACAATCCCCTGCTCAACGAGCCGCGCCAAACTGCGTCGAATGCCTATCTCCGACCCCCGCACCGCGAGGCTGGCGACCTGACCCACCGTCAACGGGTGACCCGAGGACGCTAGAACGGCCAAAATCGGCCCATCGAGCGCCGAAGTCACCGACCGCGTTGGATCACAGACGTCCATATAGAAAACTATAGCCAATGATCTAATTAGATACGATGCGTTGACTTAGATACGAAGCGTTGACGTACCGACGTTCAAGGCGACAGCGAGACCGTTGCCGCGGTTTGGCGTCTCACCCGCGAGGCTTCCCCACCGCAGGCAGGCCACGGATTGAACCTCAGGCGCGCACTCGGACTCGCGCTCAGTGGTCCTCCGCTGCCAAACGTCACGAACTCGTGCGCACGCTCGTCAGAGGTGGGCCAGGCGGCCGCCGTCAAGTGCTCGGCGCCGCTACTCGCCGATCAGCGGCAACGGCCCCGCCGGCTTGTTCTTCGCCGGCGCCTTCTTCGCGGCCGTCTTCTTGGCTGGCGCCTTCTTCGCGGGCAGTTTCTTCACCGGCGCCTTCTTCGCTGCCGCCTTCTTGACGGGCGCCTTCTTGACGGGCGCAGGCTCGGCCGGCATGGCTTCCCCCAGGAGGCTGCTCAGCAGTGAATCGGCGGACCCGCCGGCACCGGAGCTCACCCCCCAGTTCTTCATCTCGCGAAGCAGCGCCTCCTTCGCCCGCGCCACCTGCTCGGACACCACCCGGTCCTGCGCCCACTTGAGCTCGCGCGCACGCAGCGCCCGCTCGATCCGGAGCATCTGCTCGGAGGTCACCGGAAGGTCGTAGGCCGCCGAGACGAATCGCGCGATGTCCTCTCGATAGTCGTGCCCGCGGCGGCCGAACCTTCCGGGAACGACATCCATCGCGTTGATGAGGTCGACCCCGGTGAGGACGAACGTGGTGCCGGGCCGCCACGTCGTCGACTTCGGGACCCTGGCCGGTCGCTCATCGCCCGGACCGAGCCACCAGGGCCGGCGCAGGAGGATGTTCGTGCCGAACTTCGGGATCGGATCGTCGTAGTGGCTGATGAGGTAATGCTTGGCCGCGGCCCGCTGCCCCGGATCGAGGTCGATCACCTCGCCGAAGTTGTCGACCTCGAGCATCGCACCGTCCGGGTCGATGCGGCCGGGATCCAGCCGCCAGGCCTTCGCGAATTCGGTCGCCGACGGCGTCCCGAGGAAGATCGACGAGTGGACGAAGTCGCGTTCCATGGCCTCGACCGTGCGATGGCGCCAGATGTCCTGCATCGTGAGCGCCCCGAGGCTCTCGCCGAACAGGACGAACTTGGGTCGATCCTGGGCCGCCATGCCCCGCAGATAACCGGTGATCGCGTGCATGAGCGCGCGGTTCTGCTCGATCGCCAGCCCGGTGCGGGTGAGCGACATGGAGGACGGAAGCATCGAGTACTGCATCGTCGCGATCGCGCAGTCGCCGAGCGTCATGTACTCCAGCGCCTCGGCGAAGACGTAGTTGATGTAACCGGAGCCGGTCGGCGAGGCGAACACGAGGACCTCGCGCTCGAAGGCACGGGTACGGACGAGTTCGTCCATGATGAGATCGACCCGGTCCTCGACCTCGGGGGCCGTGTCGAGGCCGACGAAGAGTCGAATCGGATCGCACGTCGCGGGCGTGCCCATGACGTTCGCGATCTCATCGCGGGTGAGGACCATATTCGTGAACCGCCGGCCCTCGCGCGACAGCGTCCCGAAGGGAATGAGGCTGCTCGGGCTGCCCGACACGAACTGACTCTGCGGCGGCGATTCGTAGGCTGGCTCGACGGCTGCCCCGCCCTGCTCAACTCGCCGCACCGCGTACTCGTAGGCAGCAAGCAGCCCACCGCCGAGGATGGCGAGCGAGATCGCGTGGCCCACCGGATTGGAGACGACGTCATAGCGGGGCGCAACCCGCGCCACGCCCCGCGCCACGGCCCGGGCGACGAGTCGCTCGCCCGCCTGGAGCCCGAGCACCCCTGCGCCAACGCCCACGGCGATCGCCGATGAGTTGCGCGTGGACACGTCCGCGATGGTCGTGTCACCGCTCGCCTGCGCCTTGCGGTGCACCCGCTGGATCTCGATGGTCGAGGCTGCCACGCCGGCAGGCAGTGCGATCGGCACGCGGCGCACCCAGCCGAAGCGCGGGGAATGGTCTGCGAGGACATCGAGGGACCCGATGACGGCTGACAGCGCAGCCCCCGCGAGCGCGGCCCGCGATGCCCGCTGGGCGACCACCCTGATGGCCCCGCGCCGGAAGCGCTCGTCCTCGTGTGGGGGCAGGGAGCGGGCAATCGCCTCGCACCCTGCCGCAGCGACGGCATTCGTCCCGACCGCGAAGATGAGGGCGGCCGCAGCGCTCGGCTCCTCGTCGCCTCGGCGCGCCACGGTCCGGCCGAGGGATTCGATGATGCTCTGGGATGCCGTCACAGCCGAGAGCGTGGTCGCCGAGATGAGCCCGGTCGCGATGGCCTGGTCGATCGTGCGCCGCGGCTGCAGGCCCGGCTCGAAGGAGGGTCCGACGGCTGCAGCGGCCGCGAACAGCGCCGCGCGCTCGGGGAGGGATCGATTGGACCCCAGCCAGCCCAAGACGGCCAAGGATCGCTGCTTCGCACTCATGGGCTGATCCTGCCAGCAAATCCCGGCCCGCTGCAGCGCGAGGAAGCCGCTCAGTTCACGACGACGATCGACTGCAGGTTCTCGACGAGCACGCGGCCATCGACGCTCCACAGGCGCCGCAGCTCCGAGGTGAAGCCCTCGTATGCGGAGGTCACGGCGCTCTCCATGAGCACGGGCTCGCCGATGGGCACGCTCGCCGGGTCGGCGAGGAGGTGGGCGCTGAACGAGACCGTTGCCATGGTCCGCGGTGCGGGAAGGCGGACGTAGCCCGCCGGCCACCACCCGTCGACGATGGCGAGCAATTCCTCCGCGGTCCACCCGCGCTCCACCTGCGGCGCCGCGTGCTCGGTGAAGCGGGACCAGCCGAGCGCCATGGCCTCGGACCCGGAGAAGGGCAGGCCAGCGATGGGACGGAACTCCAGATGGGGGCCGAACACCGGTCCCATGGGCGGCCCCACCGGCACGGCCGGGACATGCTCCCAGTCGGGCGCCTTCGGCATGGTCGCGGTGCCCCACTCCGGAAAGGCGATGTCTTCGCCGCGAGATCCGCCCGTGATGACGATCGATTCGGTGCAACGGGCACCGCTCGGATCCCAGATGCTCACCGACCAGGTCGACATGGCTGCGCCCCTGCGCACGGGTGCCACCGCGATCGAGCAGTCGCCGTTGGGCACCGGGCCGAACATGTGGCACGAGATCGTCCGGACAGCCCTGCCCGGCTCGGGATTGACGAGGGCGAGGGCACGGATGGAGGCACCGATGACCAGGCCGCCCCAGGCTCCCCTCCCCTGCTGCCATGCATCAGGCACCGGCCAGGATGCACGAAACGAGCCATCGGCGGTCTCCGCGGCATCGACCGTCATCGACAGTCCCTGCTCGAATGAATCCATCTACTCCCCCATCCAGGTGACGCTGAGCGTGCTTCCCGACCCGGGGTCGAGCGGGCGGACGCTGACGCGCTCAAGGATCGAACGCTTCATCTCCGAGACATGGCTGATCACGCCGACCGTTCTCCCGTCCGCCCGGAGGCGAGTGAGCTCGGCCATGACGTCATCGAGTCGATCCGGGTCGAGCGACCCGAAGCCCTCGTCGACGA